>JAIENA010000077.1 GCA_019751755.1 Burkholderiaceae bacterium | reverse complement strand
ATCCACGGCGGCGGCGCGGACCTGCAATTCCCGCACCATGAAAACGAGATCGCGCAGTCGGAAGGCGCATCCGGCCATACCCTGGCCAATTACTGGATCCACAATGGCTTTGTCCGTGTCGACAATGAAAAAATGTCGAAATCGCTGGGCAATTTCTTCACGATCCGTGACGTCCTGAAAAAATACGACGCCGAAGTGCTGCGTTTCTTTATTTTGCGCGCGCACTACCGCAGCCCGCTCAATTACTCGGATGCGCACCTGGACGACGCCCGCGGCGCGCTGACCCGCCTGTACACGGCACTCGATGGCGTGCAGGACGACGGCTTGGCGCTGGACTGGAATGAAGCCCATGCGCAGCGTTTCGCCGAAGCGATGAACGACGATTTCAATACGCCGATCGCGGTCTCCACGCTGTTCGACCTGGCGGCGGAAGTCAACAAGACCAAGTCGCCGGTGGCGGCGCGCCAGTTGAAGGCGTTGGCCGGTGTGATCGGCTTGCTGGAGCGCACGCCGCAGGCCTTCCTGCAGGCCGGCGTCGGCGCCGACGGCATCGACGAAGCGGCCATCGTGGCCGCGATTGCCGCCCGTGCCGCCGCCAAGAAGGCGCGCGATTTTGCCGCCGCCGACCAGATTCGCGCCGACCTGACGGCCGCCGGCATCGTCCTCGAAGACAAGCCCGATGGCACCACCAACTGGCGCCGCGCATAATATGGCCACCAGCTCCAGGGAAGGCGCCGTGCCCGGCGCCGCGGCGGTGCCGCCGTATTGGGAAGAGGCCAAAGCCGAACTCATGAAGCGCGACCGCATCATGAAAAAGCTGATTCCTCAAATTGGCGACCTGCACCTGGTTGGCCATGATGACCCGTTTACCACCCTGGCGCGGTCCATCGTCAAACAGCAAGTCACGGCCAAGGCGGCGGACGCGGCCTGGCAAACCTTGCGCGCCGCCGTGCCGCGCTTTACGCCATCGGCGGTATTGAAAGCCGGCGCCGGCCAACTGGCGGCCTGCGGCCTGTCCAAGCGCAAGACCGAATACATCCTTGATTTGGCAGACCATTTCAAGGCAAAAAAGGTCCATGCATCGCAGTGGGACCAGATGGATGACGAAGCCGTCATCGCCGAGTTGGTGCAAATTCGTGGCATTACGCGCTGGACAGCGGAGATGTTTTTGATATTTAATCTCCTCCGCCCGAATGTTTTGCCGCTGGACGATCCCGGTCTGATCCAGGGCATCAGCCAGAATTATTTCTCAGGCGAGCCGGTGTCGCGCAGCGATGCGCGCGAAGTATCGGCCAACTGGGAACCTTATCGCACAGTCGCAACGTGGTACTTATGGCGTTCGCTGGATCCGGTTTAACGACGCCTGATCCGGTAAAATAACGCAATTCGCCGTTGCGCCCGCTGCTCAGCCAGCCGGCGCGGCGGCACCCATACGGAGGTAGAATGACTAAAACAACTTTCCTCAATTTTGAGCAACCGATTGCGGAACTTGATTCCAAAATTGAAGAGCTGCGTTTCGTCCAGGACGATTCGGCCGTCGATATTTCGGAAGAAATCGACCGCCTGGCCAAAAAGAGCCAGCAACTGACCAAAGACATCTATGCCAAGCTGACCCCCTGGCAAGTGGCGCAAATCGCGCGCCACCCGCAGCGTCCATACACGATGGACTATGTGAACGAAATCTTCACCGACTTCCATGAACTGCACGGCGACCGCACCTATGCGGACGACCAGTCCATCGTCGGCGGCCTGGCCCGGTTCAATGGCCAGCCGTGCATGGTGATCGGCCACCAGAAGGGCCGCGACACCAAAGAGCGCGCCATGCGCAACTTCGGCATGCCAAAACCGGAAGGCTACCGCAAGGCCATGCGCCTGATGAAGCTGGCGGAAAAATTCAACCTGCCGATCTTCACCTTCGTCGACACCCCGGGCGCTTTCCCAGGCATTGACGCCGAAGAGCGCGGCCAGTCGGAGGCCATCGGCCACAACCTGTACGTGATGGCGGAACTGAAAGTGCCGCTGATCGCCACCATCATTGGCGAAGGCGGTTCCGGCGGCGCGCTGGCAATTGCCGTGGGCGACCAGGTCTTGATGCTGCAATATTCGACTTATTCGGTGATCTCGCCGGAAGGCTGCGCCTCGATCCTGTGGAAGACCGCCGAGCGCGCGTCGGACGCGGCCGAAGCGCTGGGCCTGACGGCGCACCGCCTGAAAGCCATGGGCCTGATCGACAAGATCATCAATGAACCACTGGGTGGCGCGCACCGCGATCCGAAGGAAATGGCCCGTCTGCTGAAACGCGCGCTGGCCGATTCGCTGCGCCAGTTCCACGGCATGAAAACCAAGGACTTGCTGGCGGCCCGTCATGAAAAGCTGATGGGTTACGGCAAATTCAAGGAAACCACGCCGCAGGAATAATGCTTGCGCAGGGCGGCTTTGATACAGCCGCCGAGCAGGCCACGAACCGGAGCCCGGGTTATCCCGCCTCCGGTTTTTTACATTGACGCCATGAAAAAATCCCCTCCACTGGACACCCTGTTCGCCGCCAGCCTGCCTGCGCTGCCCGACAACCGCAAACTCGCCATCGCCTACAGCGGCGGCCTCGATTCCACCGTGCTGCTGCACCTGGCGCAAGCCTGGGCAATTGAAGCCAATGTGGCGCTGTACGCCTTCCACATCCACCACGGCTTGAGCCCGAACGCCGACGCCTGGGAAGCGCACTGTGCGCAGCAATGCGCCGCGCTCAACGTGACGTTCGGCGCGCGCCGCATCACGCTGGCGGGTGTTAAACAATCCGGCGTCGAGGCGGCCGCCCGCAAGCAGCGCTATGCGGCACTCGGTGACCTGTGCCGCGAGCATGGCGTGCAGGTGCTGCTGACGGCGCACCACCTGGACGACCAGGCCGAAACCGTGCTGCTGCAACTGCTGCGCGGCTCCGGCACGGCCGGCCTGTCCGGCATGGACGGCAGCAACAGCGCGGCCGGCCTGCTGCAGCATGACAGCCTGCTGCTGGCGCGCCCGCTGCTGGCGGCCTCGCGCCGGCAACTGGAAGCGTATCAGCAGGCCCATGGCGTGCCGCATATCGAAGACGAATCGAACGCCGACCCGCGCTACGCCCGCAACGCGCTGCGCAACCTGGTGATGCCGGCACTGGCGCAGCATTTCCCGGGCTTCCAGGAGCGCTTTGCGCGCAGCGCGCAGCACGCGCAATCGGCGCAGCGCCTGCTCGATGAGCTGGCGGACCAGGATCTGGCGGCGGCGCTGGCGCGCGATTTGCCGGCGGCTGGCGATACCCTCAGCATCGCCTACCTGCAGACCCTGAGCCTGGACCGCAGCTACAACTTGCTGCGCCGCTGGTTCCACCAGCGTGGCCTGTCGATGCCATCCACCGCGTGGCTGCATCAAATGCTGGAACAGTTATTGAGCGCGCGCGAGGACGCCAACCTGTGCGTCACGCACCCGGAGTGCGAGGTGCGGCGCCACCGTGGCCGCTTGATGCTGGCGCCCCGTTTGCCGGAACTGGCCGGCATGCGTGAAGACAAATTTGACGACGCGCCGGAACAGGCATTCCGCTGGCGCGGCGAAACCCGGATCGACTTTCCGGACTACGGCGGCGTGCTGCATGTCGATGACGCCGCGCCGGGGCAGGGCGGCCTGGCCGAACACTGGTTGCTGCAGCAAGCGCTGACGCTGGGCTTTCGCAGCGGCGGCGAAACCCTGAAACCGGCGCCGAACCGGCCGACCCGCGCGTTGAAGCGCCACTACCAGGCGCTGGGGGTGCCGGCCTGGGAACGCGAACGGCTGCCGGTGGTGAAGGCGGGTGGCCAATTGCTGTTTGCGGGCGGGATCGGCATGGACTGCCATCATTTGAGCGCTGACGGCGGTAAACGTTTGATATTCCGCTGGGAAGCTAAATAATCTACGGTACTGCTGCGTTTAAATCTATTCATATGCCAATTGAGTATGACCACATAACTTTTTTGGCTTGTTCTTTCGCATTGCAGCATGTACAGTAATAAGCCCTCCTTTAAAACATTACTGAGCGGAAACACCAATGGCTTTAATCGTTCACAAATACGGCGGTACGTCGATGGGATCGACGGAACGCATCAAGAACGTCGCGCGCCGCGTCGCCAAATGGCATGACGCAGGCCACCAGATCGTCGTTGTCCCGTCGGCCATGTCCGGCGAGACCAACCGTCTGATCGCGCTGGCGAAAGAAATTCAGAACCCGCCCGACCCGCGCGAGCTGGACATGATTGCATCGACCGGCGAACAAGTCTCGGTCGGCCTGCTGTCGATGGCGCTGCAAGCCATTGGCAAGGATGCCGTGTCGTACGCCGGCTGGCAGGTCGCGATTAAAACCGACTCCGCCTTCACCAAAGCCCGTATTCAGTCGATCGACGATGAAAAGGTCAAGCGCGACCTGGACGGCGGCAAGATCGTCATCATCACCGGTTTCCAGGGTGTCGATGAGCACGACAACATCTCGACCCTGGGTCGTGGTGGTTCGGACACCTCCGCCGTAGCGATTGCCGCCGCGCTGAAGGCGGCCGAATGCCTGATCTACACCGACGTGGACGGCGTCTACACCACCGACCCACGCGTGGTGTCGGAAGCGCGCCGCCTGAAAGCCATTACCTTCGAAGAAATGCTGGAACTGGCGTCGCTGGGCTCGAAAGTCCTGCAAACCCGCTCGGTGGAATTTGCCGGCAACTACCGCGTGCCGACGCGCGTGCTGTCGTCGCTGACCGATCCTGACCTGGATCTCGAAACCGAAGCCAATTCGGGCACCCTGATTTCGTTTGAGGAAGACCAACACATGGAACAAGCAGTTATCTCCGGCATCGCCTTTAACCGTGACGAAGCCAAAATCACCGTACTGGGCGTACCGGACCGCCCAGGCGTGGCCTACCACATCCTCGGCCCGATCGCCGAAGCCAATGTGGAAGTGGACATGATCATCCAGAATCAGTCGGTCGATGGCAAAACCGACTTCACCTTCACCGTGTCGCGCAACGACTACCAGAAGGCGCTGGACACGCTGCACAACGCCAAGGATGACGTGGGCCACTCCACCATCGTTGGCGATTCCAAGGTATCGAAGATCTCCGTGGTCGGCGTCGGCATGCGTTCGCACGTTGGCGTGGCCTCGAAGATGTTCCGCGTGCTGTCGGAAGAGGGCATCAACATCCTGATGATCTCGACCTCGGAAATCAAGATTTCCGTGCTGATCGACGAAAAATACATGGAATTGGCCGTGCGCGCCCTGCACAAGGCCTTCGAGCTGGAAAAAGACGTCGCCGCCCGCGTTGAGTAATCGACCCTGCGTCTGACCTGAACGCCCCGCATGGCATGGCCTGCGGGGCGTTTTGCATTGGGCGCCGGCCGCCGCAGGGGGGCTTTTATGACGCCGCCGCAGTGGCGCCGCGCTGCATGCCGGGCCGATTGGCAAAACCCGCTCTGGCCAGGCACAGTACGCCGGCAGTCGACAGCAGCGCCGCACTCGCCAGCGTCAAGCGGTAATCATGCCCCGACCAGTCCAGCAGCGGCCCTTGCAGCAGCCCGGTGACAATCGTCGCCACCCCCACCATCAAATCCTTGGCCGCATTAAATTGCAGGAAGTGCAAACGCGGAAAGAGCGCCATCGGGATCGTGGCCGATGCCGTGTAATACGCGCCCGAGACCACCACATGGGCCACGTACAGCCACGCGAAACTGGTTGTATCGCGCACCCATGCAAAACCGGCGCCGGACACCAGCACATACAGCGCCAGCACCGCCAGCGATACCCGCAGCGCGCCCCAGCGGTCCGCCGCCGCGCCGATCAGCAACGCCAGCACGATCGAGGCCAGGTAGGCCGCCGCCGTCAATTCGCCCAGCATGGTCTTCGACAAGCCCATCGCGGCCGCGTAATACTGGTAAAAGGTGTTGAACGGCGTGAATCCGACCAGCGCCAGAGTCAGCGCCGCATAGGTCCACAGATAGCGCCGTTCGCTAAAGCAGACGGCGGAAAATTCGCGTACCACTTGCCGCAGTCCCGCGCGTGGCGATGCGCCAGCGGCCAGCGGCGGATAGGCGCCTTCCTTGACCATCGCGCACATCCATAGCGTGCCGAGGCCAAACAGGATGCCCATGCCCGCCAGCAGTTCAAATAAATGGGTGTCGGTCAGCGCGAACAGCCAGTAATTGAACAGGATGCCGGCGCCCAGACTGACCACGCGCACGGCGGCAAAGAAGCGCCCCAGCAGGGGAAACGGGATGACGTCATTGACCAGGCCCGCGTACAGCGCCAGCGTCATGATCGCGATGCATTCGAAGACGCCCCAGCACAGGCAAAACCAGACCAGCACGCAGCGTTCGAGGCCCGGCGAGTGGGCTCCCAGCAGCGCGTCACTCCAGGCCCCCAGCATCGGGCTGGCGGCCAACCCGACCATCGCCAGTGCGCCAATCGGCGTGGTGGCCAGCAAGTAAGGCAGGCGCCGTCCGCGCCGGCCGCGATGGCGGTCGGAGTGGTAACTGACCAGCGGGCCGAGCACCATGCCGAGCAGGGCCGGCACCGATGACAGCAGCAGCGCGACCGTGGTGTCGGAGGCGTGCTGGCGCCGCAGCAGTTCGAGCGCACCCGGCAGCGCCGAGCGTTCGCGCAGGGCAATCGCGAATGCACCCAGCAGCAGCCAGAAGATCACCATGCCCAGCCCGGCGGCGCTGTAGCGCAGCGCGCCAGCCTGCCACCGGGCTGTGGCGTTCATGTGTTGTTGCCGGCGGCCCGCAGCGGCCCGGTTGATCCGCGCACCACCATCGGCGTCGGAAACTCGACGCGCTGCGCCGCGACTTCCTTGCCTTTCAAGAGTTCCACCAATTCGCGCACCGCGCGCACCCCCATTTCCGCGAACGGTTGCGCCAAGGTGGTCAGCGCCGGATAGGCATAGCGGGCGGCGGGAATATCATCGAAGCCGATCAGCGACAGGTCATCCGGTACACTCAGGCCGCGGGTGCGGATCGCGTCCAGCGCGCCCAGCGCCATTTCATCATTGGCGGCAAAGATCGCCGTCGGTGGTGTGGCCAGCGACAGCAACCGTTCGGCGGCCGGAAAGCCGGAGACCTGGGTAAAGTCGCCTTCCACGATCAGGCTCGGATCGATCTCGAGCCCGGCCGCGCACAGCGCGTCGACATAGCCGCGCTGGCGCTCCGCGCTCTGCCCGGTAAACGGGGTGCCCGCGATAAAGCCGATGCGGCGGTGGCCCAGCGCCAGTAGATGTTCGACCGCTTCGCGCGCGCCCTGGCGGTTCTGGCACACCACCACCGGCAAGTCCATCTTGCGTGCGGCGAAGTTCACCAGCACGCACGGAAAACGGTCTTGCTCCAGCCGGTCGAGGTACTGGTCGAAAGTGTTGGGCAAGACCAGCAGCAAGCCTTCGCACAGCTTGCGCAACATGTCGCTGGTGGCGGCGCGGCCCGGTTCATTGAAGCTTTGGGCGTGGAACACCACCAGGTCATAGCCGAGGCGGCGCGCTTCCTGACTGATCGCACTGATCAGCTCATGCATGACCACCGAGCCAAAGTTATTGATGAATACGCCGATCAGGTTGCCACTATCGCCGCGCATGCGCTTGGCCAGCATGTCGGGCTGGTAGTTCAATTGTTGCGCCGCCTGCAGCACGCGCTGGCGCGTGGCGTCCGAGACGTAGCCCAGGCCGCGGATGGCGCGCGACGCGGTAATCGAAGACACCCCGGCAGTCTTGGCCACTTCGGCCAGCGTGATTGCTGAACTTGCTGTGCTTCCTTTGCGCATGGGGCGGCATTCCTTATCGTCGTGGCGTGTGCCGAATCATAGCGGCTAAACCCCGCCGATAACCCTGTAATTGGCATGTCGTTGTGGTATGACAACGCTACCATAGCCCCTTTTTTGAACTAATCAATGAATTGATTGGAGTCTGGGCGGCAACCAGCGCGCGCTGGCCAGTATGTTCTGCTTTGAAAACAATGGCTTATAAATATTTACTGGGAGCTATATCGAAAACCGCGTCAGTTATGTGATTTTCGTATGGTAACGTGCAAACAAAAATTGATAGTCTGATGTCGAACCACAATAAAAGGAGACATCATGAACAAAACCATCCTCGCCACTTTATTGCCACTGGCCTTGTCGGCCGCTTACAGCCAGGCCGCCTTCGCGCAAGAGCGTGCCGCGCAGGGGGCGGCGCCGGACACCACCAAGGTGGCGGACGCCGGGCAGGAGCCAGTCAGCACCGTGGTGGTGGCGGGCTTTCGTTCCAGCCTGCAAAAAGCGCTGAACCTGAAGCAGCAAGCGATCGGCGTGCGCGATTCCATCGTCGCGGAAGACATCGGCAAGTTCCCCGAGGCCAATATCGCCGAATCGCTGCAGCGCGTGCCCGGGGTTATCCTGAACCGGGATGACAGTTCGGGCGAAGGCCAGCGCATTTCGATTCGCGGCCTGCCCACCGAGTACTCGATCACCACCTTGAATGGTGCGCCGGTCAACGCCACCTCCACTGGCACCATCGGCAGCGCGGCGCGCGGTTTCAACTATGACGTGTTTGCTTCCGAACTGTTTGGCCGGGTCGATTTTTATAAATCGCCGCTGGCCGAATTGACCGAGGGCGGCATGGGCGGCGTGGTGGACCTGCAAACACCGCGCCCGTTTGACAACCCGAAACGCACGGTGCGCTACGCCTTGTCCGGTTCGTACAATACGATGTCGAAGAAAACCGATCCGACCGGCTTTGCGCTGTTCTCGGACACCTGGGGCGCGTGGGGCCTGCTGGCCGGCGTGTCGCATGGCGGCGCCGTGAATAACCGCTCCGGCTTCGAGGCCACCGGCGGCTATAACAGCTCGGCGCGCGGCAGCCAGAGCCCGATCAAGGGCAATTTTGCGGTGACGCTCGATTATGACGATCCGCGCGCCAACCTGGGCGGCCTGTCGCGTAGTGACGTCGATAACGCGCTGCTGCCGCGCATCTACCGCTTCTATGGCTCGGCCAATGAGCGTACCCGCGACGGCCTGGTCTCGTCGCTGCAATACAAGGAGGGCGGCCTCAATCTGAGTCTCGACACGCTGTATTCGAAACTGAAGAACAGCCGCGATGAAATGTTCTTCGGCCTGCTGGTGCGCAACAGCAAGACCACCAACCGCAGCGCCCCGGCCGGCCAGACTGGCCACAACGGCCTGGTGCCGCTCAATGTGCAGGTGGACCGCGAGTCGAATTTGCTGACCGGGACTTTCGGCAACACCTCGTACAGCAGCGGCGTCACCTATAGCGAAGACGAAACGCGTTTCGGGTATGCCGCGCTCAATGGCCGCTGGGTGGTGCGGGACGGACTGGTGCTGACCGGACAGATCAGCGCCAACGCCAGCCGCGCCACCAGCTACCAGGACACCTTGTCCGGCCAGATCTTCGGTGTCGATTCCACCATTGCCTATGGCGACGACCACGTCTATCCGTCGCTGTCGTCGCCGGTCAGCTATACCGATCCGAATAACTTCCAGGGTTTTGGCATCGGCACCGGCTGGACCCGTGAAACCGATAAGGCCAAGCAGGCGCGCGTGGCGGCCGACTGGGACTATGGTTTGCCGGGCGGCTGGAGCGGCCATTTGAAAGCCGGGCTGGTGTATGTCAACACGGAGAAGGGCATCAATAAGCGCAACGCCACCTCGGCCATGACCAGCAAGCTCAATTCGCTGGGCAACGCCGCGCTGCGCAGCGGCATGACGTCAACGCTGCCGATCGGCAATCTCGACATGGGCGCGGGCTGGCCACATGCCTGGGGCACCTTCGCGCGCGACTACACGTATTCGACCTTTGATCCGCTGGCCTTCAATACCGAAGCCGCGTTCACCCCGGCGCAGAGCTTTACGGCGCAAGAAAAGGTCAGCACCGCCTTCGTGCAGTCGGACCTCAAGGGCCAGTTGCTGGAGCGTGAATTGCGTTTGAATGCGGGCCTGCGCTATTCGACCACCGATACCCTGATCGACAATTTCAAACAGCAGGGCAGCGCCCTGGCGTACCTGCCGAACCAGGAAAAGGGCTCGTACAGCAATGTCATGCCGGCCGTCAGCGCCGCGCTCGATGTGTCGGACAACCTGATGTGGCGCGCCTCATGGGGCAAGACGATTTCGCGCGCCTCGCTGTCGATCATTGCGGCCCAAACCGTGATCCCGAATCCATTTGACAATGCGGCCACGTCCGGCAACCCCAACCTGCGTCCGCAGCAATCGAAAAACCTCGATACCAGCCTGGAGTGGTACTTCCAGCCGGGGAGTTTGCTGTCGGCGGCGGTATTCAGGAAAGAGTTGACCGACGCCACCGTGTCCAGCACCAGCAACGTCACCTTTGGCGCGCTGGGTTTGCCGGATACCGCGCTGGGGGCGATTTTCCAGAATGCGCAGGGCAAGGTGGATCCGAACCTGCCGATGACCTTGCGCAGTTACAGCAATGCCGGCAAGCAGACCCTGAAAGGCTATGAGCTGGCTTACCAGCAAGCCTTCACGTTCTTGCCGGAACCCTTCAAGGGCTTGGGCGCACTGGCCAGCTTCACCCATATCGATCCGTTCAACAGCGCCAAGTGGATCACCAACGCGGGCAAGGAAATCGAGGTCAATTCGGTGCCGAAATATGCCTACAGCGCCACCGGCTACTATGAAAAGGGCGCGCTCGCGCTGCGGCTGTCGTATAACTACAAGGGCCGTTCACTGCATGGCGATAATCCGCGCAACCTCGGCGACGATCTGCTGCGTTGGCGCGCCGCGCGCGGCTACCTCGACGCCAGCATTGCTTACAAGCTCAGCGAGCAGCTCGAATTGCGTCTCGATGCGCTGAACTTGTCGAATACGCTGGCCTACGATTACTTCGAAGACGCGTCCGGCCAGTACGGCAGCGGCAAGCGCACCCGCATGGATTACGCCAAGTATGATGGCCGTACCATCAAGTTCGGGATCCGCGGCAAGCTGTAATCCGCTTTAGCGGAACCGTGTGCGGAGCAGGCTGTTGGCCTGCTCCGTGTTTTGCTTTGGATGATTGAACGATGGAAGGTCTGCTGCATGTGGATGTGGAAACAATCTAGTGTTGTGCTGGCGCTTGCGCTGGTCAGTGGCTGCGCCGCATGGACGCCAGGCGAACCGCTGGTGCGGGTCGCCGATGTCGGCCCCGGCTGGGCCAATAATTCGGTCAATGCGGTGGTGTTCCGCAAAAACGCCCTGGTCAGCCACGGCACCATGCAGTACATCGCCTACTACGACGCCGATGCCGTCGTCGTGCTGGGCCAGCGTAAGCTGGGTAGCACGCAGTGGACGTTGCACCGCACGCAATACCAGGGCAATGCACGCGACGCCCATAACAGCATCAGTATCATGGTCGATGGCGCGGGCGTGCTGCACATGGCATGGGACCACCACAACCACCCGCTGCGCTATGCGCGCGCGGTGGCGCCCGGTTCCCTGCAATTGAGCGACAAGCTGCCGATGACCGGACGCGATGAGCAGGCGGTGTCGTATCCCGAATTCCACCGCCTGCCGGATGGGAATTTGCTGTTCCTGTACCGCGACGGCGGTTCCGGCAAGGGCAACCTGGTGGTCAACCGGTATGACACCGGCAGCGGCAAGTGGACCCGTTTGCACGATAACCTGCTGAGTGGGGAAGGGCGGCGCAACGCGTACTGGCAAGCCTATGTCGATGACGGCGGCACGGTCCACCTGTCATGGGTCTGGCGCGAATCGCCCGACGTCAGCAGCAACCACGACATGGCGTATGCGCGCTCGCCCGATGGCGGCGTGACCTGGCAGCGTTCCGATGGCGTCGCCTATGCGTTGCCGGTGACGGCGGCCAGTGCCGAGTATGCGGCGCGCATTGCGCAGGGCAGCGATTTAATCAACCAGACCTCGATGGCGGCGGACTGCGCCGGCAACCCGTACATCGCCACCTATTGGCGCGCGGCCGGCGAGCAAGTGCCGCAATACCGGGTGCTGTACCGTGCCGGGGGCGCCTGGCGGCAGTTCGATCTGCCGCTGCGCACGACGCCGTTTTCGTTGGCCGGCATGGGCACCAAGGCGATTCCGATCGCCCGTCCACAAATCCTGGTGCGCCAGCGCGATGGCAAGCCTGCCGCGCTGCTGGTCTATCGCGACGAGGAGCGCGGCAGCAAGGTGTCGCTGGCGGAGATCCCAGATTTTACGCAGCCGCGCTGGCGCATTCGCGACCTCACCAGTGATGGCGTGGGCGCATGGGAACCGTCATTTGACACGGAGTTGTGGCGCCGCGCGGGTGCCTTGCATTTATTCGTACAACCGGTGCGGCAAGCCGATGGCGAAGGCCTCGCCCCCTCCGCGCCGACCATGGTGCGGGTGCTTGAGTATCAAGCCGAATAGCCGCCGTCAATCACCCCCGAGTCGAACGATAGTACGAAAGGTGCCAGGCCCCCAATAGTCTCAGTCAATCGCCTTGCTGCCGAACGATAGTGCGAAAGGTGCCAGGCCCCAAGA
>JAIENA010000038.1 GCA_019751755.1 Burkholderiaceae bacterium | reverse complement strand
TTCGCGCGACAGTTCGCGGTTGGCCCGGTTCAGGATGGCGGCCATATCAGGCTGCGTCGGCTGCGCCGCCTGCCCCAGCGCCACGCTTTTTGACAGCGCCTTGGCCACCACCATGAACAGGCTGGCCGGTAAACCTTTACCGGACACGTCGCCGATCATGAACAGCATGCGGCGCTGGTCCAGCATATAAAAATCATACAGGTCGCCGCCCACTTCGCGCGCCGGTTCCACCAGCGCGGCCACCGTAAAGCGCTGTTCGCCGGGGAACGCGGTGGCGGGCAGCGGCAAGGTCGCCATCTGGATGCGGCGCGCGGCCGACAACTCACCGGCCGCCTTGGCGGCGGATTCTCGCGCCACCTGCAGCGCGCGGTCGCTGCGGCGCCGTTCACTCACTTCATGGACAAACAGGCTGGCCAGCAGCGACAGGCTGGCCGCCGTCATGCCCAGCCACACCGACGCCGCGTCGAACAGCAGGCCACCACGGGCAAAGGCCAGCGCGCCGCCGCCAAACAGCAGCACCGACAACAACAGCCACGCCAGCACGGCAATCCGCAGACTGGCCCGGGGCAGCAGCCAGATCAGGAACAAGGCGCACACCGCCAGCGCCCCCGCTTCCGCATGGCGCAACGCCGCCGTGCGCTGCAGCCAGCGCTCGTCAAACAGGCTTTCCGTCAACTGCGCATGGACATCGGCGCCCGGCAGCAGTTCGCCGCGCGCATTGGTTTGCATGTCCACCAGGCCCAGGCCGGTCAGCGCCACGATGACGATGCGGTTGGTCAGCAAGTCCGCCGGCGCCTTGCCATCCATGATGTCGAGCGCCGAGGCGTAACGGTCATCGGCGTGACGGCCGAAATGCACCAGCACGTCGCCGCCGGGCTGGGTCGGCACCTGCAAATCGCCCAGCGCCACGCTGCGCACCCCCTGCGGCGTGACGTCCACCGTCACGGCCGGCAAGCCGACCGCGACCCGGATCAATTCAATCGACAGCGACGGCACGATGGTGTCGCCGACCGCCGCCACCAGCGGCACCCGCCGCAGCACGCCGTTTTCCGGCTCGGCCGTCAGCAAGCCCTGGCCGCTGGCCGCCGCCTGCAGCATCGGCAGGCTGGCCAGTGCTTCCGGATAATTGCGCAAAAACGGCAGCGGATCGCCGCCCTGGGCCTGCACCGGCCACGCGCGCAGCACCGGCGTGGAACCGGGGATCGGCGTGCGCAGTCCCGCCGCGCCCAGCACCACCGGGATGCGGCGCATCGATTTCGCCAACTGCACATCATGGCGCGGCATCGCTTTGAGCGCGCTGATGACCGCCGACTCCGACGCCGGCAGGCGCGCGGCCAGCGCTTCGGGCGACGTCAGGTCGGTTTCCGGCATGAAGATATCGAGGCCGATGACCAGCGGCTGCTGCGCCGCCATCTTGTCGAGCAATTCGGCCAGGCGGTCGCGCGGCCACGGCCACTGGCCATAGCGCTTGAGCGACGCTTCGTCGATGGCGACGATTTGCACGGCGCTGTTCTTGCGTTCGCGCGGCATCAGTTTCTGGTAGCCGTCAAACAGCGCCGACTGCAGACCCGGCAGCGGACCGGCCGGCAAGCACAGCAACAACGCCACACAGGCCAGCGCCAGCGCGATGGCGGTGGGACGGCCGCGCCGGCGCAGCCCGGCGACAAAGCGGGTCAGCAAACGCGGCATCACGTCCTCATGGCTGCGGTGTCAGGTCGACTTCCATCCCGTCATAGGCGGCCACCACTTCCAGCGGCGCTTCGCCGGTGATTTCCGCATAGCGGCGGGTTTCGGCCAGCACGCGGGCAATTTGCGCATCGTCGTAGATCGGTTCGTGGTGGAACAGGCACAGGCGCCGCGCACGGGCCAGCTGGCACAGTTCGACACCCACCACGTTGCTCGAGTGGCCCCAGTCGGCCTTGACCGAAATCGCGTCGGCCAGCGAATACATGGCGTCGAAAATCACCAGGTCGGCGTCACGGAAAAAGTCGACAAAAGCCTGGCGCTCCGCTTCGTTATCGAGCTTGTGTTCAGAGTCGGTGCTGTAAATCAGGGTCTGGCCGCCATGTTCAAGGCGGTAGCCGTACGAGTCGCCCGCATGCAGCTGCAGCTTGGCCGTCACGCTCAAACCATTGATCTCGAGCGGCTGGCCCGGCGTCATGTGGCGAAATTCAATGGTCGCGCCCAACTGGTCGAACGAGACCGGGAAACTGATGGGTTCCTGCTGGCGGCGGAACGCCGTTTCCAGCTGTTCGTGGCAACCGTAGATGATGATGCGGTTGCCGGGGATGTAGGCCGGGGTGAAGAACGGGAACCCCATGATGTGGTCCCAGTGCAGGTGCGACATGAAGATATGGTACGTCTGCGGCTTGGCGGCGCCATAGCGCGCCATTTTTGAGCCGCCCAGCGGACGCAGGCCGCTGCCCATGTCGAGGATCACGTGTTCGGTGGTGCTGGCCTGGTCCCAGGCCTGCACTTCAACGCAACTGGAGTGCCCGCCAAAGGTGCCGCGCACGTCGAAGCCCAGTTCATGGTCGACGTAATGGGCGATCTTGTCGCTGCTATCGAGGTCGCGGCCAATGGCGCCTTCCAGCGCCGCCACCAGCTTGGCGCGGATCTGCTTGTGGGTCAGCGCCACCGGCAGCGAACCGCGTGCGCCCCAGATGATGGCTTTCATGCGGCGGACAGCCCGGCCAGCGCCGCGTCGCGGTCGGCAAAAATCTGGAACAGCATGTCAAACCGGCTGATCTTGAACACTTCCAGCACCAGCGGTGACAAGCCCGCCAGCACCATGCGTCCGCCCTGCGCCTTGACCTGTTTAATCGCCAGCATCAGCGCCCGCAGGCCGATGCTGGAAATGTAGCTGACCTGGGCAAAATCGAGCACCAGCGGCAGGCCGCCGGCGGTGCAGGCGCCCAGGTGCGCTTCGAGCGCGGTCTTGAAGGCGTCGGCATGGGTGTGATCGATCCGTCCCCCGGGACACAGGATGGTGGCGCCGGGTACGGCGAGTGGCTGGAGATCCATAATGACACCTGAAACGTTGGTCTTATGCAGTACTTGAATTAGCAATACTAATATTGACTGCGATCATGACAGTGTACCACTGCCGCATCAGTGAATAACCTTTTTGCATGATTTTTAAGCGCTGTCAGCGTAGTCTTACAGCATCACGCGCCACACTCCGCTACGCAGTAACTTGCCGAAATTGCATACTGGAAAAAAACGATAGGGAGAGGAGACCTCATGTTGCCTTCCGCCGCACCCGCACCTGACACCACGTGCCGCATTGTCGCCACTTTATCGGACCACCTCGCGTGGCCGGACGATGCGCAATCCTACCTGCGCCTGCAACTGGACCTGGCCAGCGACCAACCCGATGGCTTGCCGCCACATTACGATTTGCTGGGCGACTGGCTGGGCCAACAGGCGGAACAGGCGTTGGCCGCCCACCACAGCTACCAGCGACAGCGCGCCGAGGGTGCGCCACGGCGCCACTTTGCCAACGTCGCGCAACTGCGCCAATTCCTCGCCAGTGCCGCGCCGGCCCGGCTGGCGGCCGGCGCCTCGCTGTACGGTGTGCTGCGACGCTGGGACGATGTGGATTTCCAGCCGATGGTGGCCAGCTACCTCGATTACACCGGCCATGGCGTGCCCCGCCACAACCAGTACCTGCGCTACCTGGCGCTGCTCGGCGCCCACGGCGCGCCGCCACCGCTCGCGCAAGGCGCCGCCACCGAATCTGCCGACGATGCCGCGCCGCGCCGTGGCGCGGCGGTTGAACTGGCGCTGGCGCGCCACGCCGATGTCCACCTGGCGGAACTGATTGGCTACAACATCGGCCGCCAACAACCATGCGCCGCCCTGCTGGCGGCGCGGCATGAACTCAATGAACTCGGCGCCGACGCCGACGCCTTTGCCGACCCCGCCGATGCCGCCGGCAGCACCCCGTCCGCGCTGTTGACATTGCGCGGTGTAATGGCGCGGGTGTCCGATCCGGCGGGCTTTTATCGCCGCGTCGACGATGGCTACCGGCTGCACGCGCTGGTGGGCCGCCTGGCGCTGCCCACGGCGATGCCGGGGCCGCAAGCGGTGATGCCGCCGCGCGACGCGCTGGACGCGCCACCGCCCCGCCGTGCCAACGACACCCCGGCGCCGCCGCGCCAGCCGGAACGGCCGGTGATCCGGCACGCGTTTCCCGGCGACGAACATGCGTGGGAGGCCATTGACAGTGAATTGCGCCTGCTCGAAGCGCGCCTGGCCAGTTCGGAAAGCAAGGAAGAAGCGATGCAAATCCTGGAGCGGCTAATGGCGCCGGGCCTGCAGCATACGCCGGTCGGTTTGATGGCGGCGCGGATCTTTAGCCAGTTGTTCCGCTTGTCGGCATAACAAGGAAGGATCGCGGGCGCGCCATCTGAGGCCAATTCAGGCCAATAACCAGTCGCGCAACAAGCCGGGCGCCGAGCCGGTCCAGCGCTTGAACGACCGGCGGAAATTGGCGGCATCATTAAAGCCCAGTTCCCGTGCCACCGCCTCATTGCCGGCGCGGCGGCTCTGGAACAGGTATAGCGCCATGTGGGTGCGGGCCAAGTCCAGTTCCGCCTGGTAATGGGTGTGGTGGCGCGCCAATTTGCGCTTCAACGTGGCGGGGCTGACGCCGAAATCGTGCGCGGCCTGTTCCAGTGGCGGCGCGTTGCGCACCCGCTCCAGCAGGTAGCCATACAGCGCCGACGGCAGGCTGGGCGGTATGGCGAGACGCCCGGCGGCGGCCAGGCCTTGTTCCATGCGCACCGCATCGCCGCCCGGCCATGGCCGGTCGAGCCAGGCCGCATCGAGCAACATGACGTCGAGGTGACAACCGAAGCGCAAATCATGGCCCAGGTGCACTTCATGCTGTTCCGCGTGGCGCGGGCGGCCCCGGTTAAAGCAAAACCGCCATGGCAAGCGCTCCCCGGACAGCCAGCGGCACAACGACGCCACGGCGGCCATATGCATTTCCACCAGGAACGGCAGCATGCCGGGCGCGCCATAGCTGTCGGTCCAATACAAGGCGGCCTGGTCGCCGTCGACCCGCAAGCGGGGACACAGCAATGGCGACAACAGCGGCTGCCAGTCGACCAGCAGCGCCAGCGCGACGCGCAGGCTGGGCGCATGGCGCAGCGCACACGCCAGTCCGGCCAGCGCGCCGGCAGCGTGGGCCTCGGTACCTGGCAACATCCGCTGCCCCAGCATAAACGACGTGTCCGGACTGCCCAGCAGGCGCGCCGTGTTGTCCAGCAGGCGCAGGTACTGGCGCGGCGTCAGCGTGGCGCCGGACGGCGCGGACGGGCCATCGAGACCGGTGTCTTTCCACAGCGCGGGCACGATGCCGTCACGGCTTGCCGCGTAATCGAGCGCCAGCACCGGCAGACCCGCCGCGTCGATGACGGCGTCATCGGCGCCATGCCAGGCAATCACGCTGAACCAACCGCAGCGGCCGGGCCCGCCGCGCCGGACAGATTGCCGCCGCGCCCCGCCACCGGCGCTGAAGCAGCGCCAGGTGGCACGCCGGTGGCCGCAGCGGACGCCAGGTCCACCGCCTGCGCCAGTTCCGCCAGCAGCGCCTCCGGCGCCCCTTCCAGCAAGGTGCATGCGTGGCGCAGCCGCACCGGCACCGGGCCGGTCGCGCCGTGGTGGCGCATGGCTTCGACCATGCTGCACAGGTGGCGCGCCAGCGCGTCGGCCTGCGTGGCGTCGGTGGCGGGCAGCAGCAGCGCAAAGCGGTCGCCCGCATAGCGGCACAGCAAATCGTCGTTGCGCAGGTTCAGCAACAGCATGTGGCCGACCGCCTGCAACACCCGGTCCCCTTCGCGCTGGCCGTGTTCGCGGTTGATGCGGTGGAAGCCGTCGATATCGAGCAGCACCAGCGCGCACGCCTGACCCGGACTACGCGCATATTCGGCCCGGATCTGGCTGCGCAGGTAGTCAGCGCCGGCCAGTTGCGTCAAACGGTCAAAGGCGCGGTGTTCGCGGAACAGCCGCTCGCGCTTCTGCAAATGTTCATTCAGGCTGAATTGTTCGTGGCGCCAATACACCATACCGGCCGTTAACAGCGCCATGCCCGCCGGCAGCAACCCTTCCAGCCAGTTGTCCCACAGCGCCGCTTTCGGCACGCGCCAGAATTCATCCATGCAATCGGCCCACGATCCCAGCATGATGCCCATCAGCCCCAGCGCGAACAGGCGCGTGACGACGCCGCCCGGACGGCTGCTCAACATAATCAGCAACCACGTCAGCGCCATGGCGGCGGTGCCGCCCTCGCACAGGATGTCGAACCAGCGCCACTCGGCGATGGCTTTGGATAGGCCCAGCGCGGCATAGGGAAACGGCATCAGGGCCAGGCCCAACGCCGCGCAAATCAGATAGGTACGGTGCAGTTTTAGCATGGGCGGGCAGCTTAGCGCCGCCGTATGACAAGACGATGACAGCACGATGGCAGGCGGGGGAGTCGTTTCAGCTCACGCCGATCCGGCTTTTGTCACGCAACCGACATATTCGATCCACAGAATACGCCCCGTTCTGACAACCTTTGCACATCACAATGAAAACAATGAATCAGCCACGCCTGTCCGCCATAGCCCTCGGCATCGCCGCCCTGCTGTCGAGCCAGTCCGGCCTGGTCCACGCCGCGCCGGCCGACAGCGCCGCCGCCAGCACCGCCGCCGCCGCGGGCGCCGGGACGGTGGTCATCACCGGCCAGCGCGCCAGCCTGGCCAAGGCCATCGCCGCCCAGGACAAGGCGGACAATATTGTCAGCGTGGTCTCGAGCGACGATATCGGCGGCCTGCCGGACAAGAACGCGGCCGAGGCGCTGGCGCGCCTGCCCGGCGTGTCGGTCCAGCGCGACCAGGGCGAAGGCCGCTATATCAGCGTGCGCGGCCTGGGCCCGGACCTGAACAGCGTCACCATCAATGGCGCCCTGCTGCCGTCGCCGGAAGCGTCGCGCCGCGCGGTGGCGCTGGACGTGCTGCCGGCCGGGCTGGTGCGCTCGCTGGAAGTCACCAAAACCCTGACGCCGGAGCAGGACGCCAACGCGCTGGGCGGCGCGGTGGAAGTAAAAACCCTGTCGGCCTTTGATTTGCCGGGCCGCTTGCTGAGCGTGACCGCGTCCGCCAGCCGCGACCAGAACACCGGGCAAAACAGTCCGTCGGGCTCGCTGCTGTGGGCGCAGCGCTGGCTCGACAACACGCTCGGCGTGGCCATCGGCCTGTCGGCGGAACAGCGCAAGTTCGGTTCCGACAACGTGGAAACCGGCGGCGCGTGGGATGGCGACAAACTGGGCGGCTTCGAGCTGCGCGACTACCTGCCGCAGCGCCAGCGCCGCGCCTTCGCCGCCAACCTCGATTACCGCCCGGCCGCCGGCAATGCCTGGTTCCTGCGCACCTTGTTGTCGCGCTTTTCCGACGATGAAGTGCGCGACCGCCTGACCGTCAGCAATTTCGCCGGTGGCGGCGTGACCGAAGGCGCCAGCGCGACCGCCCGCGCGGAACGCCGCCTGCGCCAACGCAAATACACGCAAGCCATCACCTCCGTGGTGGCCGGCACCGAACAGCGCTGGCAGGATTGGCAGTTGAAGGTCGAAGGCGGCGCCAGCCGCGCCAGCGAAGACACGCCGGAATCGATCAACGATGCGCGCTTCCGCGCCACCAGCAACATCGCCGGCGTTGGTTTCAGCAACAGCCGCACGCCGCAACTGACGGGCCCCGCAGCGCTGTTGGATGCCTCGCTGTACAGTCTGAACGCGATTACGCTGCAACAGCGCTACTCGGAAGACCGCGAACGCCACCTGCGCTTCGACCTGTCGCATCAGCTTGACGCCGGTGACTGGCGCCATAGCATCAAATTCGGCGCGAAAACCAGCCGCCGCGACAAGGACAATGACACCAACCAGTGGGCCTATAACAGCAGCAAGACCAGCAGCGCCAATTACTGGGGTGCGGGCGCCGTGACGCTGGCGTCGTTCTCGGACGGCAGCACCGTCGATTACCGCCTGGGCCGTATCGGCACGGCGATCTCGCCGGCCATGGTGCGCGCCCGCGTCGCGGGACTGGAGCGCGCCGGCGCCAAACTGGTGGCCGAATCGGCCATCAACGATGTCCGTCTGCAGGAAGATATCGACGCCGCCTATGTGCAGGATGCCATGGCGCTGGACGGCTGGCGCGTACTGGCCGGCGTGCGCGCCGAGCGCACGCAATTCCGTGCCAACGGCGTGCAGGTGGCGGGCGCCGCCATCACCCCGCTGCAGCGCGACAAGGCTTACACCAACTGGCTGCCATCGCTGCAGGCGCGCTATGACCTCGACCAGGACACCAGCGTGCGCGCCGCCGTCACCAAGGCCGTGGTGCGGGCCAACTTCAGCCAACTGTCGCCCGGCACCACGCTGGCCAGCGCCACCGAGGCGGCGATGGGCAATCCGGACCTGAAACCTTTGCGGGCCACCAACCTGGACCTGGGCATCGAGCGCCTGCTCGGCACCGACGGCACCATTTCCGCCTACGCCTTCCACAAGGATATCGCCGACTTTACCTACGCGACCAACCTGGCCGGCAGCGGCCCGTGGGTCGGCTACACGTCGGCCACCTCGTTCGCCAATGGCGACAAGGCCACCGTCAACGGCATCGAGTTCGCCTGGTCGCAGCCGCTGCGCATGCTGCCGGCGCCGTTCAATGGCCTGCTGGTGGGCGCCAATGCCGCCTTCACCGACACCAAGGCAAACGTGGCGCGCCATGACAGCAAGGCCGGCAAGGTGCTGTCGCGCAGTATTTCGCTGCCGGGCCAATCCGATCGCGTGGTCAACCTGATGCTCGGCTATGAGGCGGGTCCGCTCAGCACCCGCCTGGCCGTCAACTATAAATCGGCCTACCTGCTGGAACTGGGCGGCGACATCCTCAATGCCGCCCAGGACCGCATCGTGGCGGCACAAAAGCAGCTCGACTGGTCGCTGGCGTGGCAGTTCAGCAAGCGTTGGCAAGTGCAGTTCGAGGCGGCCAATTTGAACAATGAAAAGTACTACGTGTATCAGGGCGTGAAACAGCATAACGCCCAGTACGAGCAATATGGCCGCACCTATAAAATCACGCTGAAAGCGAGCGTGTTCTGATGGCGCCGCGTTTGACTCGAATGTTCGCGCAACCGCGCGCACTGGCGACGTTGACTCGCCTGACCACGCTGGCTTCGGCCACCTTGCTGACCTGCGGCGCCGCGATGGCGACCGGCGCCCATGCCGCTGCTGCTGCAGCCAGTGCGATGCCTGCGGCATGGGCCGCGCCGGGCGGATCGGCGGCAGCGGCGGCATCGCCTCCATTGGCCACGTCGGCGAAATCGACGCCCGCCCTGTTAAAAGGGGCGCTGGAAGCGGCGCCGTTGCCGGATGGCGGCTGGCTGGCGCTCGACAAGCAGGCGCTGTCGCTGCTGGCCGCCGATGGCCGCGTGCGCAGCCGCCTGGCGCTGCGCGCCCGCACGCTCGACACCCGGACGGTGACGGGCGGCGTGCTGGCCATGGTCATCGACCAGAATAGCGAGCGGCCGGTGCTGGTCGACGTCGATCTGGCGGCCGGCGTGCTGCGCCTGCGCGACGCGCCGCCGGCACCGCCGTTTGCGCCGGAAGCGGCCTGCCTGTACCGCGACGCGCAGCAACTCGACTACCTGTTCCTGGTGGCCAAGGATGGCCAGGCCCAGCAGTGGTTATTGGACGGCGGCGCGGCGCACCGGCTGGTGCGCCATCTGGCGCTGCCGCCCGCCACCAAACAGTGCCGCGTGCATGACGCCAGCGCCACCCTGCTCGCTTACGAGAGCGGCATGGGCCTGTGGGGCTATCACGCGGACGCCGAGGGCCCCGGCGCGCGCACGGCGCTGGCGCTGGCCAAACCTTACGGCCCGCTGTCCGGCCACGGCGCGCTGGCGGTCACGCCGGGCGGCGCCGTGCTGGCCGATGGCGCCACCTTGCACCGCTTCCAGGCTGTGGCCGGACGCTGGAAAGCGCTGGCGCCGGCGGCGTTGCCGGGAACGGGGCCGTGGCAAGCGTTGGCGACGACCGGCCCTGTGCTGGCCATGTCGGCCACGCTGGCCGCCTACGACAGCGGTGCCAAAGCGTGGCGCACCGTGCGCGCCACGTTGCCAGTGCCAGTGGAGACAACGCCCGCCACCGTGATCGTGCAGCCGCAAACGCAAACCGAGCCGATGGCCCGCACCGGCGATGCGGCCGATGATCCCGCGATCTGGGTCCATCCGTCCGACCCCGGCGCCTCCCGCGTGCTGGGCACCAACAAGAAGCAAGGGCTGCTGGTGTATGACATGCAGGGACGCCAGACCCAGTTGCTGGAAGTGGGCCGCCTGAACAATGTCGATCTGCGCCAGCGCGTGCGCTGGGCCAACGGCGTCACCGAGGACCTGGCTGTCGCCACCCAGCGCGACGACAATGTGCTGGTGTTATTTAGCATCGCCGCCGATGGCACGGTGGCGGAAGCGGCGCGCTTTGCCACCGGCATGGACAAGATCTATGGCGTCTGCGCCTACCAGCCGGTCAATGGCGGCATGGAAGTGTTTGTCAATGACAAGGATGGCTTGTTCCACCAGTACCGCTTGCACCATCTTGCCGATCCGGACCCGGCCCGGCGCTATAAGGCAGAGCGGGTGCGCACCTTCCGCACCGCCACCCAGCCGGAAGGCTGCGTGGCCGATGACCGCCACGGCGTGCTGTTCTTTGGTGAGGAAAAGCGCGGCGTGTGGACCTTGCCGGCCGAGGCCAGTCCGGCCACGGCCAGCGTGCAGGCCAGCATGGTGCTGGCGGCCGGCGGCGTGCTGACGGCCGATGTCGAGGGCATGGCGCTGTACCATGGCGCGCAGGCCAGCTATCTGGTGGTGTCCAGCCAGGGCAGCAACAGCTATGTGGTGCTCGATGCGCAGGCGCCATTCCGCGTGCGCGGCAGCTTCCGCATCGGCGTCAATGCCGGCGCGGGCATCGACGGCACGTCCGAGACCGACGGTCTCGATGTCACATCGGCGGCGCTCGGCGGCCCTTACGGCGCCGGCATGCTGGTGGTGCAGGATGGCTACAAACGCCTGCCTGATGGCCCGCAAAACTTCAAGTACGTAGCGTGGGCGGAGGTGGCAAAGGCGCTGCAATTGCCGTAGATTGACGGTATACTGCGCACGCTGCCTGCCTTTTTATTTGGCGGGCAGCGTTGTTTATTTTCTGCTTCCCCACTGCCGCCACGGAGCCTCCGCGAATGACCCAGTAAGCCGATTCGATAGTGTCCACAGCCTTGCGCTGTGCCTGCCCACCGAATTTGAGCGCTGACTGATGCGAGATTCCCTGCTACCCGCCGCACACGCGGCTTCCCTTGTTATTACCGAAGGCAACACCTGCGGCATGCCTTTGACGCTGCGTGCGGTGTCCTGCGTGCTGCCATCCGGCCGCACGCTATTTAGCGACCTCGATGCGGTCTTCCCCGCGATAAAAACCGGTCTGGTTGGCCCAAATGGCGCCGGTAAAAGCCTGCTGGGCCGCCTGCTGGCCGGACTGCTGCCACCGTCCGGCGGCGCCGTGCTGCGGCCTGGCCGCTGCGCCTGGACCCCGCAGGAAATCCGCCCGCTGCCGGGCGCCACGCTGGCCGATGTGGCCGGACTGGCGCCGCTGGCCCAGGCGCTGGCGCGGGTCGCCCGCGGCGACGCCAGCGGCGCCGACCTCGAACTGCTCGACGGGCACTGGCACCTGGCCGACGCCTTCGGCAGCGAACTGGCCGACGCCGGCATGCCGGGCTATGGCCTCGACCAGCGCGCCGACACCTTGAGCGGCGGCCAGTTGATGCGGGTGGCGCTGGCGGGCGCCTTTCTGTCCGGGGCGCCGTGGCTGGTGCTCGATGAACCGAGCAATCACCTCGATGGCAGCGGGCGCGCCTGGCTGCGGCGCCGACTCGAGAGCTGGCGCGGCGGCGCGCTGGTGATCAGCCATGACCGCGACTTGCTCGACACCATGGACGCGATGGCGGCGCTGGAAGCGGGCACGCTGGTGCTGCACGCCGGCAATGGCGCGCATTATGCGGCGCTGCGGGAAGCGGAGCAGGCCGCTGCCCGGGCCGCGCTGGAGCACGCCCGCACCACGCGCGAGCGCAGCTTGCAAGAGCTGCGCGAGCAGCACGACCGCCGCCAGGCGCGGGCGGCGCGCAACCGGCGCGCCGGGCAGGAGGCCAATATGGCGCCCATTTTAAAAGGCCAGTTGCAGCGCAGCGCGCAAGTGTCCAGTGGCCGCGCCGTGCTGCGCGACGCCGCAGCGCGCGTGGCGCTCGAGGACAGCGTGCGGGCGGCGGCGGCCAGGGTGCAGGCCCCGCCCGCGCGGGCGCTGGTGCTGCC
>JAIENA010000350.1 GCA_019751755.1 Burkholderiaceae bacterium | reverse complement strand
AAGGTGGCCGTATAGCGCAATAGCGCGCCCGGTGTCAGCTCGCGGTAGACACCGCCAAACGCATGGCCGTGGCCGGTCCCGATGTCGGTGAACGACATGCGGTAGCTGCCGCCTTCGCGCGCATCCATTTCATGCACGGTACAGGTAAAGCCGTTGGGCGGCAGCCATTTGGCCATGGCGGCGGGCGTCAGGAAAGCGTGGTAGATGCGTTCCGGGGTGCTGCGCAGGACGCGGTGCAGGCGGATGGTGCTGGTGTTGCTTGTACTCATAGTGTTCTCCTGATCGGTGAGTGAACTGGCTGACATGAGGGGCTGACATGGTGACGAGGAACGGCGCCGGACCGAATCGACTTCCTGCGCATCATTATGCAGGACGCCACCGGGTTTTCGGGGCATGCTGGCGTGTACAATACTGACCCTTATGGAACCACGTACCCACCTGCACACGATCCGCGTCGCCGTCATCGGCGGCGGCCCGGCCGGCCTGATGGCGGCCCAGACCCTGGCGCAAGCCGGCATTGCCGCCGACGTTTATGATGCAATGCCATCGGTCGGCCGCAAATTTCTGCTGGCCGGGCGCGGCGGCATGAACATCACCCATGCCGAAGATTATGCAAGCTTTGTAACCCGCTATGGCGCCCGGGCCGAAGTCCTGCGGCCGATGCTGGACGCGTTCACGCCGGAACAGGTGCGTGGCTGGATTCACGGGCTCGGTATCGATACCTTTGTCGGCACCTCCGGCCGCGTGTTCCCGACGGATATGAAAGCCGCACCGCTGTTGCGCGCATGGCTGCACCGCCTCAAGGAGCACGGCGTGCGTTTCCATCAGCGCCACCGCTGGGTCGGATGGTCTGACGATGGCGCCTTGCGGTTTGATGCGCCGGAGGGCCCGCTGCTGGTGCGGGCCGACGCCGTGGTGCTGGCGCTCGGTGGCGGCAGTTGGGCCCGGCTTGGCTCTGATGGTGCGTGGCTGCCGCTGTTGCAGCAGGCCGGTGTCGATAGCGCGCCGTTGATCCCGTCCAATTGCGGCTTTGATGTCGGCTGGAGCGAGCACTTCAGTGAGCGCCATGCGGGCGACCCGTTGACGACGGTGGCGATCGGCTACGATGGCGCGGACGGCGTCACGCGATGGAAGAAGGGGCAATTCGTTGTCACCGCCACCGGTGTCGAGGGCAGCCTGGTCTACGCGCTGTCGGCGCCGCTGCGCGACCGCGTGTTGGCAGACGGCAGCGCCACCATGTTGCTGGACCTGCTGCCAGACCTGAGCGCCGAACGGGTGCTGGACGAAGTGTGCAAGCCGCGCGGCGCGCGTTCGATGTCCAGCCATTTGCAAAGCCGACTCGGCATCAAGGGCGTCAAGGCGGGCTTGCTGCGCGAATGCGCCAGCAAGGAGCAATGCGCGGATCCGGTGCAATTGGCGCGTGTGCTGAAACGGTTGCCGGTGGTGCTGCGTGCGCCACGCCCAATTGACGAAGCCATCAGCAGTGCCGGCGGGGTGCGTTTTGAGGCGCTTGACGGCACGATGATTAAAGCGTTGCCGGGCGTGTTTGTGGCAGGTGAAATGATCGATTGGGAAGCGCCGACCGGTGGATATTTGCTGACGGCATGCTTTGCCACCGGGATCCGGGCGGCGAATGATGTGCTGGCCTGGCTGGCGCCTTCATCCGTCGCAAGCGGCGCGCCGGGTTCCACGGCTCAACAGGGATTAATCTGCGGCAATTAAGTTGACGATCAAAACAATTGACCCTGCGGCGACGCCACCGTCTCACGTGGTGCCGCTTCGGCCGTCATCCATTGCGCCGGATACGCCTGTAAAAAAGTCCGTGCCTGCTCCGGATCCTTGCACCCCAGCCACGCATCGTAATCGTCGCGCCGGATCACCACCAGGCTGCGCTTTTCATCGTCCGGCTTGTGAAAGCGGCGCATCAGCGGATGCGTATCGGCATTGATCGTCAATTGTGTAAACGACCGGCTGCGGGTACCGTCCGGCGCCAGATAGGTGCGGTACAGGCCCGCCACGGCGAACGGTTGCTGGTCCGCCATGCCGATCGACCAGCGCTCGGCGCGGCCGCTTTCGTAATTCGGTTCAAAAAAGGCTTGCATCGGCACCAGGCACAGGCGGCAGTTGTGCCATGCGCCGCGATAGGTGCGCAGGTCGGCCACGGTTTCGGCGCGCGCGTTCATGGTCGTCATACGCTGGCCGGGGGCCAGCTGGGATTGCGGAATGAAGCCGTAGGAGGCGACGACCAGGCGGCGCTGGCCGTGGATGTCGTGCACCACGACGGGGCCGCGATAATCCTGGTATAGCTCGTCGCGCCAGTCTTCATTGGTTTCCAGCGGGGTGCGGAAAAATTCCAGGCACAGCTGGCGGGAGACGGTGATGTAATTGACACACATCACCGTATTTTAGCGTTATTGGTTCCAGCTGACTTCACCGGACCCGGTGCGGCTGACGTTGCGGGTGTCCGGATTGCCATATACGTTGATGTCGCCGCTGCCGCGCAGTGTCAGTTCAGCCGACCGGCGGGCAAACACATTGGTGGTGCCGGACCCTTTCAGGTTGACGGTGACCTGGTCGGACGCCATGTGCTGCGCATCAAGGTCGCCCGAACCGTTCAAGTCGGCGTTCAAGGTCTTGCAGCTGCCGCTGGTTTTGATCTGGCCGGAACCCACCATTTCCAGTGCCACCGCGTCGCTGTTGCCGGTATTGAGGCTCAGGTCGCCGCTACCGTGGACGCCGGCCGCCACCTGCTTGAAACGGCCATTGAATTTGACATTGCCGGAGCCGAACAATTGCAAGGTCAGGCGTTCACCGGAAAAGCCGTCGACGGTGCTGTCGCCGGTGCCGCGCACTTCCAGCGCATTGAGCGATGGCAGCACCAGTTCCACTTGCAGCGGACGGCGGTGGTGGAACAGCATGCCTTTGGTGCCGATATGCAGCACGTTGCCATCCTGTTCGGTGGCGACGTTGGCCAGCAGGCGCTGTTCGCCGCGCACTTTCAGCGACGGCTTGTCGCCCTGGATCAGCGTCAAGTCAATCGGGCCGGACAGTTCCACCGACGTCACGCCGGGCGCCACGGTGCGGCTTTCGCTGCCCAGCGCACGGCCGGCCGCGCTGGTGGGATTGGTCTGGCCGTGGGTGCGCAGCATGCCGTAGGCAAAGGCGATCAGCACAAAGGACAACAGCAACAAGCTGACGCCAACTTTAATCAAAGCACGCATGGTGTCTCCTGTCCGTCTCAATGACCCTTGAGCAGGGAAAAATTCATCTGGATATAGCGCTTGATGCCGGCGATCGTGTATTTCGTCACAACCAGGCTCAGTAAGCACAGCAAGATGCCGAGCATCACCATCCCCATGCCGAACGCGGTTTGCGTGACGCGCGATTCGTTATCGAGTTCGGTGGAAATCTTGACGCTGCCGTTGGCCACGCGCTCGGCCTTTTCAATGAACCGCCCGGACGTGGTTTCATTGCCGTCGTCCTCGCCGGTGTCGTCGTCATCAGGAGGGCCGCTGTCACGGTCCTGGAATACCTGGATACCGGTCTGGCCGATCGAGACGCGGGTTTGCGCGCCGCGCTCGTCGTCGCCGAAGTGCACGAATTCGCGCAACGGGCCGTCAAGCACCAGTTCATTGGTGCCGGCCAGGCCGCTGGCGGTGATGGCGATGCCGGACAGGTAAAACGCGAAGGCGCAGGTGTACACCGCCGTCAGCAGCGAGGCAAACACCATCGCCGGCACCACCATAAACAGGTTGAACACAGCCAGGCCGATAAACGACACCGCCATGCGAGCCCAACTGGCCGGCGTTTTCGACTGCTGGTAAGCGGCCATGTGCGCGCTGGCGCGCAGCGCCATGGCGACCTTGCGGGGCTCGCCCAATTCTTCGGCGATGTCCTGTTCGCCGCGCCCGGCGGCCATGCCGTCAATAAAACGCTGCTCGTATTCCGCCATGGTCCTGGCCACGGTTTCCGGCGCCAGTCCCGCCAGGGCTTTGTGCAGCGCGTCCAGGTATGCCTGCTTGTTCATTATGGATCCTCTACTACCTTAGTTCAGCACGGTCTGGTGCTGCAATGGCATGGCCGCCGCGCCATGTTCGGCCTGTACGATCAGCGCCGTGGTGGCGGCCACCAGTGCCAGTACGACCAGGGTTTTCAGTGTCAGTGCGGTGTTCATCAGCGGCTCCATGTTGTGCGCATGTTGGGCATTCATCGATGATGTGACTGTACGCAAACCCACCACGGCGGGCCACTGATGTGCGACAAGATGCAAATTTGGCGGAGCAGACGGCCATATACCGCGATAGCCGGGGCGCCGCAGGCGGCTTATTTCTTGTGTTTCAGAAACTCCGTGGCCGCCGCGACGCCGCTGCGCACCGCGCCCTCCAGCGTGGCGGGGTAGTCGCCGGCCGTATAATCGCCCGCCAGCAGCAGGCCCGGCAGGCCGGTCACGTTGGCGGGGCGGTCCAGCGCGGGAGCGCAGGCAAAGGTGGCGCGCTTTTCCGTGATGACGCGCGACCACTGCGGCTGCGCCAACTCCGGACGGCGCAGCACGTCCGCCAATTGCGTGGCCACCGCCGCTGCCAGTGCTAACTGGCCTTGCGCGGCCGCTGTGCCTGATGCGCTGATGACGACCGCCAGCATGCCCGCCTGGCGCGCATCGAGCTGGCCACGGTCAAACACGAACTGGCCCCAGTGGCCATTGTCCGGCTGGTCGATCAGCGCCAGGAAGGGGACATTGAGCGTGATCGACGAACCGTACTGCAAGTACACGGTGGTGATGGCTTCGTAGTGGAAGGCGCGCAAGCGGGCCGCCAGCGTGGTCGTGGCCGTTGGTTCGGTTGCCTTGCCAGTGGCGCCGTCGATGGCGTCCAGCAGCGTCGCCGCATGGGGCGCGCCACAGGCCAGCACCACGGCATCAAAGTGCTGTTCCCAATGCGCTGCCAGCGCGGCGCCGGTGGCCTGCACGCGCCAGCCGCCGCTTGACTGGGGCAGCAGCGTGGTGGCGCTGGCGCCCGCGTGGACGGCGCCGCCATGCTGGCGCACGTAGTCGGCCGCCAGCTCCGGCAGCAGGGCGGACAAGTCGGCTTTGGGTACCAGCATGTCGGAGGCGGCGCGGCCGGCGCCCAGGCTGTCGCGCAGCACGGCCAGAAACACGTTGGCCGAAGCCCGCTCCGGCGGCGTGTTCAGCGCGGCCAGGCACAATGGACGCCACATCAGCTGGGTCAGGCGCGCGGTCTGTTCGAAGCGATGCAACAACTCCGTGACGGTGCAATCGGTGTCGAATGACCAACCCATCCAGCGTGCCGTGGTGGAAAAACGCGCCAGACTCAGTTTGTCTTCACGCGCCAGCCCGGTGGCGCGCAGCAGAGCACCCAGCAGGTGGAATGGGGCGGGCAGGCGCGGGGCGATAAAATCCATGCCGCCGGCGCCAGGCGCGTATCGCATTTGCAGCGGCACGGTGAGCAGCGTTTGCTTGTGGTCGGCGCCTACTTTGCGCAGCAACTTTAGCGTGGCGCGGTAGGCGCCCAGCAGGATGTGCTGGCCGTTGTCCAGCGTATGGCCATCGAGCTCCACGCGACGGGCGCGCCCGCCCAGCGTGCGGGCCGACTCGAGCAGGGTGACGTGGACGCCGCGTCCCGCCAGTTCCACTGCGGCGGCGCAGCCGGCCCAGCCGGCGCCAATCACGGCAACGCGCGTGATGTCAGCCACGAATATACGTTTTCCACGCCAGCCACAACTTGCGGATCGGCGTCAGCGAGATGCGCTGGGTCAGCACATGGAAACCGTCTTGCTCGATTTCCGTCAGCACGGTGCGGTAGATCGCGGCCATGATCAGGCCGGGGCGCTGGGCGCGGCGGTCTTCCTGCGGCAGCAGGGCAAACGCTTCGTCGTACATTTGATGGGCGCGCGCGGCCTGGAAGCGCATCAGGGCTTCGAAGTTGTCACTGTGGCGCGCATTGAGTAAATCAGCGGCGGTCACATTGAATTGCTGTAACTCGTTGACCGGCAAATAAATCCGGCCTTTGCGGGCATCTTCGCCCACGTCGCGGATGATATTGGTCAGCTGGAAGGCCAGACCCAGTTTTTCCGCATAGTGCAGCGTTTCCGGCCGGGTGGCGCCGAAAATGCTGGCCGACAGGATGCCGACCACGCTGGCCACGTGCCAGCAATATTTTTTCAGGCCCGGATAGTCGAGGTAGCGGGTCTGGTTCAGGTCCATTTCCATGCCGTCGATAATGGCCTGCAAATGTTCCTGTTTCAGCTGATAAGTCGGTAGGTGCGGCGCCAATGCCTGTGTCACGGGGTGGTTCATCGTCCCCAGGTACATGCCGGCGATTTCCTTGCGCCACCATTCGAGTTTGACGCGCGCGATGCCTTCGTCGGTGCATTCATCGACCGTGTCGTCCACTTCGCGGCAAAAAGCGTACAGCGCCATGATGGCGCGGCGGCGCTCCACCGGCAGGAACAAAAAGCTGTAATAAAAACTGGACCCGCTGGCGGCGGCTTTCTGCTGGCAGTATTCGTCAGGAGACATAGTTAAAAGGCATTGGTGGTGCTGCGATGTGGATGCCCGGCCGACATGCCCGGCATCCATGCTGTCTTAAAAAAGCCGCTATTCTAAGCGATGCGCCGTCATTGCGAGCCTTTTTAGCTGGCGCCGCATGGTCAGTGCCCGCCATGCGATCTTGACCCAGTCGGGTTTGCCAAGCTTGGGCCGTTGGCGGAACACGTCGTACTCGACTTCCTCGATCGCTTCCAGGATGCGCAGGCCGCCTTGCACCACCATCCGCAATTCCAGTCCGATCCGCCCGGGCAGCCGCAGCGCCAGCGGCGCGCCGGACAGCATCAGTGCGCGCGCCCGCGCCACTTCGAACTTCATCAGGTTGCGCCACTTGGCCTGGCCATCGGGATGCCCGAGTTGCGCGGGCGAGACGGCAAAGCGGGCCAGGTCGTCGAGCGGCAGATAAATGCGCTCTTTGTGGATGTCGATGGCGACGTCCTGCAGGAAGTTGATGATTTGCAGCGCCGAACAAATGGCGTTCGAGTCGCGCACGTTGTCTTCAGTCGCTTCCTTGTAGAGGGACAGCATTAACAAGCCGACCGGATTGGCCGAGCGCGCGCAGTAATCGAGCAAATCATCGTAATTGCGGTAGCGCTGCACCAGCACATCCTGCTTAAAGGCGGACAGCAAGTCATGGAACGGCGCCATCGGCAAGTCGAATGCGCGGATCACGCCGGCCAGCCGCTCGAACATCGGTGGCAGTCCCTCTTCATTGCGCTCGATGCGCTGTAATTGCTGTTCATACAGGTTGAGCGCCGCGAGGCGCTCGTCGGGCGCGGCGTCGCCTTCGTCGGCCAGGTCGTCGGCGCTGCGGGCAAACGCATAAATCGCCTCCACGGCGGGCACCAGGCGGCGGGGCAGCAGGAAGGAAGCAACAGGGAAATTCTCGTAATGGTCGACGGGCATAGAGGCTAACAACTAAATGACGCGAAAGTCATTTGCATTCGGAACGACTAGGCATATAATTTTTGATTGACGGAAAGTCATTCTCTTGACCGGCATCATAGTGCCTTGACGGCAATGCTGCAATGCAGCTTTTCCGCACCGGGCAATACAATAAAGGAAATTACCGTGTCTCCTTCCCTCCGCCCTACATCCCGTTTGACTGTCTTCGCCACCGGCATGGTCGCCGTGCTGGCGCTGGCTGGTTGCCATCAGACTGAAGAAAAAACGGAAGACATCCGGCCGGTGCGCGTGCAGCAGGTGCGCGCCAGCGATATCGACTTGCTGTCGGAATTCGCCGGGGAGGTGCGGGCGCGCGTGGAATCGCGGCTGGGATTCCGGGTCGGCGGCAAGATCGTCGCACGTCTGGTCGATACCGGTACCGTGGTCAAAAAGGGACAGGCGCTGATGCGGCTCGATCCGCAGGATTTGCAACTGGCGCAGGCGCAGGCGCGAGCGGCGCTGCGGGCCGCCGAGACGTCGCGCGATTTCGCCAGAGCGGAATTGAAGCGCTACCAGGAATTGAAAGCCCAGAATTTTGTCAGCCAGACCATCCTGGACGGCAAGGACACCAACTATAAGGCGGCGCAAGCCAATGTCGAGGCGGCGCAGGCGGCGTACCAAGGCCAGGCCAATCAGGCCGGCTATGCGACGCTGCTGTCCGACGTCGATGGCGTGGTGACGGCGGTGAACGCCGATGTCGGGGCGGTGGTGGCGCCCGGTACGCCGGTGGTGCAGGTGGCCAAGAGCGGCGACAAGGAAATCGTGATCGGGCTGCCGGAAGATAAGGTCGACGCCTTGCGCGGCGTGACTGACGTGCGCGTGCGCCTGTGGGCCAACCCGAATCAGGTGGCGGCCGGCAAGGTCCGTGAAGTGTCGCCGGCTGCCGATCCGGCGACCCGCACCTATCCGGTCCGGATTACCATCCCCGATGGCTTGCCGGACGCCAAGCTGGGCATGACGGCGTATGTGGCGTTTGCCTCAAAAATGCCGGAAGCGCAGATCCATGTGCCGTTGTCGGCGCTGTTTAATGAGCGCGGCGCGACCTCGGTCTGGGTGGTGGAAAACCATGCGGTGCGGCTGGTGCCGGTGCAGCCGGGCGGGGTGTCCGGCAATGAGATGGTGTTGAAAGGCGGGTTGAAACCGGGCCAGGTGATTGTCACGGCGGGGGTTAACCAGTTAAAGCCGGGGCAAAAAGTCACGGTGCTGGGCGGTGAAGCCGCGATGCCGAAGGCGCCTGCCGCCGCCAATCCGGCCGCGAGCTCGTCCTCTAGCTCGGCCGCCAGCAGCACCGCCACCGGGGCCGCAAAATGAAGGGCGGCTTCAACCTGTCGCGCTGGGCACTGGAGCACATCCCGCTGACCCGCTACCTGATGGCCGTGCTGCTGATCGGCGGCATGCTCAGCTATATGAACCTGGGGCAGGACGAAGATCCGCCGTTCACTTTCCGTGGCATGGTGGTGCGGGCGATCTGGCCGGGCGCCACCGCGCTGCAAATGGCGGAGCAGGTAACGGATAAACTGGAAAAAAAGCTGCAGGAAACGCCGTATATCGATGAAATCAGCAGTTATTCGAAGCCCGGCGAGACCACCATCATCCTGCGCCTGCGCGAATCGTCGCCGTCCAAGGAGACCACTGCCGCCTGGTACCAGGTGCGCAAAAAGCTGGGCGATATCCGCCATACCCTGCCGCAAGGGGTGATCGGGCCGTTCTTCAATGATGAGTTTGGCGACACCTTCGGCTCGATTTTCGCCCTGTCGGCCGATGGTTTTACCTATGCGGAGCTGAAAGATTACGCCGACTTCGCGCGCCAGCGGCTGCTCGATGTGCCGCAAGTGTCGAAAGTCGAATTGCTCGGTGTGCAGGATGAAAAGATCAATATCGTCTTTTCGCACAAGAAGTTTGCCACGCTGGGGGTGTCGTTTGACACCATCGTTGGCCAGATCGCCGCCCAAAACACAGTGGAATCATCCGGCGTGCTGGTGACGCCGCTGGAAAACCTGCAAATTCGGGTCAGCGGTGCGCTGGCCTCGGTCAAGGACCTGGAGCGGCTGGAGCTGCGTGCCAACGGCACCACGTTCCGCCTGGGCGACTTCGCCACCATCGAACGCACCTACCAGGATCCGCCGCAAGACAAGATGCGCTACAACGGCAAGGAAGTCATCGGACTGGCCGTGTCGATGGAGAAGGGCGGCAACATCATCAAGATGGGCAAGGCGATGGAGCTGGCCGCCGCCGATATGCGCACCAAGCTGCCGGTTGGCATCAACCTGGAACGGGTAGCCGATCAGCCGGCCGCCGTGTCGGCCTCGGTGGGCGAATTCGTGCGCACCCTGGTGGAAGCGATCCTGATCGTGCTGGCCGTCAGTTTTGTCTCGCTGGGCCTGCACAGCAAGCCCAAGCTGCGCCTCGATGCGCGGCCCGGCCTGGTGGTGGCGCTGACCATTCCGCTGGTGCTGGCGGTGACGTTCCTGTTTATGCGCATCCTCGAGATCGACTTGCACAAGATTTCGCTGGGCGCCCTGATCATTGCACTGGGCTTGCTGGTCGACGACGCCATCATTGCGGTGGAAATGATGGTGCGCAAAATGGAAGAAGGGCAGTCGCGCTTTGACGCTGCGATCGCCGCCTATACCTCGACCGCGATGCCGATGCTGACCGGTACCCTGATTACGGTGGCCGGATTCTTGCCGATCGGCCTGGCGAAATCGATGGCGGGTGAATATACGTTCACGCTGTTTTCCGTCAACGCGCTGGCGCTGGTGATTTCCTGGTTTGTCGCCGTGATCTTCACGCCTTACATCGGCTACGTGCTGCTGCGGGTGCAACCGCATGCCGACGGTCACCACGAATTATTCGACACGCCCGGCTACCGTAAATTCCGCGCGCTGGTGACGTGGTGCGTGGAATGGCGCATGGTGACCATCGGCGCCACGCTGGCCGTCTTCGCGCTCGGCATTTATGGCTTTAAATTCATTGAAAAGCAATTCTTCCCGGATTCCAGTCGGCCCGAATTGATGGTCGAAATGTGGACGCCGGAAGGCTCGTCGTTTCAGCTCAATGAAGGGCTGGTGAAAAAATTCGAGGGCGTGGTCGGCAAATATGACGGCGTGGCCAGCATCACCAGCTACGTCGGCACCGGCAGTCCGCGGTTCTATTTGCCACTGGACCAGATATTCCCGCAATCGAATGTGTCGCAAATGGTGGTGCTGGCCAAGGATTTGAAGGCGCGCGAAGAACTCAGGAAAAAAATCAATCACCTGTTCAAGACCGATTTTCCCGAGGTGCGGGGGCGCGTCAAGCTGTTGCCGAATGGCCCGCCGGTGCCGTACCCGGTGATGTTCCGCGTCTCCGGTCCGGAAGTGGGGCCGGTGCGCGCGCTGGCCGATGATGTCAAGGACATCATGCGCGCCAATCCGAACACCTTGGGCGTTAATGACAACTGGAACGAGTCGATCAAATCCTGGCGCCTCGAACTGGACCAGGACAAGATGCGCGCGCTGGGCGTGACGACCCAGACCGTGATGCGCTCCGCCAATACCATCCTGTCCGGCACCACTGTCGGCCAGTTCCGCGAAGGCAACCGGCTGATTGACATCCAGATGCGCCAGCCGGTCGATGAGCGCAGCACCATGCAGGCGCTGCAAGATACCTATTTGCCGACCGCGTCGGGCCGTTCGATCCCGCTCAGCCAGGTGGCGCGCGTGCATTTTGCCTGGGAGCCGGGCGTGGTATGGCGCGAGGGCAGGGAGTGGGCGATTACAGTGCAGTCCGATGTGGTGGATGGCATCCAGGGGCCGACCGTGTCGGCGCAAATCTTGCCCAAGCTGGAAGAACTGAAGAAGCGTTTACCCGCTGGCTACCGGATTACCGTCAAAGGCGCGGCGGCCGATACCGGTGCGGCCGAAGCGTCGATTGCCGCCAATCTGCCGCTGGCCGTGTTCCTGATCTTTACGCTGTTGATGTTGCAATTGCACAGTTTTAAACGGTCGTTGCTGGTGTTCCTGACCGGGCCACTGGGGATTGCCGGCGCGGCGGGCGCACTGCTGCTGATGGGGCGGCCGCTGGGCTTTGTCGCCAACCTGGGCGTGATTGCCTTGTTTGGCATGATCATCCGTAATTCCGTGATCCTGGTGGACCAGATCGAACAGGATATTCGTGAGGGCGCCGAACCGTGGGATGCGGTGGTGGAGGCGGCGGTGCGGCGGTGCCGGCCGATCGTGCTGACGGCGGCGGCGGCGGCGCTGGCCATGATTCCCTTGTCCCGCTCGGTGTTCTGGGGGCCGATGGCGGTGGCCATCATGGGCGGCCTGCTCCTGGCCACGGTGTTGACTTTACTGTTCTTGCCGGCACTGTATGCGGCGTGGTTCCGGGTCAAAAAACCGGCCCATCGGGACTGACGGAAGAGCTTACTAAGCACACCGGGAAAAAAATTCAAGCAATTGCTGTGTAAATGTTGTGGTAAAGCTAAAAAAGCCCTTCCACATTCCGGGAAAAACAGTAAAATACCGCGTTGAAGTTGAAAGCCCCCGTTCAAACGGGGAAAGGGTGACCCAGTTTTCAATTAAAAGGAAAATGCGGGTTGCCCTTTGCTTTTGTACAAATACGCCGCGAGGATGGCGAAATTGGTAGACGCACCAGGTTTAGGTCCTGACGCCAGCAATGGTGTGGGGGTTCGAGTCCCCCTCCTCGCACCACAGTATTCTTTACATTTTTT
>JAIENA010000221.1 GCA_019751755.1 Burkholderiaceae bacterium | reverse complement strand
ATGAACGAATATCACGATATCGTGCTGGAACCCGCCGCCTCCGGTGTGCAAGTACTGCGCCTCAACCGCCCGCAGTCCAAAAACGCGCTGCGCAACGCGACTTTGCGCGAAGTGGTGGCGGCGCTGGCAGCGGCCCAGGACGACGCCGATGTGCGCGCCGTGGTCATCACTGGCGGCGACGTGATTTTCGCCGCCGGCGCCGACCTCCATGAAATGGCGGCGCTCGACGCGATCAGTGCCGCGCGCGATGTGCGGCCCCAGTACTGGCGTGCGATTGCCGCTTTTTCCAAACCGCTGATTGCCGCCGTCAATGGCTATGCGCTGGGTGCTGGCTGCGAGTTGCTGATGCACGCCGATATCGTGGTGGCGGGCGAGTCGGCCCGCATCGGCCAGCCGGAAATCAACCTTGGCGTGATTCCCGGCGCCGGCGGCACGCAGCGCCTGGTGCGCACGGTCGGCAAGCCGCTGGCCATGAAAATGGTGCTGGGCGGCGACATGATTTCGGCCGAACGCGCGCTGGCGGCGGGTCTGGTCAGCGATGTGGTGCCCGATGGTGAAGTACTGGCGACGGCCGTGGCGCAAGCGCAGCGGATTGCGCAAAAGTCGCCGCTGGCGGTGGCGCTGGCCAAGGAAGCGGTGTTGCGCTCGTTTGAAATGCACCTGGAGGCGGGACTGCAATTCGAGCGCAAATCGTTCTCGCTGCTGGCCGCCAGCGACGACCGCAAGGAAGGCATCGCGGCTTTTCTGGAAAAGCGCCCGGCCAACTTCACGGGCCAATAAAGCCCGCCAGGATTTGGTACACTCGCAGCTTTTTGCTGCAAGGAAGTATCATGCCGGAACTGCGCGCCCTGGCGCTGGAATGCTTGCTGGTGGTCGACCCGGCCGCCAAGGTGGCGGCGATCGCCGCCATGAATGACGCGGTGCAGGCGGGCGCCTGCACCCTCGACAGCGGCGCCGCGCTGCACACCGACAGCCCGGTCCCCGGCCGCCCGAGCCGTCCGGAACTGGTGCCGCCACGGCAGGTCGGGCGTCGTTCGATGGCGACCGTCGAAGGGCGGGCGATGCTGGTACACGCGCTGGCGCACATTGAATTTAACGCCGTTAACCTGGCGCTCGATGCGCTGTGGCGCTTCCCCGGCATGCCGGAGCCGTATTATCACGACTGGCTGCGCGTGGCGCGCGAGGAGGCGTATCACTATGCGCTGCTGTCGGCGCACCTGGGCACCCTGGGTTTCCAGTACGGCGACTTCACGGCGCACGACAGCCTGTGGGAAATGGTCGAACGCACCTGCGACGATGCGCTGGCGCGCATGGCGCTGGTGCCGCGCACGCTGGAAGCGCGCGGGCTCGATGCGATCCCGCCGCTGCGCGCCAAACTGGCGCAGGCCGGTGACCATGCCGCCGCCGCCATCCTCGACATCATCCTGCGCGACGAAGTCGGCCACGTCGAAATCGGCAACCGCTGGTACGGCCACCTGTGCCGCCTGCGCGGCGTCGACCCGGTGCCGACCTACAGCGCGTTGCTGGTGCAATACCGGGTGCCGGTCAAAGGGCCGTTCAATCTCGGCGCGCGCTTGCAGGCCGGCTTCAGTGCAGAGGAAATGCGCAGCTTCGGCGGCTTTGATTAGACCGGGAATGCGGTTATGATCGTGTTCTAAAGGCAACTTTGCGCGATGGGAGCAGCAGCATGGTCGATAAACGGATCACCGAACCGGCCAGGATGGCCGTCAAGCAAGTGAGCGGCGCGGTCAACGAGACCCGGGATTTATTGGCGCAAAGCGGCCCGCTGGCGCCGGGCAGCGGACTGGCCAGCGGGGTGCTGGCGTTGTCGCTGGCCTTTCTGAGCTTGCTCGGGGTGGCGGCTTTTCACTTCCCGCAATACCTGACGACGCCGGAATTGCGGCGCGAATATGACCCGGACCTGATCCGCCATATCCTCTTCGCGGCGCTGGTGATCGCCGGTTCCATCAGTCTGCTCAATGTGTTGTTCAAGCGCGAGCGGGCATTGAACGGCGTGGCCGCCGTCATGGTGGTGGCCGCCGTGGCGGCGGGTGGCTCGCACGTGCCGGTCAACGATTTCCCCGACCATACCCCTTACATCGGCCTGGACTGGTTCATCCTCGATTTGCTGGGCTCCACCGTGATTTTCGCGGCGATTGAAAAGGTGTTTCCACTCTATAAAGGGCAGTTGCTGTTCCGGCGCGAATGGCAGACCGACATGGTGCACTTCGCCGTCAACCATTTTATTGTCGGGCTGGCGCTGCTGACCGTCAACTTCGCGATCCACCGCCTGTTTGGCTGGATGGTCAACGACTGGGTGCAGGGGCTGGTGCAAGCGCTGCCGTTTATCCCGCAACTGTTGCTGTGCATCCTGGTGGCCGATCTGGTGCAGTACTGGACCCACCGCAGTTACCATGAAATCCCGTTCCTGTGGCGCTTCCACGCGGTGCACCATTCGGCCAAGACCATGGACTGGCTGGCCGGTTCGCGCCAGCACATCCTGGAGCTGCTATGCACCCGCGTCGGCGTGCTGGGCGCCCTGTATGTGCTGGGCTTTGACAAGGAAGTGATGGATGTCTACATCATCGTGGTCGGCTTCCAGGCGGTGTTCAACCACGCCAACGTGCACCTGCCATGGGGGCCGCTGAAATACCTGATCGTCACGCCGGATTTCCACCACTGGCACCATGCCTCGGACGACATCGCGATCGACCGCAATTACGCCGCCCATTACGCCTTTCTCGATCATTTGTTCGGCACCGCGATCAAGGGGCAAACCGGCTTCCCGGAAAAATACGGCGTGCAGGGCGACTATATGCCTGATGGCTTTGTTAATCAGTTGTTGTTCCCGTTCCGGTCGCAAAAGTAGGGGGCTGTGCCGGCCGGCGCTCGGCCAGTCGGTACAGCGCGCGCCACAGCGTGTGGTTCAGCAGTACGACAAACGCGCACATCACGGCGATGCCCAACGCCAGCCTTGGCATGTCGCCGGCTTCCGTCATCTGGCGGATATAGCTACCCAGGCCTTGCGCCGACAGCGTGGTGTCGCCCCAGTTGATGGTTTCCGCCACCACGCTGGCGTTCCATGCGCCGCCGCAGGCAGTCAAGGCGCCGGTGACACAATGCGGGAAGACGGACGACAGGTCAGTCTGACGCCATCCGCGCCAGCCATGCAGCCCGGTCGGCGCCGGCAGCGCCGCCGCGCCGGCCAATACATTGAACAGGATGTACCACTGGGTGCCCGCCACGAGCAATACCGACAGCCAGATATCCGGGTTGAGATGGTATTTCAGCAATAGCGCTGCCGCCACCGGGAACAGCAGGTTGAGCGGCAGGGCGGCCAGCCCCTGCGCGGCATCCTGCACCAGGGCCGCAACGCGCGGACGCTGGCCGGCCCAGATCGCAAACGGAATCCAGAACAGCGACACCAGCGCCACCGGCACCATCACGCGCAGCAAGGTCAGGCAGCCAAGCCAAGCCACGTGGCCGGCTTCGGGCCAACCACATTCGGCACGGATGAAGGTGGCGCAATGCCAGGCGGCCCACGCGGCGGCCAGCACGGCGACGCTCGCCGCCGCGCCGGACGGCAGGCGCGCGGCCGGCAACGGCGCAGGTCGATTGGCGGCGCCAGCCGGCGTTTTGGCAAACCAGTCCGGCACTGGGGCGGCGGCGGATTTCAGAGTCCTGGCTATGGAGCCGGTCCAAGCGCCTTGGTCGATCCAGCGCGTCAGCCATGTGCCACGCGGCGCGTCGTGACGGCAGCGCGGTGATGCTGTTGGCCGGCGCAATTGGCGGCCCGCCCACGCCATCAGGGGGCGGAATAATAACTGGTTGTACAGGACGATGCCGGCCGCCATGGCCAGCAAGGCCCACGCCAGCGCAGCGCTGTCGCGTTGCTCGACGGCGGCGGCGATCCAGGCGCCAATGCCGGGCAGGCGGATATCGCGGCCGGCCACGGAGATCACTTCGGAGGCGACCAGGAAAAACCAGCCGCCGGACATCGACACCATCATGTTGGCCACCAGCGGCTGCGCGCCGTGTGGCAATTCGATGCGCCAGAAGCGTTGCCAGCCATTCATGCGGCGCTGGCGCGCGATACGCCGCCAGGCCGGCGGCACGGTGCGCACCGACTGGGTCATGCTGAACGCCATATTCCACGCCTGCGAGCTGAAGATGGCAAACACGGCGGCGCACTCGGCACCCAGCATGCTGCCCGGGAATAAGGCGATAAATGGCGCCACCGACACCGCCTGGAAGCCCAGCACCGGCACCGATTGCAGGATGTCGAGCATGGGCAGCAGCAGCTTGCCCAAGCGTTCTGAACGGCTGGCGGCCAGCGCAAAGGCGAACGTGAACAGTAGCGAGCAGCCGAGCGCGGCGAACATGCGCAGCAGCGTGCGCAGCAGGTAATACGGCAGCCTTAGCGGGTCCAGCATGTGGACCGCGTCGGTCAGTGGCGCGGTCCATTGCAGCACGCCATACGCGATGGCGGCGGCCAAGCCGGCCAGTAAGGGCAGCAGCGCCAGGTCATAGCGGTTGGGCCGCAGGGATGGCAAGAACAGCATGAGACCTCCGTCGATAATGACGGGCGTCCCTTTGATGCACGCTCGCATACAAGCCGACCAGGTAAGCCCTGGACGGCCGTGGTGATGTGTCTGGATACCTGCCGCGCGGCGGAACCGGCGGCGTGGATGCCATCTGCCGCCGTGGGCGGTGGATGGCAGGAGAGCGGAATTCCTGCGCTAGCGCGCCCGGGCGGGACCGGAGTTTATCCGGCGACAACTGTCACTTGAACAAGTGCCCATGAAAGGAATTCCCAAAATTGAAAGTGCCGGAATTGTATGCATTGGTTTGATGATGGTCAAACGGAACTTACAACTGCTTACCGAAGTGGACTGAACCAGCCACTTGACCTTCCCATGATGGCAATGAGTAAGCTGATCTTGCTGGCCCGTGTCGCCAGCGCCACTTCCAGGAGATCCTCATGAACTTTACCAATCGTTATTCATCCCGCCCAGCGTCCTCCGCTGCCTGCGCTTGCCGCGTATGCCCCGGTGCGGGCTGTGGCTGTGGCTGCGCGGCGCAGGCCACGGCGGCGCACTGCAGTTGTGGCCCGCACTGCGGCTGTGGCGCCGCTTGCCAGTGCCCAAGGGGGGCCAGCGGACGGCAAGGCGCCGTGCCGGCGCGGTAAGCGGCGGCGGGGTTGGCGCAATTGTGGGTTCCGCTATAATCGGAGCCCCGCCGTTTTGCCTGAGAGCACCCCTATGCATCCGACCCCGCCTGAAGTGTCCCGCGCCCTGCAAGCCGCCGCCCGTGTCCAGGCGATTGAGCCGTTCCGTGTCATGGAAATCATGAAGGCGGCCGCTGACGTGGCGAAATCCGGTGTCGATGTCATCAGCATGAGCGTGGGCGAACCGGATTTCACGGCGCCGGAACGGGTGGCCGAAGCCGCCGTGCGCGCCATCCGTGGCGGCGCCACGCAGTATACCGATGCACTGGGTTTGCCTGCGCTGCGCGAAGCGATTGCCGCCCATTACCACGACGCGTTCGGGCTGGACATTCCAGCGCGCCGCATTATCGTGACGGCCGGCGCCTCGGCCGGGTTGCTGCTGGCTTGCGCCGCGCTGGTGTCGGAGGGCGATGAGGTGTTGATGCCGGATCCCAGCTATCCGTGCAACCGCCATTTTGTTTCCGCGTTTGGCGGCAAGGCGGTCTTGCTGCCGTCAGGCCCGGAACAGCGCTACCAGCTGACGGCGCAGCACGTGGCGCGGCACTGGGGTGCGCGCACCCGTGGCGTCATCGTGGCGTCGCCCTCGAACCCGACCGGCACCGCGCTGACCGTCGAGCAAATGACGGCGCTGCTGGCGGCGGTCAAGGCGCGCCACGGCTTTGCCATTGTCGATGAGATCTACCAGGGCCTGTCGTATGGCCAGTCACCGCACAGCGCGCTGGGCCTCGATGATGAAGTCATCACGGTCAACAGTTTTTCCAAATATTTCAATATGACAGGCTGGCGCCTGGGCTGGCTGGTGGTGCCTGATGCGCTGGTGGGCGTGATCGAAAAGCTGGCGCAAAACCTGTTCATTTGCCCGTCGACGGTGGCGCAGCACGCGGCGCTGGCGTGCTTCCACCCGGAGTCGATCGCCGTCTATGAACAGCGCCGGGCTGAATTCCAGCGTCGCCGCGATTTCTTTGTGCCGGCCTTGCGTGAGTTGGGCTTCGGCGTCCCGGTGATGCCGGACGGCGCATTCTATGTGTACGCCGATTGCAGTGCCGTGGCGCACCCGAGCGCCGGCGACAGCACCGCGTTTGTCATGGCGGTGCTGCGCGAAGCGGGCGTGGCGTTCGTGCCGGGTGATGATTTCGGTGTCGCCGCGCCGCGCCAGCATGTGCGCTTTTCCTATGCCACCGCGTATGACCGTATCGAGCAGGCCGTGGCGCGCATGGGCAAACTATTCGGGCGCTGATGATATGACCGGTTCCTGCCGTGTCAGGTCGGACGCTTGTTGCGGCATGGCGGTTTGCCGGGCGCGCCGAACAGCGCCGCCACCATCGGATCGCGCTGAATCACGCAGGGGATTGCCCGCCCTTGGTGGGGCCGGTCGTCCGCCAGCCGGTGCACCCGGTGGCCATCGGTGGTGACAGTGATGCTCAAGGCAGGGCCGCGGTAGGCGGTAAAGATCGGGTTACGCATCGTCGTTTTACTCCAAACAAAATGTCAGGCCGTGCGCGGCGGCACGCGGCGCCGTTGGCGAGGCGCGCCAGATGCGCAGTCCGAAGCTGCCGTCGTCCAGCCAGCCGCCGTCACGGCAATAGTCGAATTCCTGCAGAATGCGGGCCAGTGGCGGCAAGTCAGCGTCCATCCGGACATGCACCGCGCCGCCATCGGGCATCTGTTCCAGGGCTTCCAGGATCGCCAGCAGGGGCCCCGGCGCCGGCATGCCCATGACATCAACGTGCGCAATGTGGGTGGGAATGGCGGCTTGCATGGGGGGCTCCGGTAGTTGGTGATCTGGCGCAATTGTTACATTTGAGTAATGCGCAGGTCTTTGATCGAAGTCAAAAAGCCCGTATTTGGTACTTGCCGCGATGGCGAAACGATGGCGAAAAAAAAAGCCCGCTACAGAGCGGGCTGAATCCAATTCTAAGAGAGTTGGAGGAGACAGGTGTAATGATGTTGCATCGCGGTATATTTATCCAATTCTAATTTTACATACTGGATATTCGCAAATCGAATATCCCAAAAAAAGCCCGCCGAGCGGCGGGCCAAGCCCTGTATCCAAGGCGAGGAGACAAACGGAAAAACGGTTACGCGGTCAGCCGCAATGACGTGTCCGGCTTGCGCACGGCGCCGGGTTGGTCACCCAGTTTGAAAATGGCCATGGCTTGCGCCAGCCCGTCGGCCTGGCGCGCCAGGTTGCCGGCGGCGGCGGCGGCCTGCTCCACCAGCGCGGCATTTTGTTGGGTCATGTCATCGATATGGGTAACGGCCTCGTTGACCTGGCCGATGCCACGGGTCTGTTCCGAGGTCGCCGTGGAAATCTCATCCATGACGCTGGTGACACGGCGTACCGATTGAATCACTTGTTCCATGGTGTGGCCGGCGTTGCCGGACAAGGTGGTGCCGGCCGCGATCTTGGCCAGCGACACGTCGATCAACTGCTTGACTTCGCGCGCGGCGGCGGCGGAATGCTGCGCCAGGCTGCGCACCTCGGTGGCCACCACGGCAAAGCCGCGCCCGTGCTCACCGGCGCGGGCCGCTTCCACGGCGGCGTTCAACGCCAGGATATTGGTCTGGAAGGCGATGCCGTCGATCATGCCGATGATGTCCAGGATGCGGCGCGACGAGGTGTTGATTTCGTCCATCGTGTGCACCACCTGGCCGACGATGTTGCCGCCTTCGGCCGCCACTTGCGCCGCTTGCGACGCCAGTTCGTTGGCATTGGCCACATTGCCGGCGCTTTGCTGCACGTTGGACGCCAATTGTTCCATGCTGGCGGCGGTTTGTTGCAGGCTCGACGCCTGCGATTCGGTACGGCCGGACAAGTCCATATTGCCGCTGGCGATTTCCGAGGTGGCGGTGCGGATTTCCTGGAAGTTACCACGCACATCGCCAATGATGCTGTGCAGGTTGACGCTGCTCTGGCGCAGCGCGGCCAGTAACTGGCCCATGTCATTGTCGTGCGTCTGGTGGATGTCACCGGTCAGGTCGCCACCCGCCATCTGGCGCGCAAAGCGGGTTGCCTGGTGCAGCGGCGCCACCACCGACTGGTGTAGCAGGCGCCAGGAGAGGACGGCGCCGGCAATGGCCAGCACTCCAAACAGCGCCATGGCATCCCAGCCTTCGCGCCAGATGGAGCCCGTCAACATGGCCGCCAGTGCCAGTATGCTGACGCCCTGCGTCAAAGCGATCAGCCGCGACAGCCGCACATTGCGCAGCGCCGTGACCAGCGCATGCAGCCCGGGGCGCACCACGCGGCCATGCACCAGACGCAAGCGCTGCGGATTGCCGTTGCGGATCTCGCTGTACAACTGTTCGGCTTGCTCGATTTGTGCGCAGGCCGGTTTGGTGCGCACCGACATGTAGCCCACCATGGCGCCGTTTTCAATCACCGGCGTGACATTGGCCTGCACCCAATAGTAATCGCCGTTCTTGCAGCGGTTCTTGACCATGCCGGTCCACGGCATGCCGGCCTTGATGGTGTTCCACATGTCGGCAAACGCTTCGACCGGCATGTCGGGGTGGCGCAGGATATTTTGCGGCGCGCCGAGCAATTCTTCTTCGGTAAAGCCGCTGATCTCGACAAAATAGGGGTTGGCGTACTGGATACGGCCCTTGAGGTCGGTCGTGGACACAATCGTCCTGCCATCGTGAAGTACCTGTTCTTGCAGTGTAACGGGCAGGTTGCTGCGCATGGCAATTCTCCGAGTCTTGAGTCAGGGGAAAAAGCTGCGCGAGCCGGGGTGTGGGGGTCGCAATACATGCCGTGATCGGCATTGCAACGCGGTGTGGGGCGTTGCTTTTATGGTAATGGTCGATCTGGACCATCGAACACAATGTAGCATAGGCGATCTTGATGCGCCACAGCAATGTGCAAATTGGCAACAAATTGCATGGTACTAGATGTTGTTTCCCAGAATAAAAAACGCCAGGACAGGCCTGGCGTTGGGACAGGGAGGCGAGGCCGCCGCCGTGCTTATTTTTCCGCGAATGCGCGCTCGATCACGAAGTCGCCCGGGGTGGACGTATTGCCTTCGTTGAAGCCACGGGCTTCCAGCATTTCTTTCAGGTCGCGCAGCATGTCGGCGCTGCCGCAAATCATGACACGGTCTTCGTTCGGATTCAGTTCCGGCACGCCCAGGTCGGCAAACAGCTTGCCGCTCTCGATCAAGTCGGTGATGCGGCCGGTGTTCTTGAATTCTTCGCGCGTCACGGTCGGGTAGTAGCGCAGCTTCGACGACACCAGTTCACCCAGGAATTCGTGGTTCGGCAAGTGCTCGACCAGCAAGTCGTGGTAGGCCAGTTCATCAACCTGGCGGGTGCCGTGGACCAGGATCAACTGGTCAAACTTTTCATAGATTTCCGGATCGCGCACGATCGACAGGAACGGCGCCAGGCCGGTGCCGGTCGACAGCATGTACAGGCGCTTACCTGGCAGCAGGTAGTCCGACACCAGGGTGCCGGTCGGCTTGCGGCCGACAATCACGGAATCGCCCACCTGCAAATGCTGCAGGCGCGACGTCAGCGGGCCGCCTGGCACCTTGATGCTGAAGAATTCCAGGTGGTCTTCGTAGTTGGCGCTGGCGATCGAGTAAGCGCGCAGCAGCGGCTTGCCGTCGACGCGCAGGCCGATCATCGTGAAGTGGCCGTTCGAGAAGCGCAGCGACGGGTCGCGCGTCGTCGTGAAGGAAAACAGGGTATCGGTCCAGTGGTGCACGCTCAAGACGCGCTCTTCATTCAAATTGCTCATGTATTCATTCCTGACTCAATGACAAGCACTGTCCATCCCCGAAAAATCCGGGCCTGGCAACCTGCTGGGCTGGTGTAACAGTGCGGCGGGTTAAAGCTTGTTAATGCGGGTGTGTACGACAATGACCGATATGGTAAGGCATTTGACGGATTTTTGCCTGCTAAACGGCCGTATGGTTACCATTTAATAGGCATATGCATATATGGGAAGCTCATAAGTGGGCCTTAGCGGCATAAAGACGGTGCATTCATCGGTTCCGGTCTAGTGGGTACTGATATCTAAATCGATATCAGTTTATCAAATTTATTGATTGGCCGTGATGCCCGCCGGTGTTCATCATATGCGCAGAAAATTGAGCGTTTGGCGCCGCCGCCGCGTTGTTCGACAATCCGTCATAACCGTATAAATCATTTGGTGCGTTGGTGCGGCGCAGCATCAATCACGGGCCGTGCGTTTTAAAAGCGCGCCCGCCGTTGCTGGCGTTTTGCTCAATTTGCGCAATCGTGATTGATTCGATCATCCTCGTGATTCTTTAAAAGAGTGGAACAAATTTCGCGCAGCGCTCCCCTAGAATGCAATCCGAAAGCTGATCAAATAAACGACAGGCCGATCAAAGGCCGATCTTCGGAGGAGAGCATCGTGAGTCGCAATAGGATAGACAACAGCAACGGTTTCGCACCGCATTCCCGTCCCCGCATTCAACTGCACGCCATCGCCGCCGCCGCGGCGCTGCTGGCGATGCACACCGCGATGGCGCAGGATACCGCCGCCAAGCCCGCCGCGCAGGCCGAAAAACCGATCGAGTCCGGGACGGTGGTCACGGTGACCGGCACCCGCAAGTCGGTGGCATCGGCCATTGACCGGAAAATCCGCAATGCCACCGTATCCGATTCACTGGTGGCGGAAGATATCAATCAATTCCCTGACAAGAACGTCGGTGAGGCGCTGTCGCGCATCACCGGCGTGCAACTGACGCGCGACTTCGGCGAAGGCTCGCAGGTGGCGATCCGGGGTGTCGAACCGGATTTGAACCGGGTCGAAATCAACGGCATGTCGGTGCTGAGCACCAATGGATCGGCCGGACGCGGCGCGGAGTTGCGCGAACTGGCGTCGGAACTGATCGCGTCGATCGACGTGTTCAAGGGCACCACGGCCGACATGACCGAAGGCGGGGTCGGTGGCACGGTCAGTATCAAGACCCGCAAGCCGCTCGATTTTAAACAGACCACCATCGCCACCACGATTTCGGGCGAACAGTCGTCCAGCCGTGGCGGTGTGCAGCCGCGCGCCAGCCTGCTGCTGGCCGATAAATTCCTCGATGACCGCCTGGGTGTGATGGCCAACGTGGTCTACGACAAGGTGTATACGCAGAACGACTATGCGCGCAACACGTCGTGGCGCTTCCTGCGCGACTGGGATTTCTCGCCTGAGAAAACCGTGGTCAGCCGCGACGCCTCGCTGGCGGCAATCGGCAGCAAGGCCGGTTGCGCAGGTTTGTCGGCCGCGCAAAAGACCGCCTGCGAAGCGCAGTGGAATGACTATTCGCCGGGCACACCGCGTTACGGCATCTGGACCCGCGATCACGAGCGCATGTCGGCCGAACTGACGGCCCAGTACAAGTTTTCCAAGGCGTTGAGCGGCTATGTCAGCTACCAGGCCAATACCCAGGACCAGCGCTTAAATGACCGCAATTTCGGCACCGACTTTGGCGCCACCACGCGCCTGTCGAACGCCGGCAATGCGCCGGTGTATAACCAGGCCACCGGTGTTCCGACCACGGCCGGCACTTGCACCCCGGTCAGCGCCACCGCGACCCCGGCTGGGATGCTGGTCAATAACCACTATGTGACGCAATACACGGTCGGCAATTGCCTGAACGTGGCCGGCGTTGGCGGGCAGGGCGCGTTTTCCACCTCGGCGCGCGACTTTGCGCTGAACGTCAAATCGCAATATGCGTCGAGTGGTTTTAATTACCGCCAGGATGCGTGGGAAGTCGAGGGGATGCTGGCCAAGTCGAAGTCCGACTACCAGAGCCAGTCGAACAATATCGTGCTGACGCA
>JAIENA010000481.1 GCA_019751755.1 Burkholderiaceae bacterium | reverse complement strand
TTGACGTCCTGGCCCGGTTCGAGGATGTTGGTGTTGCGGTACATGATGGTGCCTTCCGCGCGCTGGCCCGGATACAGGTCATACATGCGGTTCAGGGTACGCAGCAAGGTCGACTTGCCGCAGCCCGACGGGCCGATGAACGCGGTCACCTGTTTTTCATGGATGTCCAGGTTGACGTTGTGCAGGCTCTGGGTCTTGCCGTAGAAGAAATTCAGGCCCGAAATCTCGATGGTTTTACGCTTGGCAGTCATGGTCGGGGTCGCGGCGGCAGGCGATTGAAGATTCAGTTGAGTAGTCATAATGTGATGTTATTTCGGCGCCTTCTGGGCAAACAGGGTACGCGACAGGATATTCAGGCCCAGCACGCTGAACGTCACCAGCAGTGCACCGCCCCACGCCAGCGAGCGCCAGTTGTCGTACGGGCTCATGGCGAACTGGTAAATCACGGACGGCAGGTTGGCCATCGGCTTATTCATGTCGGCATTGAAGAACTGGTTATTCAGTGCGGTGAACAGCAGCGGCGCGGTTTCACCGGAAATACGGGCCACCGCCAGCAGCACGCCGGTGATGACGCCGGCCTTGACGGCGCGCAGGCGCACCGTCATCGCGACTTTCCAGCGTGGTGCGCCTAGTGCGAAGGCCGCTTCGAGCAAGCCGTTCGGCACCAGTTTCAGCATGTTGTCGGTGGTGCGCACCACTACTGGCACGGCGATCAGCGACAGCGCCAGGGAACCGGCATAACCGGAGAAGTGCTTGACGTTGGCCACATACAGCGCATACACGAACAGGCCGATCACGATCGATGGCGCGGACAGCATGATGTCGGTGACGAAGCGGGTCACCTGGGCCAGCTTGCTTTGCTCGCCGTATTCGGCCAGGTAAATGCCGGCCAGGATGCCGATCGGGGTCGAGACCAGGGTCGACAAACCCACCATCATCAGGCTGCCGGCGATGGCATTCCACAGGCCGCCGCCCTCGCTGCCGGGGGCCGGCGTGGTCTGCGTGAACATATTGATCGACAGCGCGGAAAAACCGTTGATCAGCAAGGTGGCCAGGATCCACAACAGGAACACCAGGCCGGCCAACATGGCCGCCACGGACAGGGCGATGCCGACCCGGTGCGCCAGCAGGCGCTTGCGGTAGACAGGATTCATTGCAGAGTTCATTATTTAACGCCTTCCTTGCGGGACATGCCCAGCAACATCAGCTTGGCGGACGACAGGACAATCAGGGTGATGACAAACAGGATCAGGGCCAGCGCATACAGCGACGACACGTGCAGCGCCGATTCCGCTTCCGCGAATTCGTTGGCCAGCACGGACGCGATACTGTTACCGGCCGCAAACATCGACCACGACAGCTTATTGGCGTTACCGATGACGAAGGTGACCGCCATGGTTTCGCCCAGCGCGCGGCCCAGGCCCAGCATGACGCCGCCGACCACACCGTTCTTGGTGTACGGCAGCACCACCTTGCGCACCACTTCCCAGCGGGTGCAACCGAGGCCGTAGGCGGATTCTTTCAACACCGCCGGCACGATTTCAAACACGTCGCGCATCACGGACGAGATGAATGGAATGATCATCACGGCCAGGATCACGCCGGCGGTCAGGATGCCGATACCCATGGTCGGGCCGCTGAACAGGGCGCCGATGAACGGCACCTGGCCCAGCGTGGCTTTCAGGAACGGCTGCACGTAATCGGCAAACAGCGGCGCGAACACGAACAGGCCCCACATGCCGTAAATAATCGACGGCACACCGGCCAGCAATTCAATCGACGTGCCCAGCGGGCGGCGCAGCCAGACCGGGCAAATCTCGGTCAGGAACAGGGCGATGCCGAAGCTGACCGGGAACGCGATCAGCAAGGCGATCCCGGCGGTGGACAGGGTGCCGACGATGGCGATCAAGGCGCCAAATTCATCGTTGACAGGATCCCACTCGACGGTGGTAATAAAGGCAGGGCCAAAGTGCTGGAAGGCCGGGATGGCGCCCAGCACCAGGGAAATGATGATGCCGACCAAAACCAGCAGGACCGACAGCGCAAACGCCATCGTAACCTTGTGGAAGATCGCGTCCTGGATACGCTGCTTGCGCATGGTGGACAGCATGGCCTGGTGCGAGACGGTGCTGGCGGAACTTGCGGTGCTCATTGTGCTGTTGGCGGAATCCGGCATGGGGGAAATGGTCGCTGAGGAGAGTTCTGCGCTCATGGTGGGTTTTCTTGTCGTTTTGGGGCTGCTGGCCGGGGCTGGCCGGGACTGCCGCGGTTGCAGCAGTCCTGGATAGCCTCAGAAATGGGGGGCTAATTAGCGGATGACGCGGCGTTGCCGCTCATCCGCCCTACATCACACGGCAGGGTGGATGAGCGCGCAGCGCGTAATCCACCTCACGCGATCAGTAGACTGGCTTGCCCGAAGCGTCTTTCAGGTTGGCTTTCCACGATTCCTGCACCAGCTTGACGACGTTGGCTGGCATCGGCACGTAGTCCAGTTCAGCAGCAGCGGCGCCACCGTTTTTGAAGGCCCAGTCGAAGAATTTGATGACTTCCTTGCCTTTGACGCCGTCAGCCTGGGTTTTGTGCATCAGGATGAACGACACGCCGGTGATTGGCCACGAGGTTTTGCCTGGCTGGTCGGTCAGCACCACGCCAAAGCCCGGAGTCTTGGTCCATTCGGCGTTCGATGCGGCGGCCTTGAAGTTGTCATCATCAGGCTGCACGAACTGGCCATCCTTGTTCTTCAGTGCGGTGTGCGACATTTTGTTTTTCTTGGCGTAAGCCCATTCCACGTAGCCGATCGCGCCTTTGACACGTTGCACGTTGGCGGCCACGCCTTCATTGCCCTTGCCGCCCACACCCAGCACCCACTTCACGGCGGTGCCAGCACCAACTTTGGTCTTGAATTCAGCGGAGGTCTTCGACAGGTAGTCGGTGAACAGGAACGAGGTGCCGGAACCGTCGGCGCGGTGCACCACCACGATGTCTTCGGCTGGCAGTTTCAGGCCGGCGTTCAGCGCCGCGATTTCAGGCGCATTCCATTTGGTGATCTTGCCCAGGTAAATGTCGGCGATAACCGGGCCGGTCAGTTTCAGCGCGCCAGGGGCGATGCCGTCCAGGTTCACCACGGTCACCACGCCACCCATGATGGCCGGGAACTGAGTCAGGCCTTCGGCGTCCAGATCTTCGGCTTTCAGCGGGCTGTCCGAGGCGCCGAAATCGACGGTCTTGGCCTTGATTTGCTTGATGCCGGCGGACGAGCCAACCGATTGGTAGTTCAGGCCGTTACCGGTTGCCGCCTTGTACGCTTCCGCCCACTTTGCGTAGATCGGATAAGGGAACGTTGCGCCCGCACCCGTCATATCAGCAGCGGTTGCGGTGGAGAAAGCCACGGCAGCCGAAGCGCCTACGACCAGGGAGGTGAACAACTGTTTCATGCGCATATCTAGTCCTTTGAGGGTTATGACGTGGGGTTGTTACTTGGTTCAGATGCTGCGCAGTCTATCGGCCAAATATTACACCTTTATGACATGACTGAAATTTAAGAAATGGCATGCCGCTCCCCCTACCCACAGAGGGAAAAACCGGCATGTCACACGATTTATGACATGCCTATGGGAATGGAGTCATCGAATTGTCATGAAGCTGTCATAATTGATAATTATTCTATGGCAAGATACGATTTCGTTGAAATCGGCGATAGAATCAATCATCAGCAAGATAGTGTGAACACCATGAAGCCTGATCTGCGTGCGGAAACCAACAAGCACGGGATCTTCCTGGACCGCGAGTTGTCACAATTGGCGTTTAACCGCCGTGTGATGGCCCAGGCCGAAGACCCCACCATCCCCCTCCTCGAGCGGCTGCGCTATTTATGTATTGTCAGCAGCAATCTCGACGAGTTCTTTGAAGTCCGGGTCGCCAGTTTGCTGGCCGCCGCCAGCGTTGATGGCACGCCAGACGATCACCCGGCCCTGGCGGCCAACCTGAGACGGATTTGCGACGAATGCCATGAGCTGGTCAAACAGCAATATGACATCCTCAATACCGAAGTATTACCGCAGTTACAGGCAGCAGGCGTTCACATCCTGCGCCACAATCAGCGCAACGAACAGCAGCGCGCCTGGGTCAAGGATTACTTCGAACGCGAAGTGCGCCCCCTCCTCACGCCGATCGGCCTCGATCCGGCCCACCCGTTCCCCCAAGTCGTCAACAAGAGCTTGAATTTCATCGTGCAACTGAGCGGCAAGGATGCGTTTGGCCGCGGCACGGCGATCGCCATCGTCAAGGCGCCGCGCGTGCTGCCGCGCGTGGTCAGGCTGCCCGACGAATTGAGCACCGATGGCGGCATCTCGTTTTGCCTGCTGTCCTCGATCATCCACGCCCACATTGCCGACCTGTTCGCGGGACGCGACGTGACGGCGTATTCACAATTCCGGGTCACCCGCGATTCCGACCTGTGGGTCGATGAAGAGGAAGTCAAGAACCTGCGCCAGGCCCTCAAGGGCGAATTGCAAGGACGCCAGTTTGGCACCTCGGTGCGGCTCGAAGTGGCGAAAAATTGCCCGCCCGAGCTGTCGCAGTTCCTGCTCGACCAGTTCAGCCTGGACCAGTCGCGCCTGTACCGCGTCGATGGCCCGGTCAACATGGTGCGCCTGACGGAAATCATCAACCACGTGCAGATGCCGCAGTTGCGCTTCCCGTCCTACCTGCCGGGTTCCGTCTCAAAAGCCACCAATCTCGACGTGTTCGCCTCGCTGCGCGAACAAGACATCCTGCTGCACCACCCGTTCCAGTCATTCCAGACCGTCATCGACTTCATCCGCGCCGCCGCGCATGACCCGAACGTGGTGGCGATCAAGCAGACCGTGTACCGCACCGGCATGGATTCGGACTTGATGGAATCGCTGATCGTGGCGGCCCACGCCGGCAAGGAAGTCACGGTGGTGGTGGAATTGATGGCACGCTTCGACGAGGAAGCCAATATCAACTGGGCCGACAAGCTCGAGCAAGCCGGCGCGCAAGTGGTGTATGGCGTGGTCGGCCTGAAAACCCACGCCAAGATCGCGCTGGTGCTGCGCCGTGAAGATGGCGCCCTGCGCTATTACGCCCACCTCGGCACCGGCAATTACCACCCGACCACGACCAAGCTGTACACCGACTTCGGCGTCCTGACCAGCAACCCGGACCTGGGGCGCGATGTCAATGAAGTGTTCATGCACCTGACCAGCCTGGCCAAGCCGCAAAAGCTGACGCATTTATGGCTGGCGCCGTTCGCGCTGCAAAATGAAATCATCAAGGCCATCCGCAATGAAGCCAAGATCGCGCGCGCCGGCCGTCCGGCCCGCATTATCGGCAAGATGAATGCGCTGGTCGATGAATCCGTGATCCGCGCGCTGTACGCGGCGTCCAAGGATGGCGTCAAGATCGACCTGATCGTACGCGGCGCGTGCACCCTGAAACCGGGCGTGCCGGGATTGTCGGACAATATCAAGGTGCGTTCCATCATTGGCCGCTTCCTCGAGCACAGCCGGATTTATTACTTCCGCAACGACCTGGCGCACGATGTCTACCTGGCCAGCGCCGACTGGATGAGCCGCAACCTGTTCCGCCGGGTCGAAGTGGCGTTCCCGGTGCTGGACCGGGCTCTCAAACGGCGCGTGATCGCGGAAGGCTTGAATCCGTATTTGAAGGACAACACCAATGCGTGGGACCTGGAGCCGACCGGCCATTACAGCCGCCGCAAGGCGCGCGCCAAACAAGCGCAATACAGTGCGCAGGTGCACCTGATGCAGCTGCTGGGCACGCCGGATGGCGGGTCCGTGTGAGGCGCAATTCATGACGGACAAGGTATGAAGGGAAAGAAAATGGACTTGATCTTGTGGCGTCACGCCGAAGCCGAAGAAGCGGCGCCGGACCAGTCGGACCTGGACCGGGCGCTGACCGCCAAGGGGCAGAAACAGGCGCGCCGCATGGGTCAGTGGCTGGACTCGCAATTGCCTGACAGTTGCCGCATCCTGTCCAGCCCTGCCCTGCGCACCGTGCAGACCGCCGATGGCCTGGGCCGCAAATACAAGATCCTGCCGGAGCTGGCGCCGGACGCCCATCCGGAAGCGATCCTGAAAGCCGCCAACTGGCCAGCCGCAAAGGAAAGCGTGCTGATCATCGGCCACCAGCCGACCTTGGGCCAGGTCGCGGCCCTGCTGATGACCGGCGAGCCGCGCGCATGGGATATCAAAAAAGCCAGCGCCTGGTGGTTTTCCCAGCGCGAACCCGGCGACCCGGACAGCCTGTATTTGAAGGCGGTGATGGCGGCCGATCTGGTGGTGAAGTGAGCATCGGCATGCCGATCCAATAGCGCCAGGAGATTTACGCAATAGCCTGGTTACAAGCTCTTGAAAAGTCAGCGCTGCCTGCTAAAGTTTAGTTGTATCAACTCTAGGGAGCGGCCGCTGCCAACAGCGGTTGACACATCATGTTCACCCTGCTCACCATTGGCATCTTCGGCGCGATGATCGGTTTGATCGCATTTGAAATCGTCCAGGAATCCCGGGGGAGTCACAACAAGTTGACTGACCGCTATCACGAATAGCGGCACGCTTCCGCGGAAGCGCCGGCGCCTGCCAAGCGCACCGTGATCCGGTGCGCTTGGCAGGCGTTTTAGTTTTCAGGCAATGGGTTCAGGCCACGCGATCAGGCCATAAAATCAAACAGCGAGCGCGGCCCCGTATACCCCGGCAGTCCATCACTTGCCGCCGACTGTTCCTGTGCCGTGTACAGTTTGGCCAGCGCATTGGCTTGCGCGGTCATGGCCTTGGCCATCTCGGTTTTCTTGCCCGTCAGCGCCGTCAATTCCTTGCCCACTTGCTGTTTTTCGCGCTGCAGCGCGCCGCTCTTGCCCGTCAGGGCGTCGACGCGGGCGTCGAACTGGTCGGCCAGACCCTTGCCTTCGTTGGTAAACAGCTTGCCGACCGCATCCGCATCGGCGGCAATCGCGCTCTTCAATTGTTTATCGTCGACTTGCAGGCGGCCATCGCCCTTGACGCTCACGCCGGCCTTGGCCAGGTCGCTGGCGGAGACCGGACCGGCGCGCAATAACCCCGCCAGGTCGCGGCTGGCCTGGCCCAGCGCCTGATCGGACTTCAACGCGCCTTTTTCCAGCACCGCCAGCTTGTCCTGCAATCCGTTGTAAGCCTCGACAAACGCCGTCACATTGCGCGCCACTTCGCTGCTGTCCTGCTTGACCGTGACATCGGCCTTGCCCTTGCCTTTCAGCGTCAGCGACAGGCCGCCGCTGTCGACGGTATTGGTGGCGCTGCGGCTGTCCTTGCCATCGATGGCCACCACCGCATCGCGCGCGGCGGCGGTCTGCGTCATGCCCTTGCCCGTCAACAGATCCTTGACGGCGGCATCGCCGCTGACGCTGATGCGCAAGCTGCTGGCTTCACCCGTGGCGCTGGTCACCGACAGCGCAAAGCCGTTGCCGCTTTTCACCACAGCGGCCTCGATGCCGGCCGCCTTGAAGGCGGCGGCAATGCCGTCCAGCGTATTGTTGGACGCGTCGATGGTGAGGGTCTTGGCAGCCTGCTTGCCGGGCGTGAATTGGTCGGCGCCCGCCACGCCGGTCTCGACTTTCACGATGGCCGGCGCGCCCGTGCCGATCTTTGTATTCGCGGCTTTTTGCGCGGTGCTGGTTTGCACTTGCGCTTGCGCCAGTTGCTTGACCTCGATCGCATGGACGCCGGCTTTGACTACGTCTTTGGACCCGTCCTTGGCGCCGGCGTCAGGCGTCACCGCCACGATCGCCGGCGACGAACTGGTGGCCGTGGTCGACAGGCCGGCACCGGCCAGGCGTTCCGCCACGGACTGGAAATCGGCCAGCGCACTGTGCAACTGGCCCAGTCCGGACAATTTGGCCTGGTCGCGGCTGATATTCTGGTTGAGTTTGGCCACCGCGCCGGATTGCCCGGCCAGCGTCTTTTCAACTTTTGCCAGCACGGTCGACGATGGCGACGTCAGGCCGCCATAAGCATCGAGTCCCGCTAGGCGGCCGGCGATATTGGAATTGGCCATGCAAAAACCTCCCGTCGGCGCCGTCTGGTAGTCAAACCATGAATCAAATCATGAATCAGCGCATGAATTTAGTAATGGCGGCCAATGCGGCCTGTTCCGGATTAACAAACTGAAAACCCACTTTCACTTCGTCGCCACTGAAAATGCAATAAGTGACTTTCGCACGGCAAGTAATAACCTGCGGTTTACCGTCAATAAACATTTCAAATGATACAGCACCCGCAGTACCCGCTTGTACCATATGTCCCATCGTCAGCGATATGCCGGACTGGGAAATATCAAGCGTGCGGGCCGGGACCGCAGCAGCACCATCGAGCACCACCATGGCTTTGCCCCGCAAAATCTTGCGCGAAACATGCCTTTGATCAACTAACACTCTTGTTTCCTATTATTTAGCAATGAATTAGCAACTCATGCGCAATTTAAAACGCAGCAATCAGTATTACCTGACAAGAGCGCAACATCGTATGTGCGCGCCAGCCGGCGCATATTGTACTGCGGTTGCTAAGTTATTGCAGGGCAACAACGAGAGTGATTCAACGCAATTTTATTGCAATTCGCGCAAGCGGGTAAACGCATCATCAATCCGCTCCACGCCGATCAGCGTCATGCCATCAATCGGCTGTTTCGGCACATTGGCTTTGGGGATCATCGCGATGGAAAAGCCCAGCTTGGCCGCTTCCCGCAAGCGTTCCTGGCCGCGCGGCGCGGGACGGATTTCCCCCGCCAGGCCGACTTCGCCAAACACCACAAAACCACGCGGCAACGGTTTATTCCGCATCGAGGAATTAATCGCCAACAAAACCGCCAGGTCGGCCGCCGGCTCCGTGATTTTCACGCCGCCCACCGCATTGATAAAGACATCCTGGTCGAACGCGGCAATGCCCGCATGGCGGTGCAGCACCGCCAGCAGCATGGCCAGACGGTTTTGCTCCAGGCCGACGGACAGCCGGCGCGCATTGGGCAAGTGGCTGGCGTCAACCAGCGCCTGAATTTCCACCAGCAGCGGGCGGGTGCCTTCCTGCGTCACCATCACACACGATCCCGGCACCTGGTTGTCATGCTGCGACAGGAACAGCGCGGACGGATTCGACACCCCCTTCAGCCCTTTTTCCGTCATGGCAAACACGCCCAGTTCATTGACGGCGCCAAAGCGGTTTTTAATCGCGCGCACCAGACGGAAGCTGGAATGGTTGTCGCCCTCGAAATACAGCACGGTGTCGACGATGTGTTCCAGCACGCGCGGGCCGGCCAGCGCGCCCTCCTTCGTCACGTGGCCGACCAGGATGATGGTGACGCCGCTCTGTTTGGCCATGCGCGTCAGTTGCGCCGCGCATTCACGCACCTGCGCCACCGAACCCGGGGCCGAGCTCAGGGCATCCGAATACAGGGTCTGGATCGAGTCGATCACGGCCACTTGCGGCTTCAAGTCCGCCAGCGTGCCAAGGATTTTCTCCAGCTGGATTTCGGCCTGCAGTTTCAAGTCCCTGGCGTCGATGGCGAGGCGCTTGGCGCGCAGCGCGATTTGGGCGCCGGACTCCTCGCCCGACACATACAGCACTTTTTTGACGTGCGACAGGTGCGCCAGCGCCTGCAACAGCAAGGTCGATTTGCCGATGCCGGGATCGCCGCCAATCAGCACCACGCCGCCCGCCACCAGGCCGCCGCCCAGTACCCGGTCGAATTCCTCGATGCCGGTCGGGAAGCGCGGCACGTCGAGCGCGTCGATTTCATCGAGCGACAGCACCGGCGCGGTCTGCGCCAGCGCCATATGCTGCGGGTTCGAGTAGCGGTTGTTGCCGCCGCCCGATTCGAGCACGGTTTCCACCATCGTGTTCCATTGCTGGCAGGCGGCGCACTGGCCGGTCCATTTGCTGCTGGTGCCGCCGCATTCGGTGCACGTGTAATTGGTCTTGGCCTTCGCCATCACAGAACCTTCCTCAACCTTCCACCACCCGCACGCGCTGGGCCAGCGCGCACATCAATTCATAACCGATCGTACCGGACGCTTCCGCCACCTCGTCGATCGGCATGCCTTCGCCCCACAGCACCACGCGGCTGCCGACCCGCGCTCCCGGCAGGTTCGTCACATCCACCGTCAGCATGTCCATCGACACGCGTCCCACCAGGCGGGTGCGCACGCCGTCAACCAGCACGGGCGTATCCTGCGGCGCATGACGCGGATAGCCGTCGGCATAGCCGCACGCCACCACGCCGATGCGCATCGGACCGTCGGCCTGGAAGCGGCTGCCATAGCCGACGCAATCGCCGGCGCCGATCTCCTGAATGCCGATCAGCTCACTGGCCAGCGTCATCGCCGGTTTCAGGCCAAAGGCCTGCGCCGACTGGCCGCCCGGCGTGCCGCCGTACAACATGATGCCGGGACGAATCCAGTTGCTGACCAGTTCATCGCCCAGTTCCGGAATTTTCAAGGCGCCGGCGGAATTGGCGAGACTGACCGGTCCCGGCAAGCCCTCGCTGCCGGCACGGAAGCGGCGCACCTGTTCGTGCAGCGACAGGCGCGGATGGGCCGCCTCGTCGGCATTGGCAAAGTGCGTCATCAGCGTGATCTGCGCCACGTGCGGCAGCGCCCGCAGGCGCGCATGGGCGGCGGCAAAGTCGTGTGGCATGAAGCCCAGGCGGTTCATGCCGGTGTTCATTTTCAAATGCACATTCAGCGGCCGGGCGGGACAGGCCGCTTCCAGCAGCGCCAGTTGCGCCTCGCTGTGGATCGCGCCATTCACATCGTACTGCGCCATCATGTCGATATCGGCCGCATCGAACGGTCCTTCCAGCAACAGCAACGGGCCGGTCCAGCCCAGTTCGCGCAGGCGCACCGCGTTATCCGGCTCGATCAGCGCCAGGCCATCGGCGGCGGCAAAGCCGCGCATCGCGCGTTCCAGACCATGGCCATAACCATTGGCCTTGAGCACCGCCCACACTTGGGCGCCGGGGGCACAGGCCTTGGCGCGGGCCAGGTTGTGTTGCATCGCGTCGATATGAATGGTGGCGGTGATGGGCCTTGGCATGGGAATCCGGAGCGGGTAAAGGGAAGCCGGTATTTTAACGGATGAAGAGCATATTTTCCGCATGGTCGCATGGTAATAGAGCAAGCTGAGCAATTCAGCAAGCGCCCCCCTTTTTGGGAAATATCAGGTATTCATGGTATAAAGCCTACCGGATCAGTTACGCGGACACACATCAGAATGAATCGTGGTTTCTATACCATTATGGCGGCGCAGTTCTTTTCGTCGCTGGCCGACAATGCGCTGCTGTTCGTCGCGATCGACCTGCTGGTCACGATGAAATCGCCGGCGTGGATCATTCCGCTGCTCAAGCTGTCGTTTGTGTTGTTCTATGTGCTGCTGGCGCCTTACGTTGGCGCGTTTGCCGATTCCCTGCTCAAGGGTCGGGTCATGTTCATTGCCAACATGATCAAAATTCTCGGCTGCGCCCTGATGTTCTTCTACCTGAATGTGCATCCGCTGCTGGCGTACACCGTGGTCGGTTTTGGCGCGGCCGTGTATTCGCCCGCCAAGTACGGCATCCTGACCGAATTGTTGCCGCCTGAAAAACTGGTGGCCGCCAATGGCTGGATCGAAGGCCTGACCGTGTCGTCGATCATCCTCGGCACTGTAATGGGCGGCGCGCTGGTGACCGGCCAGTTCTCGTCGCTGCTGCTGGGCTTTGATTTCCCCCTGATCGACACCGGCGTCGACAACCGCTCGGAAGCGGCGCTGTGCGTGCTGATCGGCGTGTACCTGCTGGCCGCCCTGTTCAACCTGCGCATTCCGGACACCGGCGCGCGCTACCCGCACCAGGAACGCCATCCGGTCAAGCTGGTAGCCGATTTCGCCAACTGCTTCACGTTGCTGTGGAAAGACAAGCTGGGTCAGATCTCGCTGGCCGTCACCACGCTGTTCTGGGGTGCCGGTGCGACCTTGCAA
>JAIENA010000505.1 GCA_019751755.1 Burkholderiaceae bacterium | reverse complement strand
AGGCGTGCATTGATGCATAAAAACCCCTGGGGTCAGGCATGCAATCGTGCACTCCCGATAGGGTGCAATAGCCGGGGACTGACGCCGTTAAGGCCATTAACCGACGTGGCGCGCAATGCAATGCGCAAGATCCACGCCCCATCCCGCGTCCATTCCAACCACCTCCCGTTTTCGCTGGCCCCGTGCGGCGATGAGCACAAAAGCGCGCGAAACGAATGCATCAATGCACGCCCGACCCCACAGGTTTGATGCACGATTGCACGCCTGGCCCCAGGGGTGGGAAGTAAAAAGGCAGCCCGAGGGCTGCCTTTGGAGTAATACCGTGGATGTGTTTAGAACAGGTCGACGTCCAGTTCCAGGGTGCCGGCGCTGCCTTCGATGATCGACGAGCGGATGCCCGAGGACTGACTGACGAAGTGGTCCGCAAAGAAGCGGGCGGTGATGATTTTCGCTTCGTAGAAGGCTTTGTCGGCATCACCGGCGGACAGCTTTTGCTGCGACACCAGCGCCGCGCGGCCCATCTGCCAGCCGCCCAGCACCAGGCCGGCCAGCTTCAGGTAAGGCACGCTGCCGGCAAACACGGCGCGCGGGTTGGCGCGGGTGTTGCTGGCGACGTAGTCCACCACCGCTTCCAGGTCGGCCGCGCCCTGCGCCAGTTGCCGGCTGATCGCGCCAAACGCTTCGCCCGGCACGTCGGCCAGTTGCGCCGCCGTCGCGCGCACTTGCGCGATCAGGCCCTTGGCAACCTTGCCGCCATCGCGCACGGTCTTGCGGCCCACCAGGTCATTGGCCTGGATTGCTGTGGTGCCCTCATAGATGGTCAGGATCTTGGCATCGCGGAAGTGCTGCGCGGCGCCGGTTTCTTCGATGAAGCCCATGCCGCCATGCACTTGCACGCCGTCGCGCGTCACGTCTTGCGACAGCTCGGTCGACCAGCCCTTGATGATCGGCACCAGGTATTCATACACGGCCTGGTTTTCCGCACGCACGGCGGCATCAAGCGCGTGATGCGCGGCGTCGTACAGCGACGCGCCAACGTAGGCCAGCGCACGTGCGGCTTCGGTCTGCGAACGCATGTTCATCAACAGGCGGCGCACGTCCGGGTGATGGATGATGGCGACCGGACCTGGCGAACCGGCCACGTCGCGCGACTGTACACGGTTCTTGGCAAACGTCACCGCTTGCTGGTACGCGTTTTCCGACAGACCCACGCCCTGCATGCCAACGCCGAAACGGGCCGCGTTCATCATGATGAACATGTATTCCAGGCCGCGGTTTTCCTCACCCACCAGGGTGCCGATGGCGCCGCCGTTGTCGCCGAACTGCAGCACGCAGGTCGGGCTGGCCTTGATGCCCAGCTTGTGTTCGATCGAGACGCAGTGCGCATCATTGCGCGCGCCCAGCGAACCGTCGGCATTGACCAGGAACTTCGGCACGATGAACAGCGAAATCCCCTTCACGCCTTCCGGCGCGTCCGGCGTGCGGGCCAGCACCAGGTGCACGATGTTTTCCGCCATGTCGTGCTCACCGTAGGTGATAAAGATCTTGGTACCGAACACTTTATAGGTGCCATCCTCCTGCGGCACGGCGCGCGAACGCACGGCGGCCAGGTCGGAGCCGGCTTGCGGCTCGGTCAGGTTCATGGTGCCGGTCCATTTGCCGGTCACCAGCGGTTCCAGGTAGGTGGCTTTCTGTTCGTCGCTGCCAGCCGTCAGCAGCGCCTCGATTGCACCGTCGGACAGCAGGCCGACCAGCGCGAACGACAGGTTGGCACCGTGCAGCATTTCCACGCACGGGGTGCCGATCAGTTTCGGCAAGCCCTGGCCGCCGAAGTCGGTCGGGTGCTGCAAGCCTTGCCAGCCGCCTTCCGCGAATTGCTTGAATGCTTCCTTGAAGCCCTTGGAGGTGGTGACCGTGCCGTCTTTCCAGAAGCTCGGCTCCTTGTCGGCGGCGTGGTTCAGCGGGGCCACCATGCCGGTGACGAATTTCGCGTTTTCTTCCAGCACGGCTTCAGCCGTTTCCGGCGTCGCGTCTTCGCAGCCCGGCAATTGGCTCACGCCTTGCAGGTTGGCCAGTTCGTTCATCACGAACAGCATGTCTTTCATAGGGGCTTGATAGGCCATGTCTTTCTCCAAGAACTTATAGTGTGTGACGTAAATGCTTTTGCCGGGGCGGAAAAAAAGCCACGCGGCTGGTTACTGCCCGCGTGGCTTGATTGATCTCTTCAGGGATCAGCCCAGTTCTTTGACCAGCTCAGGGACCAGTTCGAACAGATCGCCCACGATGCCGTAGTCGGCAACGGAGAAGATCGGCGCTTCCGGATCCTTGTTGATGGCCACGATGGTCTTCGAATCTTTCATGCCGGCCAAGTGCTGGATCGCGCCGGAAATACCAACGGCGATGTACAGCGATGGCGCAACGATCTTGCCGGTCTGGCCAACTTGCCAGTCGTTCGGCACGAAACCGGCGTCAACGGCGGCGCGCGAAGCACCCATCGCCGCGCCCAATTTATCGGCCAGCGGTTCCAGGATCTTGAACGCTTCGCCCGAGCCCATGCCACGGCCACCGGACACGATGATCTTGGCGGCGGTCAGTTCCGGACGGTCCGATTTCGCCAGTTCGCGGCCAACGAAGGCCGATTTGCCCGAGTCAGCCACAGCCGACACGGTTTCCACGGCAGCCGAACCGCCGGTGGCGGCAGCGGCGTCGAAACCGGTCGAACGCACGGTGATGACTTTAACGCTATCGGACGATTGCACGGTGGCGATCGCGTTGCCGGCATAGATCGGACGCTCGAAGGTGTCCGGGCTGTCGACTTTGGTGATTTCCGAAATTTGCGCAACGTCCAGCTTGGCGGCAACGCGTGGCAGGATGTTTTTGCCGTAGGCGGTGGCGGGCGCCAGGATGTGCGAGTAGCTACCGGCAACCGCCAGCACCTGCTCGGCCACGTTTTCCGCCAGGCCGTCAGCGAAGTGCGCGCCGTCGGCGACCAGCACTTTGGTCACGCCGGCGATTTGTTTGGCCGCTTCCACGGCGGCGCCGGCATTGCTGCCGGCGACCAGCACGTGAATCTCGCCGCCGCACTGGGCAGCCGCGGTGACGGTGTGGAGGGTGCTAGCCTTCAGGCTGGCGTTGTCGTGTTCTGCGATAACTAATGCGACCATGATGAATTCCTTGAAAGTGTGAGCGAAGGTGACGAAGGTCTTAGATGACCTTGGCTTCGGTGCGCAGCTTGGCAACCAGGGTCGCCACGTCAGGCACTTTAATGCCGGCGGAGCGCTTGGCAGGCTCGGCCACTTTCAGGGTTTTCAGGCGCGGGGTCACGTCGACGCCCAGGTCTTCCGGCTTGACGGTTTCCAGCGGCTTCTTCTTCGCCTTCATGATGTTTGGCAGGGTCACATAGCGTGGCTCGTTCAAACGCAGGTCGGTGGTGATGATGGCCGGCAGCGTCAACGACAAGGTTTCCAGGCCGCCATCCACTTCACGGGTCACGATCGCCTTGCCGTCTTCCAGTACGACTTTCGATGCGAAGGTCGCTTGTGGCCAGCCCAGCAGGCTTGCCAGCATCTGGCCGGTCTGGTTGGAATCGTCGTCAATCGCTTGCTTGCCCAGAATAATCAGTTGCGGCTGCTCTTTGTCCGCCAGTGCCTTCAGCAGCTTGGCCACGGCCAGCGGCTCCAGCTCAGCGGTGGTTTCCACCAGGATGCCGCGGTCGGCGCCAATCGCCATACCGGTGCGCAGGGTTTCCTGGCATTGGGCTACGCCGGCGGACACTGCCACCACTTCGGTCACTTTGCCCGCTTCCTTCAGACGGGTCGCCTCTTCCAGGGCGATCTCATCGAACGGGTTCATCGACATTTTCACGTTGGCGATATCGACGCCAGTGCCGTCGGACTTGACGCGTACCTTGACGTTATAGTCGACCACGCGTTTGACGGGTACCAAGACTTTCATAGCTGTGCCTTTGGGAAAATTGAATAAAGATGTTACTGACTAAAATGTGGGCTAGATTATAAAAGATATTCCAGCGGCAAGCAGAATTTAAGCACGATCGTGCGTTTTTTTGTTAGTGTAATTCATCTAAAAAAAGTTTGCTCGCCATTTAGTCCGTAAGGAGATTCTGCGGTGTTAGCAGGGAGGGCGGGCCGTCACGCGACGGCCCAAGCGGGAATACTGACAGGAATGAACCTGTTACTTGCGTTGCATCAGAAACACAAATTCCATGCCGTACTGCGCATGCGACAGCAGCGTGTTGCCAGTTTGCTTGGCAAACGCCTGAAAATCGCGCACCGAACCCGGGTCCGTCGCCATAATACGCAAGACTTCGCCGCTTTGCAGCTCCGCCAACGCCTTTTTTGCTTTCAGAATCGGCAGCGGACAATTCAGGCCGCGTGCATCGAGTTCTTTTTGAAATTCCATGATTTCGGTATCAACCAAAGTGTCACTCATCACCATCCCGCTCAGAAGTTGTGCTGATAATTCACAGTCTACCCCAATTCAATAATTTTGACGCGGTGCACCAAAATTGATGACTGTGCGTTGCTTTCACACAACAAGCAAGACCTTGACAAACGGCTTGCACACCCGTGCAAGCCGCATACTTACTAGCTTTACAATTTAAACGCGCTGTTCAACCCAGCCCGCCACACCGGCCAAAGCGCCTGGCAGCGCCGCAGCATCAGTACCGCCGGCCTGGGCCATGTCCGGACGGCCGCCGCCTTTGCCACCCACTTGCTGGGCCACAAAGTTCACCAGCTCACCGGCCTTGACCTTGCCAATCGCGTCCGGCGTCACGCCGGCGATCAGGCTGACTTTGCCGTCGGTCACGCTGGCCAGCACAATGGCGGCGGTTTTCAGCTTGTCCTTCAGCTTGTCCATGGTTTCACGCAGGCGCGCCACGTCGGCGCCTTCCAGCGTCGCCGCCAGCACTTTGACGCCCTTGATGTCGACCGCTTTGGTCACCAGTTCATCGCCCTGGCCCGAGGCCAGCTTGGATTTCAGCGCGGCCAATTCTTTCTCGAGCGCCTTGACGTGGTCTTGCACCTGGCCGATTTTCGCGGTCAGCTCATCCGGGTTGGTTTTCAGCGCGGCCGAGGCTTCGTTCAGCTTCTTCGCCATCGCTTGCACCAGCGCCAGCGCGCCCTCGCCCGTGACGGCTTCGACCCGGCGGATACCCGCCGCCACGCCGCCTTCGGAGACGATCTTGAACAGGCCGATGTCGCCCGTGCTGTGCACGTGCACACCGCCGCACAGCTCTTTCGACGAGCCGATGTCCATCACGCGCACTTCGTCGCCATATTTCTCGCCGAACAGCGCCATCGCGCCATGCTTCACCGCGTCATCAAACGACATGTTGTGCGACTGGGTGGCGGCGTTGGCGAGGATTTCCGCGTTGACAATCGCTTCCACCTTGGCGATTTCATCCGCCGTCAGCGGGGCATTGTGCGAAAAGTCGAAGCGGGCCTTGTCCGGATCGACCAGCGAACCCTTTTGCGCCACGTGCGCGCCCAGCACTTCGCGCAGCGCCTTGTGCATCAGGTGGGTCGCCGAGTGGTTACGGATGGTGCGGCCACGCGCATGCTGGTCCACTGCCGCGCCAATCGCATCGCCCACCTTCAGCGAACCGGATGCGACCACACCGTGGTGGCCAAACACGTCGGCTTTGACTTTCAGCGTGTCGGCCACGTCGAATTGCGCGCTCGCCGACTGCAATACGCCCTGGTCGCCCACCTGGCCACCGGATTCGGCGTAGAACGGCGTGGTGTCGAGCACCACGATGCCGTGCTGGCCGGCGTTCAATTGCGGCACCGCGACGCCGTCGGCGTACAGCGCCACCACGGTCGAGCTGTGCTGCAACTGGTCGTAGCCGACAAATTTGTTCTTCTCGCCGGTGTATTCCACATTGGCGGCCATCACACCCTTGCCGCCCTGGCGCGACTTATCCTGCTGCGCCTTCATGGCAACGCGGAAGCCTTCTTCGTCCAGCGTCACTTCGCGCTCGCGGCAAATGTCGGCCGTCAAGTCCAGCGGGAAGCCATAGGTGTCGTACAGCAGGAAAGCGGTGGCGCCATCGAGGTTTTTAGGATCCTTGGCCAGTTGCGCTTCGAGGATCTTCATGCCGTTTTCCAGCGTTTCGCCGAAACGCTCTTCCTCGGCTTTCAGGGTGGCCGCCACGCGGTCCTTGGCTTCCGCCAGTTCCGGATAGGCCTGGCCCATTTCGATGTTCAGGTCTTCCACCAGCTTATAGAAGAAGGCCTTGGTCTGGCCCAGCTTGTGGCCGTGGCGCAGCGCGCGACGGATGATGCGGCGCAGCACATAACCATGGCTTTCCGGACCCGGAATGATGCCATCGACGATCAGGAACGCGGCGGCGCGGATATGGTCGGCAATCACGCGCAGCGATTTGTTTTCCAGGTCGGTGGCGCCGGTTTCGCGCGCTGCCGCCTTGATCAGGTTCTGGAACAGGTCGATTTCATAGTTCGAGTGCACGTGCTGCAGCACGGCGGCCAGGCGTTCCATGCCCATGCCGGTATCGACGCAAGGCTTCGGCAGCTTGTGCATCACGCCCGCTTCGTCGCGGTTGAACTGCATGAACACCAGGTTCCAGATTTCAATGAAACGGTCGCCGTCTTCCTGCTCGGAACCCGGTGGGCCGCCCCAGATGTCGGCGCCGTGGTCGTAGAAGATTTCGGTGCACGGGCCGCAAGGACCGGTGTCGGCCATTTGCCAGAAGTTGTCGGAGGCGTAGCGCGCGCCCTTGTTGTCGCCGATGCGGATGATGCGCTCTTTCGGCACGCCGATTTCATTGGCCCAGATGTCGTACGCTTCGTCATCTTCGATGTATACGGTGACGGTCAGCTTCTCCGCCGGCAGCTGGTACACCTTGGTCAGCAGTTCCCACGCGTAGTTGATGGCGTCGCGCTTGAAGTAATCGCCGAAGCTGAAGTTGCCCAGCATTTCAAAGAAGGTATGGTGGCGCGCGGTGTAACCGACGTTTTCCAGGTCATTGTGCTTGCCGCCGGCGCGCACGCAACGCTGCACGGTGGTGGCGCGGCTATACGGGCGGGTGTCCTGGCCCAGGAACACATCCTTGAACTGCACCATGCCGGAGTTGGTCAGCAGCAGGGTCGGATCGTTGCCCGGCACCAGCGAGCTGGAACGGACGATCGTATGACCCTTGGATTCGAAGAATTTAAGGAACTTCTCGCGGATTTCAGTTGATTTCATGTCGTAATCGGTAAGTTGGCTGCTGGTGCAAAGGATCGATTATACGGTATCTCCCTGCGCTAAATCAGGGCGGACGGCGCTGCTCTCGCATATGGGGCAACGATGGGGTGACCGACATGGGCTCGGGCATCGTTGCAATGATGCAACGCTTGCAAGACAAAGTGCCGCGCACTGCCATCCTTCCCTATACTGGAAACCCCTACCGTCACCGACTTGACCAGGAGCGCGCCATGCTGAACACCCTTCACATCCGCACCAAACTGCTGCTGTTGCTGGTGATGGCGATTGTCGGCATCGCGCTGGTGGGCGGCGCGGGATGGCTCGGCATGCGCAGCGCGGCGCAAGGCTTCTACGAAGTGGCGGAGGTGCGCATGCCCTCGCTGCTGGGGCTGGACAAGATCAAACTGGGCAACCGCGCGATCCGCCTCGGGGCGGTGTCCGTCTTCCGCCATGCCGACGATCCGAAGGCTTCCTCTAAAATCAGCGCCGATGTGGCGACCATGCGCGCTGGCTTCGCCGAAGTAGAAGCGGGCCGCAAGATTTACGATCCATTGCCACAGACCCCGGAAGAAGCGGTCCTGTACAAGGACTTCCTGGCCGTATGGGAACTGCGCAAGGCGGGTGGCGAACGGGTTATGGCCGCCGCCGAAAAACTGGCCGCCATGCCCGACGGCAGTCACGACAAGGCAGCCTGGGAAGAATACCGCCGCGCCCTCAACGACGTGGGCCCGCAGGTGGAAAATGTGCGGGTCGCATTGGAACGGGTGGTCGACGTCAATGTCAAGATCGCCGCCGACGCCGTCAAGGTGGCGCAGAGCGAGATGGCGGCAGCGCAGCGCGCCATGCTGATCGTGTTTGCCGTGGCCGGCATCGCCGTGGCCGCGCTGTCGCTGGCCATCATGTATTCCACGCTGCACCAGTTGGGCGGCGACCCGCGCTATGCGGCGGAAATCGTTTCGCGGGTGGCCGGCGGCGACCTGACCGTGGCGATCGCGACCCATCCGAATGACAGCAGCAGCCTGCTGTTTGCCATGAAAACCATGGTGGAGCGGCTGGCGAGCGTGGTGGGCAATGTCAATTCCAGCGCGGACGCCCTGGCCAGCGCCTCGGAGCAAGTCAGCGGCACCGCGCAATCGCTGTCGCAGGCGGCCACGGAACAGGCCTCCAGCGTCGAACAAACCAGCGCGGCGGTCGAGCAAATGACGTCCTCGATCGCGCAAAACACGGAAAACGCCCGCATCACCGATGGCATGGCCAGCCAGGCCGCCACCGAAGCGGTGGAAGGCGGCACGGCCGTCACCAGTACGGTGGACGCGATGCGGCAAATCGCCCGCAAGATCGTCATCATCGACGACATCGCCTATCAAACCAATTTGCTGGCGCTGAACGCGGCCATTGAAGCGGCGCGCGCCGGTGAACATGGCAAAGGCTTTGCCGTGGTGGCGGCCGAAGTGCGCAAGCTGGCCGAGCGCAGCCAGGTGGCGGCGGCGGAAATCGGCGAAGTCGCGGGCAGCAGCGTGGAACTGGCGGAGCGGGCCGGCCGCTTGCTGGGCCAGATGGTGCCGAATATCCAGAAAACGTCGGACCTGGTGCAGGAAATTTCCGCCGCATCGGATGAGCAATCGACCGGGCTCGGTCAGATCAATTCGGCCTTGAGCCAGTTGAGCCAGACCACCCAGCAAAATGCGGCCGGCTCCGAGCAACTGGCCGCCACCGCCGAAGAAATGAGCGTGCAGGCCGAAGATTTGCAGCGCGCCATGGGTTACTTCAAGGTGCAGCAGAACGACGCGTCAGCCCGCGCCACGCACCGCACCCCGCCGCCCAAAGGCCCCGCCCGGCGCCAGGCGGTGAAACGCGGCCAACTGGCAACGGCGACGGACAACCAGAATCACTGGGAACCGGACGAATCGAATTACGTGCGGTTCTGATGCTGGCGAAGTTCAGGCGAAGTTCGGGCTAACTCAGGCAAAAGCGGGGCCGATCAGGTCAATCCGGTCGGTGCAAAAGCCATCGACGCCCCAGGCCAGGATGGTGTGCGCGCGCGCCGGCTCATTGACGGTGTAGCAAAACAAGCCATAGCCCGCGTCCTTGACACTGGCCGCCAGTGCCGGGGTCAAGTGCTGGTGATTGGTGTGGATGGCCACCGCCTGCAGCGCCTGCGCCTGCGCGCGCCAGTCCGGTGGAATGGTGTCGAACAGGCAGGCGCGCGGCAGATCGGGCGCCGCATCACGGGCGGCCGCCAGCGCCGTCATCGAAAACGACGACAACAGCGGTACCCGGGGCAGGTCCCCCGCAAGCAGGGCATCGGCAAAATGCGCGCGCGTGGTGTGCGCCACCCAGCGCCCCGTGGCCTCCTCCGCTCCGGGCGTCGGCTTGATCTCGATATTCATCCAGATCCGCTGCGCGCGGCAGTAATCGACGAATTCCGTAAACAGGGGCACCGGTTCGCCGGCAAATTGCGCTCCGAACCAGCTGCCCGCATCCTGGCGCACCAGGTCCGCCGCCGTGCTGGCCGCCACACTGCCCTGCCCCGCCACCGTGCGGCCGAATTGCGGGTCATGCATGACGACGCCGACGCCGTCCTGCGACAGCATGACGTCGAACTCCACCGCGCGGTAGCCATGCGCCAGTCCACAGCGCAGCGCGGCCAGGGTGTTTTCCGGCGCCAGCTTGCCGCCGCCGCGATGGGCCAGGACCCGGGGATAGTTCCAAGGCATACGCACCTCATTCAAAGTTAAAGCGACTTGAGCAATGTTGAAAATGCATGTCGCACCTGTGATTTCCAAACATACCACAAGCGGCTAATCTGGCGGTCTTGACGACTATGCGAGGCAATGGCAATGACAGCAACGACACCGAAAGCACTGGGACATATCCGCGTACTGGACCTCTCGCGCGTGCTGGCGGGGCCGTGGTGTGCGCAAAACCTGGCGGACCTGGGCGCCGACGTGATCAAGGTCGAGCGCCCCGGCGCCGGTGACGACACCCGCGCCTGGGGCCCGCCCTATGCCAAGGACGAGCAGGGCCGCGACACCACCGAAGCGGCATATTACCTGTCGGCCAACCGTGGCAAGCGCTCCATCACGGTGGACATCGCGACCAGTGAGGGCCAGCAATTGATCCGCGAACTGGCCGCGCAGTCGGACGTGGTGCTGGAAAACTACAAGGTCGGCCAGCTGAAACGCTATGGCCTCGACTATGAATCGCTGGTTGCCGTGAAACCGGACCTGGTCTATTGCTCCGTGACGGGCTTCGGCCAGGATGGCCCGTACGCGCACCGCGCCGGCTATGACTTCCTGATCCAGGGCATGGGCGGCCTGATGTCGGTGACCGGTGAACGCGACGACTTGCCCGGCGGCGGCCCGCAAAAAGCCGGCGTCGCGCTGACCGATTTGATGACCGGCATGTACGCCACCATCGCGATCCAGGCCGCGCTGATCCACCGCGACCGCACCGGGCAAGGCCAGTACATCGACATGGCGCTGCTCGACGTGCAGGTGGCGATGCTGGCCAACCAGGGCAGCAATTACCTCAACAGCGGCAAGGCGCCCAAGCGCTGGGGCAATGCGCACCCGAACATCGTGCCGTACCAGACCTTTGCCTGCAGCGACGGTTATATCATTGTCGCCACCGGCAACGATGGCCAATACCAGAAATTCGTGGAAACCGGCGGCCGCCCGGACCTGGCGCAGCACGAACGCTACGCCACCAACCGCCTGCGGGTGGAAAACCGCGACGAACTGGTGCCGATCCTGGCGGCGATGGTGCAGCGCCAGCCACGCGACTGGTGGATCGACCAACTGGAAGCGGTCGGCGTGCCGTGCGGCCCGATCAATGATTTGCACGACGTGGTGCGCAACCCGCAAGTGCAGGCGCGCGGCATGGTGGTGGAAACGCCGCACCCGACCGCCGGCCACGTAAAACTGGTGCGCAGCCCGATGCGCCTGTCCGTCACGCCGACCGACGGCGGCGCCGCGCCACCGCTGCTGGGACAGCATACCGAGGAAGTGTTGCGCGAGGTGCTGGGACGCAGTGCTGAACAGATTGGCGAACTGAAGGGCAAAGGCGCGATCTGACGGGATCATCCGGGCGCCACGACGCGGGCGCCCGGTTTGCTGTCAAGCAGCGCTCAATCCCATATCAATGTAAATCGCGCTGCAACTCCAGCAATTCCTCATGCACATGCAGCACCGCGCTTTTGATTTGTACCGTCAGGCCCGGCACATTGACGCACACGCGGCGCGCCCGCTCCCCCAGCGCGCCCAGTTCCTCCACCATCCGGCACAGCACAGCGGCTTCCATGGCGGCCGCTGCCTGCTGCACTTTATCGGCTTGCCGATCCAGCTTGTGGATGCAATCGCGTAACTCCGCCGGCAAATTGCGTTCGGCGGAACATGCTTGCGAGGCGGCTCCGATGGCCTTTTCAACCCGGTCAAAACGTCGCTTCAGTTGTTGCTGCATGGTGCTCTCCTTGTACGTTGGCAGGCACGGCGTGCCTGGAAAGAGATCAGACCGGGAAGCGGGAATTACGTTGCGTTCGCTGGTTTGAGGGCGCGCAAGCGGACGTGGTTGTAAGACTTTGTGAAATTTGCAATCAATTCACAAACGCAACGGTACATTGCCGGGATGACATTTTTCTCGCGCCCCCGGCCCAATATGCCCGCCCTGCTGGCGATGATCATGCTGCATGCCGCGCTGCTCATCCTGTTGCTGGCGCAGCGTGAGCGCGTGGCGCACCAGCCCGACGGCGCGGCGCGGGAAGCGATTCAATGGTTGTTGCC
>JAIENA010000222.1 GCA_019751755.1 Burkholderiaceae bacterium | reverse complement strand
CAGGCGAACTTGCTGCCTTCGTACGCGGTCTGACCGCTGAAGGTGCCGATCGCGCCGGTCGAGCCGGTCCAGCCGGTGGCGCCCGATTCAAAGCCGCCGTTGGTGATGCGCTCGGTGCCGGTCACGCTGCTGACGGTCAGGGTGGCGCTGCTCGAGGTCGCGGTTTTCTGTGGCGACGACGCGTCTTTCACCACGGCGTAGAAGGTCGCGCCGTTGTCAGCGGCTTGCGCCGTCAGCGTGTAAGTCGCCGAGGTTGCGCCGGAGATGGCCGAGCCGTTGCGGTACCACTGGTAGCTGTACGGCGCGGTGCCGCCGGAAATGCTGCCCACGGTGAACGATGCGGCGCCGCCTGGCGCGACGGTGACGGACGATGGCTGGCCACCGATCACGACGCCGCCGGCGCCACCGCTTTCCGCCACGTCGGCGCCGACATTGATCGCCGCGTAAGCGCGCTGCACGGCGATCGACTCACGCGAATTGACGCCATACAGTTCGTTGGCCGCTTCGATCATCTTGGTGCGCGCGCCAGCGTAGTTGGTCGACGACGTGAACTTGGTGGTCAGCGCCTTGAACCAGATGCGGAAGGCCTTGTCGTTGCCGATGCCGGTCATCGCCAGCGGCGCCTTGTTCAGGTACGAGCTGTAGGTATCGCTGCCGGCGGTGGCGCTGGAGCCTTGCGACAGGAAGTAGAACATGCGGTTGTTCGGGCCGCTGCTGAAGTGCACGTTGATGCTGCCCAGGGTCGAGCTCCAGGCATCCTTGGACGAACCGTCTTTCGATGGTTTGGTCATCCAGCGCAGTGGTTGGCCGCTCTTCGAGATTTCCTTGCCCATCAGCCAGTCATTGCCGGCCGGGATGACGGTGCCGGTGCCGCCATTGCGGGCATAGGCTTCCACCATTTCACCCTGGATGTCGGCGCCGGATTCATTCAGGCCACCCGATTCGCCGGAGTAGGTCAGGTTGGAGGTGGCGTCGATCACGCCGTGGCCCATTTCGTGGCCGATCACGTCGATCGAGCCCAGGTTCTTGAACGAGGTGCCGCCGTCGCCGATGTACATGCATTTGCAGTTCGGATCGAAGAAGGCGTTGTCGTAGTTGTTGTCGACGTGGACGGCGATGTAGGTCGCGGTGTTCTGGCCGTCCAGCGATTGCCAGCCCAGCACGTTTTTCAGCGTGTCGTAGGTGTTCATCAAGCCCCACAGCGCGTTCACCGCGGCGGTCTGGCCGTTGGCGTTGGTGGTGCTGCCACCGGCGATGTATTGTGCGCCGTCGCCCCATACGTTGGTGCTGTTGGTGTAGATGGTGCCCGGGGTCGGATTCGATTCCGGTGCGTGGTTGGCGTTGGTGATCGCCATACCGCCGAACTGGCCGCCGATACCGCGGGTGGCGTCTTTCATCTGGTAGGTGCTGCCCGACAGCGTGGTGTTGATGGGCACCTGGCCGTTGTACTGGCTGTTGCCGGTGCCGACCACGGTTTGCAGCGCTTGCCATTTGTTGAGGATGGCACCGGTCTTGGCGTTGACGATGGTGTCCTGGTACACCAGTTTGTTGCCATCATGCATACGGGTCTTGACCAGGTAGGCCAACTGGTAGCTGTCCACCACTTCTTCCAGGTCCGTGGCGTTCAACTGGGACTCGGCTTTGTTGACGGCCGACGCCACGCGCACCGACTTCATGACGGGATAGATCATCAGTTCGGCTTGCGGCTGCCAGCGGTGCATGCCGCTTGGCGCGGCCGATTTGACGGCGATCGCGATGGCCTGGTCGGCGCTCAGTTTGGGTGTCAGGTCCGGTGTGGCGGCGCGGGCCGAGGTGCTTGCCGCCAGGCCTTGCGAGCCGGCGGCGTTCAGGCCGGCGCGGCGGTCCGAGACGGACTCGCTGACGATGTCGCCGCTGCTGTTGCTGACGACCACGGATTCCGAACCAAACACGCGCAGGCCCTGGAAGGTGTGGTTAACCCGGGAAATCTTGGTGTTATCGGCGCCGGCGTGCTGGCTGGCGACGGCGAAGCCGTGTGACGAACCCAATGCCGATGCGGCTGGCGTTGCTGCCAGCTTGTTGACCAGCGAAGCTTTCTCTTGTGGAGAGGCCTGGGTGATCGGGGCGGCCATCATTGGGCCGGCTTGTGCGTGGCTGGCAAACATCATCGGCAGGGCAGCGATGGATGCGGCAAGTAAGGTCTTACGTAAATTCATCTTGTCTCCATGGATCGAAAGGAAAAGCTCCGGGTGTCACCTGGCCGCATGGTTGCGAGGCCAGCCTGGCGTCGGACACAGGTGGGACGGATAGTCCGGTGTGTGGCGGTGCATGCAAAAACGCCTGGGAGTTGCGACACTATTCCTGTCACGATGGGCAAGTCAAAAAACTTGCTAAATGAGTCGTTTGCCGAATTTTTGTTAAGAATGAGACAAAGATGGTACGTAAATGCAAGCAAATACAGTGTGTTTAACTAACTCGTCTTGGACAAAATTGGCGCACGATAGCAGCCTGATGGCACAATTTTGTATGGAAAAAGCAACGAACTAGAAGTTCCGCTCTAAATTCATGAAGAACGCGACAGATTGCAAACTAATTCACTGTGTCGTGGTTGCAATCCCATTATGTTGCGTTCTACACTAAGCGCGGATGCAGGCATTCAGTGCCTGACAAGCCATCACGACACAATTAAAAGCGACGGGCAATGACCTGGCGCAGACCGGGAAACCGGACCGGGAATTACAGGGACAGAGAATATGATGAAGATCCGCACCACGGCCCGTGCTTTGCGCACGCGCTTACCCAGCCCTTCATAGGGCATCGCCGCCGCCACCCACTATCAGTTCACGCCGTCACGCCGTTATCCGGCTGGCCGGCGCCGTCGCGCATTTGCCGCCATAACCGGTGCGAATGTGCAGGGACAGCTTTTAACTGTGCTTACTATGCTCTCGATATCTACCAAAGTTGAGCGGCTGGTCATGGAATCGCCTTTCCTTACTGAGGGATTGGGGCGTGGCCTGATCAACCTTTCCGAGCTGGCAAGACAGCTGCAGCCGCAGCTGGAAACGGACCTGTGGAAACCGGTTGGCCAGGCCGCCGTCGTCATGGCATTGCGCCGTGTCGCGGAACGCTTGCCTCAGCATGAAACAGGACCGCTGGCGGAATTGCAGCTGGCGCGCAAGTCGGGCGAACTGACCACGCGCACCGACTTGACCATGACCACCTATAAGTATTCCGAAAACACCTATGAGTGCCATCGCCAGTTACTGGAAACCGTGGCGCCGCAGCAGGGGGCGTTTGTCACCGTGACGCGCGGCATCCATGAGGTGATGGTCATTTGCAGCCGCCCGCTGATCAGCGTGGTCGACCAGGTGTTTGTGCATGAACGCGAACTGGCCCGGCTTGACAACCTCAATGCCGTGACCTTGCACCTGAACCCTGACACGCTGGACATGCCAGGGATTTACCACGGCATCCTGAAAAAGCTGGCGTGGGAAAAGATCAACCTGGTCAACATGATCTGCACCCACACGGAACTGACGGTGCTGCTGGAACAGCGCCATACCGGGGCGGCGATTGCCGTGCTGTCGCGGCTGGTGGCGCACTGACCCCTCACGTCGCGACATCACGCTAACCAGATAATTGGTATGGGCAGGCGCGTCGCGCCTGTCACAGCGGCGTCATACGGCCTGCATACACTCCTGCGCGTTTCCCACCAACTCACAGGAAGTCTCATGCAGTCTCTCACTTTGCAGCGCGCGGTGCGCGCGCTGGCCATTTGTGGCGCCTTTGGCGCGTTGAGCGCCGCAGCGCCCGCGCACGCATTGAATATCCTGCTGTGCAATGACGACGGCATCACGGCCGCCAACTTGCGCGCACTGAAAACCCGCCTGGCGGCGGCCGGCCACAGCGTGGCGGTGGCCGCCCCGATCGACAACCAGTCGGGCCGCGGCGGCTATGTCGCCTTCCTGACGCCGATCCCCGCGCTGACCGGCAATGAGCGTGGCGCCAAGGCGTTGACCCTGGCGGCCGGCACGCCGGGCGTCGGTGTCGATCCTGCCGATGCCGACGTGGCGTATGTCAACGGCACGCCGGTGGCGGCCTGCCTGTACGGTGTTGACGTGCTGGCGAAGAAAAAATGGAACGGCGCGCCGGACCTGGTGATTTCCGGTCCGAACGAAGGCAACAACACGGGCGCCATCAACGCCAGCAGCGGTACCTTCAACAACCTGATTTATATGATCAACCGTAACCTGCCGGCGCTGGCGGTCAGCGATGCGGCCACCGCGCAGGTCAACTGGAGCACGGCGCTGCCGGCATCGCACCGCGCCTTCGAAGTGGCCGGCATCGTCGTCAAGTTGGTCGATGCGCTGGTGGCGGGCAAGGCCAAGGCGGGGGGCCAGTTGATGCCGGAAGGCGTCGGCCTGAACGTCAACGTGCCGGACTTCACGGCCGGCGCCGGCGCCGCGCTGCCATACCGCTTTACCCGGATCGGCAAGGCCAGCGCCTACACCCCGGCGTTCTATGAAAAGCTGTCGGACAGTGCGTTGGCGGTGGCGTCGGGCGTCAATTTCCCGCTGCCGGGTATCAGCCTGGCCAGTGGCGGCACGGTCTTGCCGAGCGGCGTGGTGTTGCCGAAGGATACGGCGGCGACATCGGAAGACAATGTGATCGCCACCAAGGCGGCCGTCACGATCTCGCCGGTGGAAGGGGTGCCGCAGGCGCGCCGCGCGTTTGAAGACGCGATGAAAATCAAGCTTAATGCGCTGGCGCAGTAAGGGGCGACTGATGAAACCTTTATGTGATTTGCCGTCGCTGCGCAGTTTTCATATGGTGCTGCCGGCAGCGGCTTTGCTGGTGCTGGCCGGTTGCGGCAACAGCCCGGATCCGGCGCCGCCGCCGACCAGTGCCGTCCCCGCCGCGCCGGAAGGCGCGCGCCAGGGTTACGTCAGCGGCGACATGGTATCGGCCGGCAATGTGTTCATGAACAAGGAAGGCAAGGGCTATGTGGTGTTGTCGGCCGATGGCGATGCCGCCGCCAGTGTGTTGCACGTGGTCGACAAGTCTGGCGGGCGCCGGGTGCCGGGTGGCCCGTTTGTCAGCTTAACCTATGAGCGCATGCAGGAATTGCCGCTGCGCGCCTTGAGCGCCACGACGGCGGCCGGCAGCTATAGCGCCATGGTGGGCGGCAAGGCGGCGCAATTCACGGTGGCGGCCGATGGTGTGATCACGGCGGGCGCCAGCGACTGCAAGGTGTCTGGCAAGATCGACTACGCTGCGGGGTATGGTGGCGCGGTGGGATTGTCGCTGACGGTCGCTGCGTGCGGCACGGTGGCCAACGGCGGCTATGCGGGAATTGCGGCGGCGCCGGTGGAGCGCGCACCGGCGTCGTTGCAGCTGATCGGGGAAAACGGCAGCGTGGTGGTGGACGTGCTGGCGTTCAAGTAGCCAGCTGCCGCGTAGGGCGGGTTCCATGAACCCGCCTTGCATGCGTTTCGACGGCGCTAGGGCGGCTTTGTAAAAGCCGCCCTACGAGTTTGTGTCCCTGGCTGGTCTTTAGGACCCTGACAACTGGGCGCGCACGCGGCTAATCGCCGCGCGCACCTGGTTCGGCGCGGTGCCGCCGATGTGGTCGCGGGCGGCCACGGAGCCTTCCAGCGTCAGCACGGCAAACACGTCCTGCTCGATCAGCGGCGAGAATGCCCGCAACTGTTCCAGCGACATTTCCGACAAGTCGATTTTCAAGCCATCGCAGGCGCGTACCGCGTGGGCCACGGCTTCGTGCGCATCGCGGAAGGCCAGGCCTTTCTTGACCAGGTAATCGGCCAGGTCGGTCGCGGTGGCGTAACCCTGCAGCGCGGCTGCGCGCATGGCGTCCGGCTTGACGGTGATGCCGCCCGCCATGTCGGCGAAGATGCGCAGCGTGTCGACCAGCGTGTCAACCGTGTCGAACAGCGGCTCTTTGTCTTCCTGGTTGTCCTTGTTGTAGGCCAGCGGCTGGCCTTTCATCAGGGTCAGCAGGCCCATCAGGTGGCCATACACACGACCGGTCTTGCCGCGCGCCAGTTCCGGCACGTCCGGGTTTTTCTTTTGCGGCATGATCGACGAGCCGGTGCAGAAGCGGTCGGCGATGTCGATGAAGCCCACGCGTGGGCTCATCCAGATGATCAGTTCTTCCGACATGCGCGACACGTGCATCATCACCAGCGAGGCGGCGGCCGTGAATTCAATCGCGAAATCGCGGTCCGAGACGGCGTCCAGCGAGTTGTGGCAGACATCGTCAAAGCCCAGCGACTGCGCCACGCGCAGGCGGTCGATCGGGAAGGTGGTGCCGGCCAGCGCGGCGGCGCCCAGCGGCAGGCGGTTGACGCGCTTGCGGCAGTCGGCCATGCGTTCGACGTCACGGCCAAACATTTCAACATAGGCCAGCATGTGGTGGCCGAACGTGATCGGCTGCGCCACTTGCATGTGGGTGAAGCCGGGCAGGATGGTGTCCGCATGCTTTTCCGCCAGGTCGGTCAGGGCGCCGCGCAACTGCTGCAGCAGGGCGGTCACGTCATCGATGGCGCTGCGCACGTACAGGCGGATGTCGGTCGCCACCTGGTCGTTGCGGGAACGGCCCGTGTGCAGGCGCTTGCCGGCATCGCCGACCAGTTCCGTCAGGCGCTTTTCAATGTTCAGGTGCACGTCTTCCAGGTCCAGCAGCCATTCAAACTTGCCGGATGCGATTTCGTCGCTGATTTGCGCCATGCCGCGCTCGATGTCGGCCAGGTCGGTGGCGTTGATGATGCCTTGCGCGGCCAGCATGTCGGCGTGCGCCAGCGAACCCTGGATGTCGGCCTTGGCCATGCGGTTGTCAAAAAAGACCGAGGCGGTATAGCGCTTGACGAGGTCGGAGACAGGTTCGGAGAAGCGGGCCGACCAGGCTTCGCTCTTTTTGGAAAATTGATCAGTCATGGTAAAAATAGAGAGGTGGGCGTGCGGAAGAATGGGTCGATTATAGCCAAGGTTGCACCAGTCAGTCTCGTCGCGGACTTTTTAGGCGTATCCATTTTTAGCAATATATTGTTAGTATCGCCATATTTATAGCGGTTTCATTCGAAAAATGATGCCGATGACAGGAGGGAACATGGCAATGTTGGAAGTCAGCACCGAAAAAGCGCGGCTCGATGTCGCGCTGATCCACCGTTTTCTCGGTGGCCAGTCGACCTGGGCCCAGGGCTTGCCGCTGTCCGTGCTGGAAAAGGCGATCGCCAATTCGCTGTGCTTTGGCGGCTATGCCGAGGGCGCGCAAGTCGCGTTTGCCCGCGTGGTGACGGACGGCGCGACGTTTGCCAACCTGGTCGATGTGTTTGTGTTGCCGGAATGCCGGGGCATGGGCTACAGCAAGCAATTGATGGCGGCCATCATGGCGCACCCGGAATTGCAGGGCCTGCGGCGCTTTACGCTGGCGACCGGCGATGCGCACGGCTTGTACAGCCAGTACGGTTTCACCTCGCCACAGCGGCCGCAGACCCTGATGGAGCGGTATTTCCCGGATATTTACAAAGCAGAAGCGTAAGTCCGGCGAACCTATTGCTTATGAATCCATTCGTTATTGCCAATGCATCAGGCAGGGTGGAATCAGCAACAGCAGCGCCAGCACCGCGTACATCAACTGCAGCGGGATCATCCACTTGGCCCAGGTGATCCACGGGATGCGCGCGAGCGCCAGCACGCCCACCGTGATGCCGGAGGTTGGAATCATCGGCGTGGTGAATTCACCAAACTGGTAAGCCAGGATCGCGGTCTGGCGCGTCACGCCCACCAGGTCCGCCAGCGGCGCCATGATCGGCATCGTCAATGCCGCCTGGCCGGTGCCGGAGTGGATGAAGAAATTGATGACGGTCTGGATCACGAACATTTTCTGGGCCGCGAACACCGGGCTCGATGACTGCACCAGCGGCACCAGGGCGTGCAGCATGGTGTCGATGATTTGCGCATCGCGCGCCAGGATCACGGTGCCGCGCGCCAGCGCGATCACCAGCGCGGTGCCGACCAGGTCTTTCGCGCCGTGCATGAACGCGCCCATGAATTCATCGGAATTGAGCCTTCCGACCACGCCCACCACGATGGTCATGGCCAGGAACAGCGCCGCGATTTCTTCGATGAACCAGTCGAACTTCACCACGCCCACCACCATGCCCAGCAGGGTGGCGACAAAGATCGCCAGCACCGCCTTGTGCTTGCCCGTCATGCCTTCGAAGGAACTGAAATCGACCGGGTTTTCCTGGCGTTTGACCAGGTCCAGTTCATAGGTCGGCGACAATTTTGGATTGCGCTTGATGCGCGCCGCGTACCACATCATGAAGGCGATGGTGACCGCCGTTGCCAGCACCCAGACGATCAGGCGGTAGCCCATGCCGGAAAACAGCGGCACTCCGGCAATGCCTTGCGCCACGCCGACATTGAACGGATTGAGGAAGGCGGCGGCAAAGCCGACCTGGGTGCCGAGGAAGGGCAGCGAGACGCCCGTCACCGTGTCATAGCCCAAGGCGAGGGCCAGCGGCACGAAGATCAAGATAAACGGAATCGCCTCCTCGTTCATACCGAAGGTGGCGCCGCCCAGCGAAAACAGGGTCAGGAACACCGGGATCAGGGCCGCCCGCACAAACGGCGAATGGTCGTGCGCCTTGGCGATCGACTTGATCATGGCGTCAATCGCGTCGGTTTTTTGCAGCACGGCGAAGGCGCCGCCGGTGATCAGGACGAAGCCGATGATCAGCGCCGCCTCGACAAACCCTTTAATCGGCGCCATCAGCAGCGCCACGATGCCTTGCGGCTTGCTGGCGATGTAGTGGAAGGTGGCGGGATCGATCAACTGCTTGCCGTTGACCAGATGGGTATCGTATTTGCCGCCGGGGACCAGCCAGGTCGACAGCGCGATCAAGGCCAGGATGGCGAAGATCAGGACATAGGTGTTGGGGAGGCGGAGTTTCATGGGGCCTTATTGCGAGAGCAGGTCGCCGGAACGGAAAGCGGAGGCTCCCGCTACTTTGCCGATGTTCATGCCGCGCAGCACATGACGGTGCGCGCTGCGCGCAAAGAACACGCCATCGGTGGTGCAGCGGACGGTGGTGGTGTCGCCCGATACCGGATCGATGACGTCGGCCAGGCCGTCGCCGGCCTTGACCTTGTCGCCCAGCTTGCGGGTGTAGACCAGCACCCCGGGATGCGGCGCCAGCAGCGGTTCGACGCCTTCCAGCGGGGTGGCGGCGCACAGCGCCGGCGGCAATTCGCCCACCTCACGCTTGATCACGCCGTTCAACGCCAGGAAGCGCAGCAGGTTGTCGGCGTCTTGCTCCGCCAGGCCGTATTCGACTTCCATCTCGCCGCGCAATTCCACCGTGGTCGAGACGCAGGCGGGCGGAATCGGCACGTTGGGGAAGTGTGCCTGCAAATCCCACCACAGGCGGCTGCACGCTTCATCGAACGGTTCGCCGCCCGCCGCCAGCGCCAGCAGCACGGCATGGGCGCCCATCAGGCGCGCCAGCGGCGCAATCGCATCGGCCAGCGGGGTGCCCGCATAAATGTGCAGTACCGCTTCGTTATCGCAGTGCAGGTCGAGGACGATGTCGGCGTCGATCGCCATCGCCAGCAGGGTTTTCTTCAGCGCGTCGGCGTCAGTCTTCGGTTGCTGCGCCTGCACCAGTGCCAGCGCCTGACGGCGGATTTCCGCCACATTGGCCTGCGCGTCCGGTCCCAGTTTCCCTTCCAGCGTCCGCTTCAATTCTTCGGCGACATGCAGATAGGCGCGGTTGAAGTTGATGCCGGTGGTGAGGTCGAAGCGGCCGAAGGGCGCGCCCTGGATGGCTTGCGCCAGGCCGATCGGGTTGGCGGCCGGCACCAGAATGATTTCGCCATGGACTTTGCCGGCGGCGTCGAGCGCCTCGAGTTCGCGGCGCAGGAACTGCGCCACCAGCATGCCCGGCACCTCATCGGCGTGCAGCGCGGCCTGGATATAGATCTTCTTGCCGGCGCCGGGCGTGCCGTAATGGTAGCTGGTCAGTTGGTATGAAGTGCTGCTGTGGGGCGCGGACAGCGCGTGTCGTTTCACATGCATGGTCGGACCTGTCTAGATATTATCGCTGAGGGCACCCATTATGCCGCCCCCGCCATGCCCGTGGCGAGTCGTTTCGGACGTAGCGGGAGGTGCTGGAGCAGGCCGCTTTGCTGTATATTTGGAAACTGTACGGGCAGAGTGCATGCATTTTGCCTTCATCCTCAGTGAATGGACTGCAACATGGGCGGATTGAAGCAAAATTTAAAGAAATTATGGGGTAATCTGAGGTTGAACCTGGGAACTCTAGTGGGGCGCAGCATGGGGGGATTGGCACTGATCTTTCTGACCACCGCCGCCGTCCAGGCGGCCGAACCGGCCGAGCCGAAAGGATCGCTGGTCATCATTGGTGGCGGCCTGCGCGGCGATAACGCCGATATCTGGCAGCGCATCGTGCAACTGGCGGGCGGCAAGGGCGCGCGCATCGCCGTCTTCCCGTCGGCCGCCGGCGCGCCGGAACGCACTGGCCAGGCCATCATCGGCTACCTGAAACGCTATGGCGCTGATCCGTTCCTGGTACCGATCGCCGTGAAACTGGCCAACAGCGATTACCGCAAGGCGGCCGACGACATGACCCTGGCCGACCGGGTGCGGCGCGCCGGCGGCGTGTATTTCGCCGGCGGCGACCAGGGCCGCATCACGCAGGCGCTGGTGCGCCCGGACGGCACCCGCACGGCGGCGCTCGATGCGATCTGGGACATTTATAAACGCGGTGGCGTGATTGCCGGCACCAGCGCTGGCGCCGCCATTATGAGCAGTACCATGTTCTACGATGCGCGCCGCGTGCTGTCGACGCTGCAGGAAGGCGTGGCCGACGGCAAGGATATCGCGCCGGGCCTGGGCTTTATCGGCGACGATATTTTCGTTGACCAGCACTTGCTGATCCGTGGCCGCTTTGCCCGCATGATTCCCGCCATGCTGAAAAAGGGTTACCAACTGGGCCTGGGCATCGATGAAAACAGCGCGATGGTGGTCAACAGCAAGCGCGAAGTGGAAATCATCGGCTACAAGGGCGCGCTGCTGCTGGACCTGTCGCGCGCCGCCATGGATTCCGACGCCAGTGCCTTCAATGTCAGCAATGTGCTGATCAGCTACCTGGACCGGGGCGACCGCTTCAACATCGCCACCAAGACGTTTACCCCGGCGCCGGACAAGGCCGACGGCCGTCTCGACAACACGCGCCCGGCGCGCCGTGGTCCGGTCTACAGCAACGATATCCTGGGCAACAGCGCCGTCAGCGACTTGATGGAGCGCCTGATCGACAGCGACCAGCAAGATGCGATCGGCATCGCCAGTGGCGACCCGCGCGGCACCTTGCCGGAAGTGGGCTTTGAATTCCGTTTCTCGAAGACGGCGGAAAGCGAAGGCTACCTGTCGTCCGTGGTGGACGCCTATTCGATCCTGAACCTGCGGCTCGATATCCGCCCCATAGAAGTGCAACGTCCGCTGTACAAATACAAGAATTAATTCGGCGGGGGCGGAATTAGAATGTTGGCCACCCAAGCCAACCTTCATCCACAGGATTCCGCCCCCCATGTCCACTGTCCTCCTCAGGGCCGCGCTGGCCTCCGCGCTGGCCGCCTGCTCGTTCGCTGCCGTCGCCGCCACCACCACCGCACCCCCCGCCACCGTCCGCCTCGATTACCTGCATAGCGGGAACGCGCTGTCTGAGCAGTATGCGATCGACCGCGTGGTGATCGAACCGTTGCCGTGGGCCGGCAACCTGTCGCGCAATATCGATGACACCGACCGTGGCGTCAACAAGGTCGAAGTAGTCGACGCCAAGACCGGCGCGGTGCTCTATACGCGCGGCTTTTCCACCATTTTCGGCGAGTGGCGCAGCACCGACGAGGCGCACAAGCTCACGCGCGGCTTCCAGGAATCGGTGCGAT
>JAIENA010000315.1 GCA_019751755.1 Burkholderiaceae bacterium | reverse complement strand
CGCTAAATCTTTCATCGTGGAGACTTTCACTCCTTAACTTCTGCCGGTCTCCCGGCGCACACTGTATTTATATACAGTATAATTTTAATGAGCCAGACGACTATAATGGCAAAAAATACATCGGCACAGTGTAATAGGAGACGAAATATAGCTTTTCCCGGCGAAATCTCCATCACTATAATGCACCTTGAAAACAACCCTATTTCGATCATGTCCAAGCCTTCACCACTGTTTAGCAAGACCCAGCTGCTGCGCTCAAAGGACGTCCTCAACAGCAAAGTTGTCGCGGAATCACTCGGAATGACTGAACGGTCGGCAGCAAACCTGCTCCAGCGGTGGGCGAACGAGGGGACCGTCTATCGCACTGCGCCAGGCTGCTATATGAGTGTCCTGGCCGAAGCTGACAAAGACCGGCTCATCCTGGAGAGCCTGGTCAAGTGCGTTGGCAAGAACATCATCGTTGTCGGTGCCTCTGCTCTCAAGCGAGTGGGCTGGTGCGACACCGAAACGCTTCACGTCGCGGTGCCCTTGCGCCCATCGCGTTCGGTACCGCGCGTTCGCAACACGGTGATCTATCCGGTTGGTGCCAAGGCCTGGCTGCAGCTCGCGAAGCAATCGCTGCAGATGGATCTCCACAACCCGCCGCTATTGCACCCGCTTAGCCAAATGCTGTGGTGGATGGATCAGAATTGTCCGATCGAGATGCCGGCGCCGGACCGGGTGAACTGGAGAGCGATTGCGGCCGAGCCCGATGTACAAAAGGCGATGCACCGGCACTGGCAGGAACATCTCCTGCCTGACTTCGACGTCAAGACCTTCTACGAGTTTCTACACATGGACCGCCTCACGGGACGGCTTGGTGGCCGAGCCGAGCCGCTGGATGGCCACGAACCAAACGACACGGGCGAGACAACATTTTCCGGCTAAACGATGTAAAAAAGCACCAGGGCGGCGGTCGGCCCGGTGCTTTTGTGTGTGTACGTGCTTTAGCAATGCGTAGTCGACGTGCTGCTACCTTTCCGAGGGGGATCTAATCTAGCCCAGATCACGGTGCGACAACTGTCCCAACGCGTTCGAGCTGAGCCAGTTGAGCTGCGCCCAAGTTCGATTTCAGCTCAAGGTGGACGACCCGACCGGTCGCAGCCTCCAACTGGCTGGCGGCGGTATGCATGGCCATCACTGCGGTCGGCTCACTGTCGAGGAACACTCGAAGCTGCTCATCCTCCTCAAGGAGCGTTCCAGCGCCCAAGTTATTCGAACCTAGTATTTTCTGCACGCTCTTAAAATTTATACTAACTATACTATTCATTATTATTCCTTATTCGATTTTTTGGCACCGGACTTATCTACTAAAAAATCCTCCTTTTTCGCCCCGCCATCCAAGAGCGGCTGCATCCACAGCGGCGACTTCCCCCGGCCAGCCCACGTGTGCAGCCCATCAGGCGAGCGATACTTGGGGGTTACCTGAGACCGGCCGTCTGCGACAACAGCCTCGATATTCATCGCAGCACCTGGTGCCGACGCAACCGCATTCGGAGGCCTCTCTCCCATACTCTTTCGAGGCGTCCGCGATACCGCCCCGCCTTTGGGGAAACCAAGCTCCTCGGGCGTCAGGGCGTACATCTTAATCTTCTCCCTGACCTCGGCGATCGCTTTCTCGCGACTCTGCTGGCGCAGCTGAGCGACACGCTGCTGTGCCCGCTGCAGCTCTTCTATCGCGCCCAACAATTCACTATCTTCCGACGCCGCGTTTGCCGTACCTTCGGTCACAATCAACCCCATAGATTATTCTTCCCACCATTATATTTATTATTATAATGGCCTGTCAAATAATAACTATAGGCACAGTTATTTATACTAAATTTAGCTTCCGGGCGCAGGGCTATTGTCATCGACGGTAGATTCTTCATGTAGGAACATCACGCATGCGATAAGCGCTTCTGCCGCGCTCGCGAACCGTTCAGGCGAAACAACCCCGTCACGGGAAGCCCATTGGTAGGCAATGAAGCCAGGCTCACGAAACACCCCCCACCCGGCCTGGTCGAGCTCATGCGCTATCGGCACAAGTAGCCCGTTCGCCTCACAACAGTCGCGCCAAGCATCTTCTCGCGACGGAAAGGTCGATACCGATTGCTGCCCGACGGCACTGACACCGGCTCCCTTCCAAAAATAGCTGTCGGCGGGATCCCCATTTTCGATGGCGTCCCACACGTACACGCCGTACCCGGCAGCTAGTGCGATTTGCTTCAGGACGTCACCGGGCGCGATCATCGTCTCAGGCGCCCCTCGGTGCGGGCGCGGCAGCCACCGCACGAATCGCACTGATGTCAGCAGCAATCTGCGACTCCGCTGGCTTGGAGCGGGACTGGTAGCGCAGCGTGCGGATGCCGGCAGCGCTCGTAAAGCCGTCTCGAATTACATCCCGGCTGACCAAGTGAGTCCGGTCGTCGAGCTCGATGATCGCAATAACCTCCCACTGCGAATCAAAAATGGTGTAGTCGACGACCTTTTGCGAAATGCGACGGAAGTCGACAAGGCGAGCCTTACTGTTCGTTGACGTCGGCTCGATTAGGGCGTGCATGGCCACCTGGGGGCATACATGCATGCCTGGCAGAGCGCGGGTAATCCGTCCAAAGAATTCGACCTCATTGGGTGTCATCACACGGCGCTTCCGATACGCAGCCTGGCGCGTTCGCGCCTGCATCAGGACGAACGCAATGATCGCAATAGCGCAAAGAATGATCAGGAGGGCGATAAAGAGTTTCATATTGGCAGTGCTGTAAAGTGCTTTAAGTGCATTCCTCTGCATTTTTGAGGTATGCACGGTTGGAGAATTCAGTCGAAGAAGAGCTCGACCTTGTGGTCCTTCGACAGCTTATATCCTGCGTTGAAGCTCTTCCCTGTGCGCGAGCTCAGGAATCCGCCACATACAGGGGTTTTGCGTTTTTGCAGCAGATAGTCGGCTTCGACATCGATCATCCGGCGGCCGGAGATTGTTCGAAAGAAGAAGTAATCCCCCTTCTCGCAAATGAAGGTCTCCTCGAGTGCGCGCATCGTGCCTTTGCATTTCGGGCAGGGATGCTTCAGCGCCGGCGCTGCGGCCAGAGTCGCCGCATCCGCCTGCTCACGGGGCGCGAACACGAATTCAACCTTCCAGTCGGCCGTCAGCTTTAGCATGGCCGCAAACGGCTTCTGCGTTTTCGAGCTCACGAACCCCTCCAGCGAATCGGTGAGACGATGCTGCAGCAGCTTGGTCACCTCATCGGGAGTCAGGGTGCGCGACAGCAGCTGGCGCCTGATATCGATGCCACACTGGCGATCGCATGCATAGGAAGATATTCCGCCCTTCACGGCACCACCACAATTCGGACATGGAACTTCCAGCGTGATTGCCTCGACCGCAGGCGCCTTCCGGCGGATCGCATCGAGCATGTCGCGAGTTGCCTGCTCGATTTCGTGCATGAACGCCGAGCGCTGGTATTTACCCTCGCTCATCAGTTGAAGCTTGTGTTCCCATTCGCCTGTCATTGCCGGCGAAGTCAGGGCGGCCACACCAATCTGGCGCAGGAACGCAATCAGACCGATCCCTTTCGCAGTCGGCACCAGGTAATTCTTGTCGCGCACCAGATATGGCTCTTTCGGTTTGCCACCAGGTCCCTCAGTGCTCAGCAGGCCTTCAATCGTAGCAGCGCGCGTGGCCGGTGTGCCAAGGCCGCGCTCCGCCATTGCTTCGCTCAGCTCGCTATCGTCCAACATGCGGCCGGCGTGCTCCATCGCCGAAAGAAGTGCCGCCTCGGTCATGCGTTTCGGCGCCTTCGTTTTCAGTGCCTTGGTCTCAATTGACTTCGTGCTTACGCGCTCGGTCGGTGCGACCGGCGGCAGCGCGGGCGTCTTGTTATCGTTGTCGACAAGAGTGCCATACACGGCCTTCCAGCCTTCGATTTGCATCACACGGCCGCTGGAGCGGAACTGCTCGCCGGCGACCATCGTGATGCGCACAGTCTCGAGATACTCGGCCGCCGGGTAAAACGCAGCAATGAATCGACGGACGATCATGTCGTAGATAGCATCCTCTGCTTCGGTCAAACCCTGGGGTTTCAAGCCCGTGGGGATGATCGCGAAGTGGTCCGAGATCTTGGTGTTATCGAAGATTCGCTTGTTCGGCCGGACCCATTCGCTACGAAGCGCGCGCTGGGCAAACGCCTCGTACTTCGTGCCGTTCAGGTCTACCAGGACCTGCTTGGCCGGCTCGACGTAGTCCTCTGGAAGCGCGCTCGCATCGGTACGCGGGTAGGTCGTCACCTTGTGCTGCTCATACAGGGACTGCGCGATCTTCAGCGTATCGGCGGCCGACAGCTTGTACTTCTTGTTGGCCTCGCGTTGCAGCGTGGTCAAGTCGAACAGGCGGGGCGCGTTCTCCCGCGATGGCTCGGTCTCGTCGCGAACGGACGAGGGAGCAGCGCCACGGCACTTCGCTACGATCGCATCGGCATCCTCCTTCTTCATAATACGGTACTTGGCGGTCTCGCCGCTCTCACCTGCTCCTGCTGCCAAGTTGGTGTTGTACCAGCAGCCCTGGTAGTCACCAGCAGTAGCCCCGAAAGTACCATGGACCTCGAAGTAGTCGACCGGCTTGAACGCGCGGATCTTTTCCTCCAGGTCGACCAGTATCGCGAGGGTTGGTGTCTGGACACGGCCGGCGGACATCGACTGGTAGGCGCCCCGGATGATTTGGTGCAGGATCGATACGCCGCGGGAGCCGTTGATTCCGACCAGCCAGTCGGCTTCCGAGCGGCAACGGGCTGCGTCAGCCAGGCGATCATAGTCGGACGCCGGCGCCATCTGCTTGTACGCCTCGCGAATAGCGTCTGGCGTCATGGACTTCAACCACATACGCTTGCACGACTTCCTGCAGCCGGCCGCCTCGTAGATCAGGCGGAAGATCAGCTCCCCTTCGCGGCCCGCGTCGCATGCGTTCACCACGGAGCTCACGTCCGGGCGGTTCATTAAACGCTGGAGGAGCTTGAAGCGGTTGAGCGCGCGCGGATCCTCGATAGGACGCACTTCGAACTGTGCAGGGATCACAGGCAGCGTTTCGAGAGATTTGCCGCTCTTGTCGGCGCCCGGCGCTACGACGGTGGCCAGGTGGCCTGCAGCGGACGCGATGACGACGTCTGCCCGTTCGAATCCGTCAGCGGTCTTGGTGCAGTTGCCGATTGCCTTTGCGATATCGGCAGCGACTGACGGCTTCTCGGCGATGATAAGGATTTTGGTCATAGGAGGCCTCTTGAATGGAATGGCCACCAGGTGCAGGAGCGCGAGGCGGCAAGGTGGATCTGCAAGGAACGCGATTTTGTATGCCGCACGCCAGCTGGCATACAAAATCGTGCTGCTGTAGGGCGCCCACAGGCGCCCTGCTCTCGATCAGCGCATGACCTGCGCGTCGTCGTCCGGATCCTGATCCTGATCTTGGTCGCCGCCAACCAAGAAATCCGGGTCGAGGGCGACGTCTTCAGCCGACAGCATCCCCGGGATGCCCAGCAGGTTCATGATGTTGGCATGTGCGGTCGGCACGGCCGCGGTGATCTCGCCCGGCGCCGACGCGACTTCGCGCACTGGCTGGGTCGAGAGCAGCAGCTCACGGGTGCGTGATGCGTCGAAGACTTCGATGGTTTCTTGGCTCGATTCCTCCGGAGACGAAGCAAACTGCATGGTGTCCTGGGACAAGCGACCTACGCGCACGGCCTCCGGATCGGTGGTCAGGAAAACGGTATTGGTTGCGAATGTGCGCACGGTCTTCTTCTCGACCACGTGCACGCCAGCGGCGGTCAATTCGTCCGCGATACGACGCAGATCGGAACCAGCGGCTTCGCCGAGCAGCGCCTGCATGACACCGCGCTGGACCTGGCCATCCGCATTGGTGGCGCGTTGACGCGCGACGTCGGAGATCTGGCGCAGGTACTGCAGGCCCATGATGGCCTTCTCATGCTCGTGATCGACCGAAATGCGCTCGATCGTGACCGACTCGGACAGCTTCATGGGCCCCAGCTCACGGAACAGCGCTGGGATGCGCTCGTCAGGCACCAGCACGACGGCGCCGTTCTGATTGGCGATCTTGCCGAACATGCCGTCGGCGAGCAGCACGATTGCCGGGCCCAGCTGAGCGGCTTGCGGATAGCTGGCGCCGCGCGCGGAGACGAGACGGACGAAATCGCCCGGCATGCAGGCGGCGGCGGAGGTCGGTTGGGAGCGATGAATGGTCATGACAGTCCTTTCGAAGGTTATTGGCGGTATGCCGTGCCGCTACGATAGGATTTTTAGACAGGCGTGGTTACAAAATCGACGCGCTACGACCAGCGTTGTACTGCTCAATATCCGCGATCAGTTTTAGCTTTCGATCTCGTTCACGACTATTGCGCTGCGCTATGCGCGTGATGTGCTTCTCAACGGCTTGACGGTCCAGCGCCTGGCCATCCAATGTCTCGAACCCGCCATGTTTCCATCGCAGCCCGACCTTACTGGCCATCGCATTCTTAACTTGCACGCTGTCGCCAGGGACGTCCGCGTACCTTTTTTTTTCAGAGAACCGGCTAACTCGTAGCCCACACCTCGGGCAAGTCGCTATGGCATAAAGAGGCACCCACAAATCGAGGCCGCCGATCACTTCGCAACTTTCGACTTTGTACGTGATGCTCGGGCCATCTTGAGCTGCCGGGATGTCGACCACTCGCGATTCGATCGACGTCGACCGGCAAGTCACCATCTTGAATAGCGGTGGCGCCGGAATATCCTGCAGACCAAACGGTCTGGCCAACTTCAGTGGTACCGCAAGATAATCGAAAAGTTCAGGCCTTGCGCCGGCGGCCTTCACCAGCTCCGCAATGGGCACGCGCTCCGAACGTCCGACTCTGGCGGTTTCTAGCCACCCCTCTTGGATGTACTGCCGCCAGTATGTGCGATCTACGCCGGTGACGATTGCCAGCTGCGACAGGGTAAAGCCCAGCTTGTCGATCATGTCCAGCATTTGAGCAAGCCTTACCTTGACCTCGGCAGTGTTTGTCCCGACCAAGGCGGCCATCTCGGCGACACCCGCGTCGCGCGCAGCTGCTGCGAGTAGGCGGTCATATCGCTCCGGCCGCCACCCGTCGTACGCCGGCAGAACACCGTGCTTCCGCAGGAAGGCGCTCATCGTGCTTAGGGAGACACCGTAACTCGCCGACAGTGCCGTCAACGTTTGGCTGTCGAGGCGCAGCGTGGTCAGGTGTTCTTCGGTCAGGAGGTGGTTGCGCGCCATTTACGTTTCGTACACATAAAACGTAACAATTATAAGCGAAAATATAGGCCGTTTGCTCGGCCTTGCAACTGATTTCGCGAAGTTAGCAAATCTATACACGTACTGTGTGGCCTACATCTTAGCCAGCCGGCACCACCACCATCTCATCGTCAAGCTCATTTGTTTCGTCGAAGGACTCGACCAAGGAAACGCGATTGTGAGCAATCCCTGCGGAAAACTCGCGCACGATCTCTCCCGCTCTTCCTTCCTCCCACGCGCGATCCGGTGTAGTGCGTGTGGGTTGGGACAGCCATTGCTCCGCCGCCACAACGCTCGAGAAGCGCTCCAGGCGTTCGCCATACTGGACAACGACGTGCGCCGCTTCCGTCCAGCCGTGCCCATGAATGAATACGCCAGCTCGTGCAGGATCAGCCGAAATATCAGGGTCATGATCCCGCCAAACCTCGACGAGGCGGTTCATTTCATCGACGATCTCATGCGACACCAAGGAACCGGCGCAGCAAACTAGGCCAACACTGGCCAGCACCTCCCGACGGAAACTGTCCGGACTTCAGCTCCAGGCCCTTGCGCCGAAGTCGGCATAGTCCCTTTCGTAAAATTCGCGTTTCATGTAACGGTAGCTGATGCGCTGTCCTGCTAAAGGCCCATCCAGCACCACAAATTTGGCTTGGCCGCGGTAATTCGACTGGAATCGCAAAAGTTCCATCTGGCTGTCACCTTTCATGCGGCATGTGGGAGGGAGCGAGGTTCAGGCTCGGCCGGCGTTGGAGCCACTTTCTCTGGCGGCTTTGGGAAGAGATGCTGAGTATCAGGCTGCTGGCGGAACCACTCGACCATCTCGATCGTCGGCGCCACCGCTTTCATGGCCCTTGTCAGGGTCACATACATGAGGTTCGCTTCCTGCGGATCGATGCGTGAGGGATGCTGCCACTTGGTGCCGTCAGATGGATCCTTGAAAGAGAAGAAGTCGTTGATGAGGCGCACCACGGGCCACTCGAGGCCTTTCGCCTTATGGGCGGTCGTTAGTACGAACGGGGATTTTTCACTGTCGCGCACCTGTTCACGCTTGAGCGTTTCGATGATGTTGGGGATCTCGTCCTTGTATTGCACAATCAGCTTGAATACGGAGCCGGCCTCGGCGTCGCCGGTCATCTCGACGTAATCTTCCAGTTCGCCCCAGCTTTTCATCAGCTTCAGTACCGGGTCCTGGAAACTGCCGCTGCTCTCACCCTTGTACAGGCGGTACGCTTCCAGGATCGGTGCAATGCGATAGTCTTCGAAGCCCTTCACCCAGTGCAGCTTCTGTCCCTTCATATGGAGCTCAAAGCCCTTGCCGATCAGACCAGCCACCGTGCGCGCCAGATAGGCCTGTTGATCGCCCGGTGCGATACGGCCACCAGCGCCCAGCCCGCGGAGGGGAAGCGGCTCCTGCTTCCAGTGCTTCAGGAAAGTGGACGCGAGCACGCCGATGTTATGCGCGAAACGGAAGGACGCGGTCAGGTTGTGGGTCTCGTCGACATTCAGGCCCGACATCGCGTCAACGGCGCCACGGAACCCGTAAATTGCCTGGTGTGGATCACCGATATACAGTCGCGAGCAGTGATTCTGCTGCTCCACCAGGTGCGAAATCAGCGGGTTGGCGTCTTGGCACTCGTCAAACAGGATGAAGTCGTAATTAAGCACCGGGTCGGAATTGGCCCACTGCTTGATATAGACGTCCTGTACCGCTTGAGCTTCCTGGTCGTTCAGGTCGGTGAGGCGCGTCCAGAACTTCGACGCATTGTCCATCACCATACCAGCCGCCGTGCGCACGATGGGGCAGTCACGCTCATCAGGCAAGTGTTTTTCCGACACCAGTTTATCAGCGCTGCACATGTAGTTCTTCACCGTCTCGTTGACGGCCTTGGCGATCGCCCAGTTCACGCTGAGCAGTTGCGCGGTCGTACCGGTACGAAGTGAGCCGTTGGACGACAGCTTGCACGCCGCCTTGAGCTTGGCACCGAAGCCGTCCCAAGCGAGGCTATGGCTGGTCCGTGCTTCAGTATTCACGCCGAGGGAGCGCAGCCGGCTGCTTGCTTCGAGCTGCGTCGGCTTGCCGAAAGCCAGATACAGGCCCCGTGCCTTCGGGCGCGCCGCCGTGTAGGCCATTGCCACCTTCGTTTTGCCTGACCCAGCTCGAGCAACGACCTTGAGATTTTTACCTTGGGAGACGACCACTCCGCCCTGTTCGCGGGTCAGCGTGGAAAATTGAGGGATCTTACTTACCGAGTGTGTCTGTTTCATATATGCCTTTCCAGGATGGCTTTTCCTGCCATTCTGGAAGGCTTTCGCCGGCGTGGTTGCACACCCGCCTACTCTTCGGCTCCATCGGCGCTGTCGATCGGTCCAACGTGTGTACCGAAGCGCTGCCGCTCGAGGGAATGCGCGAGTTGTTGGACGACGTCTCGACGTTCCACGGTTGTGGTAGGACCTTGAGAGACCTGGTACTCCGGGAGCGGGCCGTGCGCCTCGCGGTACCGTCGCAACTGGCGTTCGGTGTCGATCGTTGACCTCAACCAAAGCACCTCACCGGAGAGCCCTTCAAGCAGCTTGAGAACACGGTCGTCCCCAGCACCGCTTGCGAAAGTGCCGGGCATCATCGCCAGCATTGCCTCGACTGCGGCATGGGCCACGTCGCGGACCTGTGTTTCGTTTAAAGCGGGCGCCGTCGCCGCTCCTAATGCCACAAGCGCCGTTTCTTGAATCGGGGAGCTTAAGCTTCTCGCACGTTCGAAACGTGCTCGAGCGGTACTGCGTGCGATTTCGACTGCGGTGGCTTTTGATCCTCGACCGGCTAGATTGAGAAGTAGCGTCGACGTGGGTGGCAATCCAGCGTTCTCGAGCACCGCTGCAATTTTCGCCATCTGGTCAGCAGCCGAGGTGCTTGAATCAACGTCGCCGAGCAGATGGACAACGCCGGCGGCTTCGATTTCGGTCAACCATGGGAAAGAGGCGATAAGGGCTGGAGCGTAGTGGATCATGATGTTCTAACCGTAAGGTACGAAAAATATACCATATGGTACAGTCGATGGCTCCATGCCGTGAAACTCGTTAAAAAACCGTGGAACAATCACCGTTTTCCTCCGTTTTTTGCTCGAATAATAGCCTTATCTATTTGAAAGATAAGGCTATTATTTATTCAAGCGATCTTATTATTGTTTCACGCTTAAAAGCGCTCTGCTTCAATCTCGTCGTCTGGCGCCGCCAGGAGTTTCAGTAGCGCTGGGTTCTGTTCGAACTGCGCTGCTTTGGCTAGGACGTCATGTCCAGGTAGGGCCACCGGGATACCCGCATTGCGGACTTTGCGCGGACCGCTATACGAGTTGGCGCGATGCTTCCCGGTGTACCAGTTTTTCCCCATCCAAGGCGAGTGCCCCATCATCGCTGCGGCAACGAAGGCGCCGTAAGCCGCCGCGACATTGGCGCGTGCCTGGTGGCGAAGCGAATAGAGGGTAATGCGAATGGGGCTCTTGCCTCGCACGCCTGTCGGCCAAAGCTCTTTGCATGCCCGGCCGAGTGCCGTTGAGCAACGCCGGGAGTAGCCTTTAGCAGCATCATGTGCGTCAGCGCGCGAAGCAAGGGCGGCCTGGATTTCCTCATAATGCTGACGAACGTGGATCTGGTACACCCCAGGCTCGACCACGATGGTGCGCTCCCAGTCAGGCTCACCCGCCTTTCTCTTGGCCGTATCCACGACCACCGCGAGCCAGCCGGCTTCCGTCTCACCGAGAGGCACTTCCGAGGCCAGGGCCGGCCTGATTACTGCGTTCACCCACTCCGTTGGCCGTAAGCCAGTTGCGATGGTGGCCATCGCGAACGATTGCGATCGGCGCGCCCATTGGTTCCGCTCGGAATATGCGGTCGCCAGATGGGTAATGATTTTGTCGAATTGCTTGGCCGGGATCGACTTGTCGCGCGCAGCGCGGGCAGTAGGCGGACGGCCCGCGCCATATGGCTTGGCGGACACGACGATCAGCGCAGCGAGCGCCCGGATGAGCGTCGGCTGTGGCTGCCCCTTGAGGGCGAAATGTTGGGCTCGCTCGTCCATCGTGTAGAGGAAGCCTGAGCGGTATAGACGCCATGTGGCTGGGCTTATACTCGCGGAATGCAGGAATAATCTTCGGATTATATCCACGGGGTTCAGTATTCCGTCCTCGGAATTCACCTCGTGGGAATACTTGATCTCGAGCGTGCGAGAGTTCTCGTGGTATGTGGCGATAGAGCTTGGCTTGGGCGGTCCTTTCTTGACCTCGTCCCGAGCCTGGCGCCACTCTGCAACGATCTGCTCGGCAGAATCCTGTGGCATGTTAGCCAGTAGAGCTTCTGCATCCAGGGATTTGAAGGCCTGAGCCGTGGGAATGCCGGCTTGCACGACCGGAGCTGGATTGGTCGAGACCTGGGATTGTTGTACGGGTTCTTGCTGCATTCGCGGTATATTTTTCCGAGCCAGAGCGGCTGTTTTGTGGGGATACTGGATTTCTACGGGCCTTGGCGCGTTGAG
>JAIENA010000280.1 GCA_019751755.1 Burkholderiaceae bacterium | reverse complement strand
GCATTGGGATAGCATGCCATGGAGCAGGATGGTAGAACTTTGTGTCGCTACGGGGTAGAACTTTGTGTCGCCTTACTTTGGGATAGCATGCCATGGAGCAGGATGGTAGAACTTTGTGTCGCTACGGGGTAGAACTTTGTGTCGCCTTACTCCATGCTCAAGTGCGAGCGTTGGATGCGCAAATTTGCTGATTTCAGGTCGTTGATAATTGCCCATTATCAACGACCATAAAAAATGATGTCATCTCCCCCACTTTTGGACAGCTCTCGGTTAAGATATTGATTTGGCAGGGGATTCCAGTTGACACGGTCGGTGCGCCGCAGGCCGCAGGCGCGCCGCACCGCCAAGTCCCTCGCCCCGTCTCGTGAACTAATTCGGGGGTTTTTGGTTATGGATTTGGCAATAAGGCGCAGCCGGGCAACCCGCATGAAGCCGTGGTTTCGTGAACTAATTGATTTCCCATTTGAACTAATTATTTTTTCCATAAAACATTGATTTTTATAGAAAACCTTTCAAATTGGTAACTGTCAAAAATGGAACCCTTTCTAGAAAGCGCTGATTCAATCCGCCAAAATGCGATTTCCATGAATCATCAAGAAAGGAAGTCGCACATGGATACCGCCAATAAACTGTTTGATATGCTCACTGCCATCAAGGACCCTGCCACGCAAATGTTCATCGCCCTGGTGGCGGTGCTGGGCGTAGTGGGCTTTGCCCTGTATGTCGTGGCGCTGGCCCTGAAACGCGGAGGCCGCCCATGAGCGCCGGCGCGTTTGCCCTCATGCCGTCGGCCTGGGTGCGGCGGCCGCGCTTTACCGAACCCACGGACGGGACGGTGCCGCCCGGCTTTGTCCCGGTCGATCTGGACGGATTGGGCGAGGGGCTGCTCGCCAAAGGCGGGCTGATCATGCTGCAGTGGCGGCAGCACAAGGGCGCCGCCACCGCGGCGCTGCTGCTGCTGTTCGCGCTGGCCGTGATCGCCAACCAGGCGCAGCGCCATCACGGCCTGCGCCAGAACAACCAGGTGGCGGCCACCTATGAGCAGCTGCAGGCCATGGTGCCGTTGTCGCGCAAGCTGATCGCGGACGGCCTGCAGCTGCTGCTGATGGTCGAGGCCATCGGTTTCACCCGCGACGGCCGGCGCAACCTGTACACCCTCAACGGCATCGAGCACAACGGCAGCTGGTGCATGCTGCCGCAGTCCCACCTGCTGCAACGCCAGCAGCATCTGGCCCGCCTGCAGGTGTTCATTGACCAGATCCGCCGCCGCGAATCGCTGCATGCGCTGAAGGTGTACATGCTGATCCTGGCGTTCCGCGACCGGCACACGAACTTTGCCGCGATCGGCTACGACAAGATCGGCCACTACGCCGGACTGCGACGCGAGGAAATCAGTACCGCCACCGCCATGCTGGCGTCGCTGCAGCTGGTGCGCCAGGTCAGCGACGAGGAGCACCCGCGCCGCCGCGGCGATCCCCACCACAACCGGTATTTTGTTTGCGGCTTGGTCGCCCGCTGACCCATGGCACAACACCTCCCCCACGCGGACACCGCGGTGCGCAAGCTGCACGTCGGCCATTTCGCCTTCATGCGCGCCTATATCCAAGGGCTGGACCTGCGCGAGATCTGGAACCGCTATCTGGCGACTGAGGGCACGCGCAGCGACTTGCGCGTCATCAAGCGCACCGTGGGCTGGTTACGCGATGCGCTGGCGGCCGCCGCCCACCGCCACGGCCGGCACAGCGTGGCGCACCTGGTGCGCATCGACCTGAGCATCATTGTCGAACCGGACGGCCCGGTGGCGCCGCCGTTCGACGAATTCGTGGCACAACATGGCTGGGATGGGTTTTCGTACGAAGAGCAGATCGAAGCCTACACGGCTGCCTATGGGCAGGCCAGCGCGCAGGAAAAGCGCAGTGTGCGCCTGCTGCGGCGCCAACTGGAGGCGCTGACGTGGCTGGAACGGCTGGCCGCCGAATCCCCGCACGCCGATGACGGCGTGCGCGCGTGGATGCGGCCCGAGCTGGCGGCGCGCCTGGAGGCGGCCGGCATGCCGACGCTGCGCCACCTGGTCGAGCGCATCAATGGCGTCGGGCTTCGTTGGTATACACCGGTGGCGGCGATCGGCGCCGGCAAGGCCGCGCACATCGTTTCGCTGATGCGCGCCTTCGCCCCGTCCACCGGCCTGGCGATCGGGCCGCATGTGCTGGCGGCGCCGTCGCACTTGACGCCGGCGCAGCGGCGCCTGGTCCTGGCGCCGGCCACGGCCTTGGTGCCGCTGGAAAAATTTGTGGTGCCGTCCGAATACGATGGCAGCGCCGGCCAGTACCGCGCGCCGCGCTCACAATGCCAGCTGCGCGCCAACACCGATTACGAGGCGCTGCTGGCGTTCCTGCGCGAAAAGCAGCTGCGGCACGCGCCGGGCGAAGGCCTGCGCCACGACGATCACCCGCTGGCCTGGCTGCAGCACCTGGCTCCCACGGCGCGCGCCTACCGCACCGAATGCGAGCGCTTCATGCTGTGGGCCATCCTGAAATGCAAAAAACCGATGTCATCGATGACGTTCGAGGACGCCTGCGCCTACCGGGCATTCCTGGCCGATCCCGATCCGGCGTGGTGCGGCCCGCGCAGCCGGGCGCGCTGGGGCCCGGCCTGGCGCCCGTTCGAGGGACCGCTGTCGGAAGCGGCCGGGCGCCGCGCGCTGACCATGCTGGCGACCTTTTATAAGTTCCTGGTCGACCAGCGATATCTCACCGGCACGCCGTGGACTGGCGTGACCAAGCCGCCGGCGCCGCCGCGTATGGCCGGCCCGGGCCGCAGCCTGACGCAGGATCAATGGCGCTTCGTGTGCGGCCAGCTGGCCGCGCTGCCGCCGACCTCGGCCAACCTGCGCCTGAACGTGGCGCTGCAGCTGCTCTACGCCGGCCGGCTTCGCCGCGCAGAACTGATCGCGGCGCGCTGCGGCGACCTGGAGGTGCTGCGGCTGCCGGCCACCGCTGACGAACCCGCGGTAGAAGGATGGGTACTCAACGTGCGCGGTAAGGGCGGTAAAGAACGCCAGGTGCCGCTGGGCCAGCAGCATATCGCGCTGCTGGTGGACTACCTGGTCACGCGCGGCGTGACGGGGCCGGTCAACCATCCGCGCAATGCCCATATATTCCTGCTGGGCCAGGTCACCGACGCGGTGAACCGCCGCCCCGGTGCCACCACCCCGCTGGGCTTTGTCGACACCGATGCCGGCATTAGCGCGCAAACGCTGTACGACCAGGTAACGGGGTTTTTTGCCTACTGCGGCCAGCTGCTGGCGGCCGACGATCCGGATGGCGTCACCCGCCTGCAGCAAGCCAGCACGCACTGGATGCGCCACACCGGCATCACGCATTCTCTGGCGGCTGGCACGCCGCTCGATGTCGAGATGCTGGCGGCCGGTCATGCCTCGGCCTCCACCACATCCCGTTATATGCACAGTGAAGCGCGGCGTTTGCTCCAAGAAAGCCGGGCGTTCCTAAATAAGTGACCGGTACCGTTGCGAAGGGGGAAGGCGGCGGCGACGCGCTTGGCCTACCTGATGGCTTGCCCCTACAATGGAGCGCGCTACCTCATCCGTTATCGGCCCTGGGCCGATACCTACTGAGTTTGGGCTTGTTCGAGGGTATCTGTTGCTTTGCCGTCGGCACGCAACTTTCGCGCGCGAAAGTGAACTATGGCTGCCGCACTGTCGAGGATTGGCGTAAAGAACATATTGACGTGGGTGTCCAGAGATGAGCAATAACAACAACGTGAACCAGCGCCTCATGCGGGCTATTGAACAGGATTTGCCTGAATCAGTTGCCAAGGCGTTGAAGCAAGGAGCGTCTGCGTCCGGGGATGGGTATGACGTCCCGCTTATCTCCGCCATGTCCTGTCTGGGCGCTGCTCGGCTTCGGATCCTTTGCATGTTGTTGGACGCGGGGGCCGATCCGAACTGGGGAGGTGTGTTGCACGCATCGCCGTTAACCACAGCAGCGGACAAGGCCGACAACAGGTCACTTGAACTGCTGCTCCAGTACGGAGCGAATCCAAACGTGGACAATGGCGAGCCGCTTCTGAGGTCGGCAGAGATGAGAAATGCGGAGGCGGTTCGTCTACTCCTCACCAAAGGCGCGGATCCTTCCTTGACCGGGACGTCTTATTTGAAGACCCCACTCATGGCGGTATGTAGTTCCTCCTGTGACCACCCGGGTGAGTTACGGAATAATCCGGCTTGGAGTCAGCGGTACTTTCAGATTGCTCATGGCGAGAAATCGTCCACGCGGTCGCCGTCGAAAAAAAAGCAGCTGGAGCAGCTATACGACGAGTACAGTGGCGCCGCCGTCCGCGACATCATCGAGGGCCTTGGCAAAGCGGGCGCCGATCCTGATCAGGTGCTGGACGATCGATGTGCGTTGCATATTGCCGTCGAAGACAACAATCGCACAGCGCAATTTATGCTCCTAAAAATGGAGGCCAATCTCGATATCCCGAATGGGGATGGGGTGACAGTACGTGAAATGTTTGAAGCTGACGGTGAATTCAATCTTTTACGGCTCCTTCAAAGTGCCCAAATTGTATGATGCGCCACCGGTCGTGCGCATTGACTTAGCAATTCCGTGCCGGTACTGCAGACCCCAGCAAAAATAATTTTCGCAATCGAATGAAGAACCCGACATTTAATAGTGCTGTCCTCATGTGCGACTGCCCTCAACTTGCAGCACAACTTTCCGTTGCCTTGTCCGAACGTGGGAAGTACTTGGCGGTGATGGATGCGCCGCGGCTATCGCGCGGTGATGCCAAAGGTGAGGTCATCAGGAGAACCAACGCTCTGGCACAGACTGGCAGCAAGAAACTGATCGTAGCTGGCGTGTCCGATGCCGTTAGAGCGAGTTTAAAGGGGCATGTACCGGACTCATTTATTCGGTCGGTGGCAGACCTTTCGGATGACGAACTGAGGGCCGTGGGTTTGCGTCTCAAGAAGGGGGGCGTTATCACGGCAAACCCGAACAATCTTGGCCCAAGCCTCTTACTTGCCCTGCGCGAAAAGAAGCAGCTCGCATTCAGTGAGGAAGAACCCGAATTGCGACATGTGCCTCCTGTATCAACCCACCTTGTGGTTTGTGAAGACAAGAACCAGTTGAGTCAGGTCATTGCTGCCAACTACGCATTTGCCATCGGCGCTGGTCTCCAGCTGATTCCAACTCCGGACGAAGGGTTCGTGGTTGACACCAATGACCGCTTCTATAGCGCAAAGTCCGACGAACATGGATCCACGACTAGTAAGTTGGAGGACCTTGCGTCGTTACTTAGGGAATCGATGGGGGACATCGAGTTGGACGGGGTGCAGTCGGTGACCTTCATTACCAGTGGTCTGCCATGGGGCTTTGGGCTGCAGGAACTGCCGACGACGCACCTGTTTATTTATCCTGATCTTGGGTTATCCATTATTCATGGCGTTGCGGCCAGCCTGGGCGATGCCAAACCGTTACGCCTTGTTGCGATGGTTGACCCCGGGCAGGTTCAATCGTCGGAAGTGGTCAAGGCTGGGCGAAGCCTGGTCGATCGCGGGGCATTGATCATGGCCTTCCGTCAGCACCGTGCCAGTGTCCGTACTGTATCGATGCTGATGGAGCTGCTGCCTTACGACCTTCTGTTTATCGCCACGCATTGTGGCGACGTGAAGGGCTACCGGGAAACTCACGTATTCAAGGACGCAAGTGGCACTGAACGTACGTTGGTGTTGGACACCGCGTTGCAAGTGACAGCCGCAGGCCGGGACGACAAGGTTGAAGTCAAAGCCTACGAAAAATTCGTTTCCATCGACGGCGTGCCTTGGGAAGACAAGGAGCAGCGCATGCGCGCCGTCGGCTCTGCGTTGCTGGACTTCTATAAGGAACCTCTGGGGCGGCGCCAACCTGCTTCGCGCGAGGAGAATGTACGGGTTGTCGGTTCGGCTGCCTTGGCTATGCACGATGGCAACCTGCTTGCAACCCCGATGAATACTGGGGCGAACAGCTTTCCACTGATCTTCAATAACGCCTGCGTGTCATGGCATGAGCTTGCCGGCCGGTTCATGTTTGGTGGCGCCAGGGGGTACATCGGAACGCTAATCGAAGTTGCCGATTCCGAAGCCCAGGAAGTAGCGATGGGTGTGCTCGACGAATATTTTGGACGGCCGTTGGCACATGCATTGTGGAGCGCGCAGAACAAGGTGTCCGGAAGTGGTATTCGGCGTCCCTACGTAATGGTGGGCGTCCACTTTCAACGCCTGCGAAGCGAATTTAAGCCGCCGCATGACCATATCATGGCGCGGATGCGTGACGGGTACGAATACTGGCGCGGGCAATTGGCGAAGCTTCCTAATGGCAGCAAAAGCGACCGCTACTATGATATGGAGAGGCGTGTCGCGTTTTTGCGCGACTGCATTAATGATTTTTCGCCGCGTAAGGGCTATTACCCAACCGATGTGCTTTAAAAATCACATTCAACGACGACATTCGTATACTAACTAAACGCAAAAGTGTCCATAAAGGCAGTTAAATGAAAGCCGATCTCCAGCACAAGACGGATTCTCTGCGCCGTTTAACATCTAAAAAGAGTGTCTTGATACTGGCTACCGTGCTATTAGGTCTTTTCGTAGCGTTGGCAACTTGGGCGTGGGTCATAAATTACAATCCGGCCCACACAACCATCACCCGTAGTAAGGGAGCAAAGATCTTTTCCGAAATAAAAAAGCAAAATTCGGATGTGAAGAAATCATTGTCAGGTGCGCAAAGCCCTGATTCTTCAACGCTCGAATCTTGGACTGATTATTGGAACCAGGTGCCCCGTATTCCTTTGGGATCAAAAGGCGTAGAGTATGTCACACTCCGTCAATCCGACGTTAGCTGGACATGTGACGTGAATTGGGACCAACAAGGCTGTGAGGTCACTTCAATTCAACCAGAAGCAGCAACTCAGCCAATGCTGGTATTTTTGGATGGGTATTTTCGTCGTAAACCGAAAATAGCTCAAAAAAAATCCGGCATTATTGCTCCTCAGCCCATGGTCGAGATACCTGCAGGGACGAAGTTTGAATACTGCAGATATAACCTTGTTCAGGTTTCAAAGCGAGGCGATGCTGAGTGGCGGATCACTCATGCTCGCCCTGATTCCATTGGGGTGAAATTGACTGCATACGGAAGTCAAAAATTCTTCGATAGATGGGGTAGTAAAGTAGAAGTAAGCCTCAACGATGTCGTCGTAATATCCTTGCCGAACACACCGGAACAGCGCACGGAAGCAGGATGTACCGATCAATGGTCAACTTCAAATTCATCAGGCAAGCATACTGAAACAATCTGCGTTGCCATCCCGGGCGGAGGAGGACTTGGGACTCAGATCTGCACCGATAAGGAATGGCGTGACGGACGGTGGACCGCAAGTAACCCATACCACTGCGGAACTTGTATCAGTGCAGATTTCTAAGCGGCTGAAACGAGAGCATTGATTTTCGAAATTTGCGCCGCTGCGGCCGGCTGGGCCCGGGTGCAACCTGACCCAGGATCAGTGGCGTTTTGTCTGCGCCGAACTGGCGGCACTGCCGCCGATGGCGGCCAACCTGCGCCTGAATGTGGCGCTGCAGCTGGTTTACGCGGCCCGGCTACGGCGCGCAGAACTGATCGGGGTGCGCTGCGGCTGCCGACCACCACCGATCAGCCCGCGGTGCAAGGCTAGGTTCTTAACATGCTCGGCAAGGGCGGTAAAGAACTCTAAATACCGCTGGGCCAGCAGCGTATCGTACCTGTACAAGCGCGGTATGACGGGCCCAATAAATTTCCCACGCAACGCGCACATGTTCCTGCTGGGCCAGGTCACCGATGCGGTGAGCGCCGCTTGGGCGCCGAGAACGCGCTCGGCATGTCGACGCCGATGTCGGCATCAGCGCGCCAACCCTATACAACCAGGTGATCGAATTTTTTGCGCGCTGCGCCGGCTGCTCGCGGTCGACGATCCGAATGGTGCCGCCCAACTGCTGCGGGCCAGCGCGCTCTGGATTCGCCACACCGGCATCCCGCATTCGTTGGCGGTCGGCACACCGCTCGATGTCGAGATGCTGGCGACAGGGCACGCTTCGGCCGCCACGACTTCGCGTTACATGCACAGCGAAGCGCGGCGCCTGTCGCAGGACGTTGTGCGGTCCTGAATAAGTGACGGGTGACTCTCTCAACAACGGGCAGGTGACCGGCACCACCGCACATCGGCTAATGCGTCGATAACGGACCTTGGCTGCCTAGTGGCTTGCCACTACAATGGAGCGGGCTACCTCATCCGTTATCCACCTTAGGCCGAAGCCACATGATTGTTGTTACATACCTCGAAGAACAAATCGATCCCGCCACCGGCGCGATCACGCACGTGCCGTTGGGCAGCGAATCGCACAGGGACATCGATGAGGTATTACTGCCCGGCGTGCCCCGGCCAAACGATCCGATTTTTTTCACGAAAAAATTTGCCGGACATGACGCTTATCGTTGGGAGGTGCTGCAGGTTGTTGAGGACATAGCGGCGGCCGAGCGGACCTATGTCGTGACCTTGCGTTGGCGCGATCAAATTCCGAAGCAGTTCTATCTGAAAAACATTCTAGCCGCGCGGAGAGACACCGCACGTCACGTGCTGCACCCATGGTCCATTGTCGAGGTCGAGTTCGGCCACCCGATGTTGGTTGGTAAGGAGAATGGCGACATACGCAGCACGAAACGCTACGTCGACACGATACAGTCTCTGAGCATGCCAAAACGGCGGCTTGCGGTGGTCATCCAGGTTCATCGCGGCAGGGATGAACTCGTTCAGGTGATTCCCATTTCCTCGCGCGCGCCGACTGGCACGGATAACTCGATGGTCGAAGTGACCACGGCGCTGAGTAACATGGCCTACTACCAAAAGCCAAGTTGGGCCGTCTGCAAGATGATCCAGACCGTCACGGCCAGCCGGATCATCGCACCGACAGTGCGTATCGCGCCAACGAAGTTAGTGCGCGATACGGTGTTCCGAAACAAGATCAGCGGCACGTTGCGCGATGACCTCAAAGCGGCGATTTTGTACGGCGTCGCCGCGGATGGGGCCGTAGCAGCCCTCCAGGCGCAGCCAGGTGAGCAGGCGAAGATTAAACAACAAGACCAGCAATTGATTGAGCAGGCGCAGGAACTGATTTCATTGAAATCTGAGCTCTGGTTTTATGAACAACTGGCTGCCATGGAAAAAATGACCTTGAGTGACCTGCAGGACATGTTTTCCGATAAAAGCCCAGCTCCTGCCGCTTGACCCGTTTTAGCAAATGCTATTGCCACGTGTAGCGAATTTGATTAAAATGGATCTACATTGGTGGTGGATCACCGGACAGGACCGGCCACTGCGACGGTTAAGAGCCTCCTGAGTTTGACCTTATGCAAGCAAAACCCGCCTTCTGGCGGGTTTTGTCTTTGTGCGCCCAGCATGGGCGCACTCCTGCGGGTGCAAGTCCCGCCGCGAGCTGACCACAGTGAGCGAAGTGAAGCGCAACTGCGTGAGGGTAACCGAGCGTGGGAAGGAAGCGTGGAACATAAATCATGAGCCGAGGAACACGAACCACATATTAGGCGCTGCCAATCAGGGCGAGCGGGCAAAGCACCGTGAAGCTCTTGTGGTCAAGGAGCGGCGGCGTAGATGCGGCGGTTGTGTGATGAAGGAGTGCGGCTCTTACCTGGGGACGCCCCGCCTTATGCCTGAAAGGGCGACGGTGAGAGCCGGAACGGGGTCTCAGCAGAGGTCATAGTAGCTGGAGGTAGCGCCGGTAAGGCCCGACTCCGCCAGCGAAGGACCGAACGAGAAGGAGTGAATCCGATATGCCGATGCAGCAAGCCATGCGTCAGATGCCCGCACAAGCGGGGCGGGAGGCCGTAGGGCAAGGTGAAGCCTTGCTTGATGCTTTCAGCGGCGAAGCAAACTGCCCGCGGCATGCCACCGGAGACACGGGAACAGCGCTGCTTGCCGCAGCGCTGACAACAGAGAACCTGCGGCGGGCGTTCAAGCGTGTCCGCGCTAACAAGGGAGCGGCTGGCATCGATGGTCTGGATATTGACCAGACATCGCGCCATCTGGCGACAGCGTGGCCGGGCATACGCGAACAACTAATGGCAGGGACGTACCGGCCAAGCCCGGTACGTCGGGTGACGATCCCCAAACCCGACGGTGGCGAGCGCGAGCTTGGCATTCCGACGGTGACGGATCGCCTGATCCAGCAAGCACTGCTGCAAGTGCTGCAACCAATACTTGATCCCACTTTCAGCGAGCATAGCTACGGCTTCCGTCCGGGGCGACGTGCGCAGGATGCGGTATTAGCCGCGCAAGCGTACGTGCAGTCCGGGCTGCGGGTCGTGGTGGATGTTGACTTGTCGAAATTTTTCGACCGGATCAACCATGACATCCTGATTGACCGCCTAAGGAAACGTATCGATGACGCCGGTGTGATCCGGCTGATCCGGGCGTATCTGAACAGCGGCATCATGGACCATGGCGTTGTCTTGGGGCGAACTGATGGGGCACCCCAAGGGGGCCCGCTCAGTCCGTTACTTGGCAACGTGATGCTCGATGAAGTGGACAAGGAACTGGAACGGCGCGGCCATTGCTTCGCGCGTTACGCTGACGACTGCAATGTGTATGTGCGCAGTCGGAAGGCCGGCGAGCGGGTGATGGCGTTGTTGCGGCGCTGTTATGCCAAGTTGCACCTCGTGGTCAATGAAGGCAAAAGTGCCGTGGCCAGCGTCTTTGGCCGCAAATTCCTCGGTTACAGCCTGTGGGTGGCGCGTGGGGGCGAAGTGAAACGCGGGGTGGCCGACAAGCCACTGCCGGCGTTTAAGCAACGCATCCGGGAACTGACCCGCCGTTGCGGTGGTCGAAGCATGGCCGATGTGGTGTCAACGCTGCGTTCCTACATACTGGGATGGAAAGGGTATTTCCAATTGGCGCAAACGCCCAAGGTGTGGCGTACGCTCGATGAATGGATGCGTCACAGGCTACGGGCTATCCAGCTCAAGCACTGGAAGCGCGGAAGCACCATGTATCGGGAATTACTGAAACTGGGGGCGTATCCGTCGGTAGCCAAACAGGTGGCGGCAAATAGCCGCCGCTGGTGGCGCAATAGCGACAGGCTGCTGAAAACAGTACTCACGATTGGCTACTTCGACCGATTGGGTGTGCCTCGCCTTTCCTGACCTCAACTTCTCGAACCGCCCGGTGCGGATCCGCATGCCGGGTGGTGTGGCAGGGGATTGGCTGGCTATACTAGCCACCCCCTATGCCGATTTGGCGTGACCTTGGCAAATCGTACGATGGTTGGGGCCTGACGCCTACACCCCCAGCGCTGCTGGAGCTAAAACGGCCGACTGCCACTCCCAGAGTTGCGTCCAGGTGACCGTGCCGAAGGATATGTCGAAGTGGAGAAGAGTGGTGTCGAGATCGCCCGGAAGTGGGTCAGTATGCTGAGCGCAGAGCGGCGCCAAAGCAGTACTGCGGACACCTTGAACACCGTTAGCGCACGGCATCTATCAGATGCTGAAATACGGGCCTTTCAGTGGTTGGCGGACGGCGAGGCAGCAGAAAAAGAAGGGAACGTCGCCTGGGCTCAAACCTGCTTCGATAAAGCACGACAGTGGCAGGCAATGGCCTCTCTACAGCGTAGTGAGCACGACAGCGTCATCAATGCAGCGACGCGCTCACCGCGCGTCAACTGAAGCAAATGTGTATACACCAGCATCATTGTAAGTTATTGAATTTGTGCTAATTATATTCCTGCTGTAC
>JAIENA010000095.1 GCA_019751755.1 Burkholderiaceae bacterium | reverse complement strand
TTCCCGTTGGAAGCGGCAGCGGCGCGCGGCGGACTGGCCGAGGAACGGCCGAAGCTGACGGCGTTCCTCAAGCGCATCCATGCGCGGCCGGCGTACAAGAAGGCGCTCAAGGCTGGCGGGCCGTATGAATTGCTGAAGTAAGCCGGATTAGCCGAAGGCGTCATCCGGCCAGCGGCGCGGCGATGCTGGCCGGATGACGCGCGCAGCGCTAATCCAGCCTCCTTGTTCGTGTTGAACAGCGGTTCGGGGATCGGCGGTTACAATACCGGATCGGTAACATTTGTATTCCACCATGTCCAGACTCCTCGCCATCGACGGCCTGAACATTGTGCGCCGCGTGTATGAAGCCAGTCCCGAACCGGATTCGGATGTAAAGGCGGACATCGCGCTGCGCCATGCGCTGTCGTCGTTCCGCCATTTGATCAACGGCCACGAGCCGAGCCACGTGCTGCCCGCCTTTGATTTCGGCGGCCGCACCTGGCGCCACGACCTGTATGAAGGCTATCGCGAGGGGCGGGCGCCGATGCCCGAGCCGCTGCGCGCCGCCTTGCCCGGGTTTTATGCGTCGTTGGAAAAGATCGGCTTGCAGCCGGTGTCACTGCCCGGGGTCGAAGCCGATGACGTGATCGGCACCGCCGTCATGCGCTGGCTGCACGAAGGGCGCGGCGATGCGGTGGTCGCCAGCACCGACAAGGATTTGCACTGCCTGATCGCCGATGGCGCGCTGGTTTGGGATCACTTCAAGGGCGAATGGCACGATGCGGCCTGGGTGGAAAACAAATGGGGCGTGCCGCCGGAACAGTTGCCGGATTTGCTGGCGCTGATGGGCGACGCCACCGACAGCATCCCCGGCGTGTCGCGCGTGGGTCAAAAAACCGCTGCCAGGCTGTTGCGTACATACGGCACCCTGGATGCGATTATGGCTGGGGCTGGTATATTGAAAGATACGCTGGGTGAAACCTTACGCAAAGAACGTGACATGCTGTATCTGTCGCGTCAATTGGTGCAACTGAAAACCGATGTCAAAGTCGGCGTCAGCTGGAACATGCTGGCCTGGCAACATAACTAAAAATACACAGGGGATGAGATGTTAAAGGCGGTCATTATTGATACCAGTGCGGTGGCGCGCGGCTTGCTCAATACCGTACTGACGGATGGCAGCTATGACGTGGTGGGGCAGGGACACACGGGCGCCAGCACCATCGCGCTGATGGTGAAGCATAATCCGCAAATCGTGTGCATTGCGCGTGATGTGGTGGAGGCGGATGAGGCGGCGATCGCCGAAGTCCGCAAAGGCTGGCCCAAGGCCATGCTGTTCATGGTGTCCAGCGAATTCGACGCGCCGACCGTGCAAAAAGCCCACGCCATGGGCTTTATCGGCTTTATCGTCAAGCCGTTCAATGCCGGCACCGTGCTGAAAACCATCCGTAGCACCATTATTACCACGGTCAAGCGTCAGCAAAAGGCGCAGGCCGAACTGCAGGCGGGGGCCGCTGGCAGCGCCGACAATGGCGCTGCCTGATCCTACGATTCAGGGTTACGCAATAATCCCGCCGCCCAGGCACACGTCGCCGTCATACAGCACGGCCGACTGGCCCGGCGTCACCGCCCACTGGGCATCCGGGAACGCCAGCGAGAAATGGAGCAAGCCGTCCGCCGCCACGTCGCACGGCACGTCGGCCTGGCGGTAGCGGGTCTTGGCTGACAGGCGGCCGGCGGCCGGCGCCTCGCCCGCCACCCAACTGGCCTGGCCCGCTTGCAAGCCTGGCGACAGCAGCCACGGATGGTCATGGCCCTGCACCACCCACAGCGTATTGCTGGCCACATCCTTGCGCGCCACATACCACGCGTCGCTGCTGCCATCGGCGTTCTGGTACGACTTCACGCCACCGATGCCGATGCCTTTGCGCTGGCCCAGCGTATAGAACGACAGGCCGATATGCTGGCCGACAACCTTGCCGTCCGGCGTTTTCATCGGGCCGGGCTGGTGCGACAGGTAACGGTTCAGGAATTCCCGGAACGGACGCTCGCCGATGAAGCAAATGCCGGTCGAATCCTTTTTCGCCGCGTTCGGCAGCTTGAGTTGTTCGGCAATCTTGCGCACCTCGGTTTTCGGGATTTCACCGAGCGGGAACAAGGTTTTCGACAGCTGCGCCTGATTCAGGCGGTGCAGGAAATAACTTTGATCCTTGGTATGGTCGAGCGCTTTCAGCAATTCGAACTTGCCCGACATGTCATTCTGACGCACCCGCGCATAGTGGCCGGTGGCGATCAAGTCCGCGCCGAGATGCATCGCATGGTCGAGGAAGGCCTTGAACTTGATTTCCGCGTTGCACAGCACGTCCGGATTCGGCGTGCGGCCGGCCTGGTATTCGCGCAGGAATTCGGCGAACACGCGGTCTTTATATTCGGCGGCAAAGTTGACGGCTTCGATGTCCACACCGACCACGTCGGCCACGCTGGCCGCGTCGATCCAGTCCTGGCGGGTCGAACAGTATTCGGAATCGTCGTCGTCTTCCCAGTTCTTCATGAACAGGCCGATCACTTCATAGCCTTGTTCTTTCAGCAGCCATGCCGAGACCGAGGAATCGACCCCGCCAGACATCCCGATCACGACACGTTTCTTGCTCATTGTACTAATTCCTATTATTTACTCTTAATGACTCTTAATTCGTCTTAAATCTCGCCGAACACCGACGCATGCGTGTGCAGCAGGTCGAGCGGTGCGCGCTTGCCAGCCAAGTATTCGTCGATACACGTCAACAGCAGCGGGCTGCGGTGACGCTCCGGGCATTCGGCGATTTCGTCGCGTGTCAGCCACAGGGTGCGCAAAATGCCGTCATCGAGCGGGCGGTCCAGCTTGGCGCCCACTTCGCCGCAAAAGGCAAATCGCAAATACGTCACCGCCTGGCCCGTGCGGACTGAACGGTAGCGCGACATATACATGCCGACCAGACCGGTCGGCGTGAATTCATGCGCGGTCTCTTCCAGCGCCTCGCGCACCACGGCCTGTTCCAGCGATTCATGCGGATCCAGGTGGCCGGCAGGCTGGTTGAGGCGGATGCCTTCGCTGGTTTCTTCTTCGATCAGCAAAAACTTGCCATCTTTTTCAATGATGGCGGCAACAGTGACAGAGGGTTTCCAGGTTCGCGGCATAGGGTCGTCCATGAAAGAGCCGTCATTCTATCGTGTTCCGGGAACGATGCTCCGAAAAGCTGCGGCTTTCCGATGTAAATGTGACATCACGTCTTAACGGACGAGGATTGGCATCGAATTTGACTGTATCTTCTATTAAAACCGGTTAATTGCACGAAGTGAGATATTGCTTTCACGCTATGAAACAGGTGGTTGGTCATGCGCGACAGAATATGGTGATTGCCCTCTAAAAAGGGGTAACTTTCATAAATTTCATGTTATGGTCTTAGCAGAACGTCATACTTTTGCAACTTTTAACATCCATAATTTTAATAATTTTCATATTCGACATCACCGGAGGTTTTATGAGGATAGGCATACCGGCCGAAACAAGGCCGGGAGAAACACGGGTGGCGGCAACGCCCGAAACCGTGAAGAAGCTCGCCGCGAAACACCAGTTGCTGGTGCAGTCGGGCGCGGGCTTGCAGGCATCGATTACCGATGACGCTTACGTGGCGGCGGGCGCCACCATCGTGTCGGCGCAAGACGCGTTGGGCGCGGACATGGTGCTCAAGGTGCGTGCGCCGAACGACGCGGAGCGGGCCCAAATCAAGCCCGGTACGGTCGTCATCGGCATGCTGAACCCGTTCGATGCGGAGAACACCGGCTTGATGGCGCAAGCCGGCCTGACCGCGTTTGCGCTGGAAGCGGCGCCCCGCATCACCCGCGCGCAATCGATGGACGTGCTGTCGTCGCAGGCCAATATCGCCGGCTACAAAGCGGTCATGATGGCGGCCAACACCTACCAGCGCTTCATGCCGATGCTGATGACGGCGGCCGGTACCGTGAAAGCGGCCCGCGTGTTGATCATGGGCGTCGGCGTGGCCGGTTTGCAGGCGATTGCGACCGCGAAGCGCCTGGGCGCCGTGATTGAAGCGTCCGACGTGCGTCCGCCGGTCAAGGAACAGGTCGAGTCGCTGGGTGCAAAGTTCATCGACGTGCCGTATCTGACCGACGAGGAAAAGGAAATCGCCAAGGGCGTCGGCGGCTATGCCCGTCCCATGCCGGCCGAGTGGATGAAGCGCCAGGCCGAACTGGTGCATGAGCGCGCCAAAGTGGCCGACATCATCATCACCACCGCGCTGATCCCGGGTCGCAAAGCCCCAGTGCTGATTTCCGAAGAGACCGTCAAAGCCATGAAGCCCGGTTCCGTGATTGTCGACCTGGCGGCCGGGCAGGGCGGCAACTGCCCGCTGACGGAAGCGGGCAAGACCGTCACCAAACACGGCGTGCACATTATTGGCGAGCCGGACCTGGCGTGCCTGGTGGCGGCCGACGCGTCCGCGCTGTATGCGCGCAACGTGCTGGACTTCCTGAAGCTGGTCATCGACAAGGAAGACAAGCTCGTGATTGACCGGGAAGACGAAATCATCAAAGCCACCTTGATCGCCTTCGGCGGTGAAGTGCTGCGCAAATAAGGGGAAGCGACATGGAAGTCAGTCACACCATTATCAATCTCATCATTTTTGTGCTGGCCATCTACGTGGGTTACCACGTGGTGTGGACCGTGACGCCCGCGCTGCACACGCCGCTGATGGCGGTGACCAATGCGATTTCCGCGATCATCATCGTGGGCGCCATGCTGGCGGCCGCGCTGACGCAGGGTAAAGTTGGCCAGATCGCCGGCACGGTGGCGGTGGCGCTGGCCGCCGTCAACGTGTTCGGCGGATTCCTCGTGACACAGCGCATGCTGGAAATGTTCAAGAAAAAAGACAAGGGGAACAAGGCATGAGTTTCATCAGCTGGAATCTCGTTACCCTGCTGTACCTGGTGGCATCGGTTTGCTTCATCCAGGCACTGAAAGGCTTGTCTTCGCCCGCCAATGCGCGCCAGGGTAATGCCTTCGGCATGATCGGTATGGCGATCGCGGTGGTCACCACGCTGGCGCTGATCCTCAAATTGCAGGCGGAAGCGGCCTCGTCGACCGGTGGCATGGGCTTCGGCCTGGTCGCGTTAGGCGTCATCGTGGGCGGCGGTATCGGCGCCACCCTGGCCAAAAAAGTCGAAATGACGAAGATGCCGGAACTGGTCGCGGCGATGCACTCGTTGATCGGTCTGGCGGCGGTGTGTATCGCGGTGGCGGCCGTGTCGGAGCCACAGGCGTTCGGCATTGCCGCAGCCGACGGCGCGCTGCCGATGGGTAACCGGATCGAATTGTTCATCGGAACCTTCGTTGGCGCCATCACGTTCTCTGGTTCAGTGATTGCGTTCGGCAAGCTGGCCGGTAAATACAAGTTCCGCCTGTTCCAGGGCGCGCCGGTGGTGTTCGCCGGCCAGCACATGCTGAACCTGCTGCTGGCGATTGTGATGGTGGGCCTGGGCTTGATGTTCGTGTTCGCCGGCGGTATCGCGCCGGCCTGGACCCCGTTCCTGATCATGACGGCGATTGCCTTCGTGCTGGGCGTCTTGATCATCATCCCGATCGGCGGCGCCGACATGCCGGTGGTGGTGTCGATGCTGAACTCGTATTCGGGCTGGGCGGCGGCCGGCATCGGCTTCTCGCTGAACAATTCGATGCTGATCATTGCCGGTTCGCTGGTCGGGTCTTCCGGTGCGATCCTGTCGTACATCATGTGCAAGGCGATGAACCGTTCGTTCTTCAACGTGATCCTGGGCGGCTTCGGCGGCGACGCGGCGGCCGCTGCGTCGGGTGGCGCGGCGCAGGCGGCCCGTCCGGTGAAATCCGGCTCGGCCGACGATGCGGCGTTCATCATGGCCAACGCGGAGTCGGTCATCATTGTTCCAGGCTATGGCCTGGCGGTGGCCCGCGCGCAGCACTCGTTGAAAGAACTGGTGGAAAAGCTGACCCACAAGGGCGTGTCCGTGAAGTACGCGATCCACCCGGTGGCGGGCCGCATGCCGGGCCACATGAACGTGCTGCTGGCGGAAGCCGAAGTACCTTATGACCAGGTGTTCGAGATGGAAGACATCAACGGCGAATTCGGCCAGACCGACGTGGTGCTGGTGCTGGGCGCCAATGACGTCGTCAATCCCGCCGCGAAAGATCCGAAGTCGCCAATCGCCGGCATGCCGATCCTGGAAGCGTACAAAGCCAAGTCCATTATCGTCAATAAACGTTCGATGGCGTCCGGCTACGCGGGCCTGGACAATGACCTGTTCTACCAGGCCAACACCATGATGGTGTTTGGCGATGCCAAGAAAGTCATTGAAGATATGGTGAAGGCGGTCGAGTAAAACCGCTTGCCGAACCAGTTGAACGGGTCCTGCGGGGCCCGTTTTTTTTAATGGGGTGTCGATAAACTTTACAGTGTCAAATAAATCATGTCGCTAAGTTCCTGATTTCAATGAGTGTAGCAACTCTGGAATGGAATTTGCTGTTAGTTCACTACTGTTTCCCCATATAAATTAAGGTGACCCCATGGCTAAGAAATTCGCAGCATTATCGTTGCTTGCTTTGACTGGCATGGCGCAAGCCGCCGTTATTCCCGCCGGCCTGCAAGCGGGCATCACCACGACCCAGGTTGCCAACTGGGGCTGGAGCGAATGCGCCCGCACTGGTTCGGATACTTATAATGTGACGATCGCGTCGATTGTCTCCAGTTGCAACAAGGGCTATGTGGGCATGGCAGTATGGGACAAGGCTGCCAATACCTTTGCGATTGCCGGTTTCGGTGAGCGCGCGGTAGTGACCACGCCAATCTATGACGACTACAATGGCGACGATTTTGCGACCACGCAAAACTGGTCCAACGGCTTGAACTGGTACCTGACGTCCGATCAGGGCTCCGGTTCGTGGGGTTTCACCACCAGCCATCAGACCGCTTTGTATTCCGCAGATGTCAACCTGGAAAATGGCTTGAATAATTTCTTGGGTGCCGGTGAAACGGAAACCGAGTTGGCCGCGGGCCTGAGCTTCCATGTCGGCTACGGCTTCTTGAATGGCGGCTGGGCATTCAACCCGGATGGCAATAGTCAGACTTACCTTTACAGCGACAACTACGAGCGCGTGTTCTTTACCGCCGATGCGAATGCCGCGACGGTACCGCTTCCCCCGACGATCGCACTGATGGGCCTGGGTCTGGCAGGCTTGGTAGCAACGCGCCGCCGCCGCGCGGGCAAGGCAGCCGCCTGAGACGGCGGACGCGGGCGGGCCAGGCTGACGCCAAGCCGCCCGCCGTGTTAGTTAGCGTCGTCCATACATCATCAACTCCGCCAACACCCCGCGCGCCGGGCTGACCAGGTCGATCGCGGCCAGCGATGCGCCCAGCACCGCCTGCAATGGCGACTGGTTGGCAAACAAGGTGGCCATGGCGTCGGTCAGGTGGACGGTGGTGTTGCGGTCTTTTTCACGCTGGCCGTGGAATTGCGCCAGGTTCAGCGGATTTGCTCCCTGCGCCAGCAGCCGCGCCAGCACGGTGGCGTCGCGCAGGCCCAGATTCAAGCCTTGCCCCGCCACCGGGTGCAGGGTTTGCGCGGCATTGCCGATGGCGGCGATACGCGCCGTGCCCTGGGCGCCGGCGTTCAGGCCCAGCGGGAAGGCGGCGCGGCGCGACGTGTGGGTAAACGTGCCGAGGCGCGAACCGAAAGCCTGCCCCAGGCGTTGTAAAAATTGGCTATCGTCGAGCGCCATCAATGCTTCGGCAGTGTGCGCGGTGGCGCACCAGACCAGCGCGTATTCATCCTCCTGCGGCAGCAGCGCCAGCGGGCCTTCGTCCGTAAAGCGTTCGTAGGCGCGGTGGGCAATCGGGCGGCTGGCGCGCACTTGTGCAATGACGGCGGTCTGGCCGTAATCGCGCAGCATGGATTTCACGCTCTGCTCGCCGAACAGGCCGCCCTCGGCCTGGACCACGATGGCGGCGGTGATCGTGCGGCTCTGCGACGGCACGGCAGCCGTCTCTTCCGCCAGATCCAGCGCCACATGATGCTCCGTTTCGCGCAGCGCCGTCACCAGCGCCGGGCGCAGCGCCGCGATGCCGAGCCGTTCGCAAGCGCCGCCCAGTTCCGCCACCAGCGCGCCATAACGCGTCACATACCCCAGCGCCGGCACTTTGTGTTCGTCGCTGGTGATCATGCTGCGGCCAAACTGGCCACGGCGCGAGACGTGGATTTCATTGATGGCGGTGGCGGCGCTGTGGCCCAAAGGCCAACAGCCGATGTCGTCGAGGATTTGCCGGCTGCCATAGGACAGCGCCAGCGAACGTGGGTCGTTGCCGGCCTGCTGCAAGGTACGGGCATCGATCAGCGCGATGCGGCCGGCCGCCACGCCGCGTTTGACCAGCAGCGCCGCCAGCGCCATGCCGGCCGGGCCGGCGCCGCAAATGGCGATATCGTAATCCGGCACGCAATCCGGTACGACATGAGGCACGTCATGAGGCACGTCATCCGGCGTGTCCTTCGGGGGGAACTCAGGTGTCAGGTCAGTCATACCGCGGTTGCTTGCATAGCTTGTTCAATCTCGTCGACGGTCTTTGGCGCTCCCACGCTGAGGATGCTGTAACCGTCGTTCGTCACCAGCACATCGTCTTCAATCCGGATGCCGATGTTCCAGTACTGTTGCGGCACGTCATCGCCGGGACGCACATAGATACCCGGCTCCACCGTCAGCACCATGCCGGGGCGCAGCGGGCGTGACGGCTTGCCGGGTGTGAACACATCGCGGTACTGGCCGACGTCGTGCACATCCATGCCCAGCCAATGGCCGGTGCCGTGCATATAAAAACGTGTATACGCCTTGGTGGCGATGATTTCATCGACGCTGCCGTGCTTGTCCTCGTTCAGCAAGCCCAGTTCCAGCATGCCTTGCACCAGCACGCGGACCGCGGCGTCGTGCACCGACTGGTACGGTTGGCCGGGACGAATCGCTTGCAATGCCGCCGTTTGCGCCGCCAGCACCAGTTCATACAGCGCCTTCTGTGGCGCGCTGAAGCGGCCATTGGCGGGATAGGTGCGGCTGATGTCGGACGCATAGCCATCGAGTTCACAGCCGGCGTCGATCAGCACCAGGTCGCCGTCGTTGATGGTGGCATTGTTGGCGACATAGTGCAGCACGCAGGCATTGGCGCCGGCCGCCACGATCGACGTATAGGCTGGCGCTTGCGCGCCGTTGCGGCGAAATTCATACAGCAATTCCGCTTCGATTTCATACTCGCGCATGCCGGGCCGCGTCGCCTTTATGGCGCGCGCGTGGGCTTGCGCGGAAATCGTGGCGGCGCGACGCATGGTGGCGATTTCCGTGTCGTCTTTCAGCAGTCGCATTTCATCGAGCAGCGGCAGCAGGTTGTGCGCCGTGTCCGGCGCCGTGACGCCGCTGCGCGATTGGGCGCGCACAGCGTCGAGCCAGCGTTTGACTTGCATGTCGGTCTTGCGGTCGCGGCCCAGCGCGTAATACACGGCGGGCGCATTGGCCAGTAATGCCGTCATTTCCGTATCCAGCGCGGCCAGCGGGGACGCGGCATCGAAACCAAAAGTGCCACGCGCCGCCTCGGGACCATAACGGAAGCCCTCCCAGACTTCACGCTCGGCGTTTTTCTCGCGGCAAAACAGCCGCGATTGGGCCGGCTGGTCGCCATGCGCGGCCACCAGCACCAGCACCGCCTCCGGTTCCGGAAAGCCCGTCAGGTAAAAGAAATGGCTGTCGTGGCGGTACGGGTAGTCGCTGTCGGCATTGCGCGCCACGACCAAGGCCGTGGCCAGCACCGCCACCGAACCCGGTGCCATTTGCGCCAGCAACCGTGCGCGTCGCGCGGCAAACGCCGCCGGATGGAAGGTCATTGCGGTTGGCCTCCCGCCTTGGCGCCATTGAGTTCGTCCAGTTGCTGCACGGTGCCGACATTGACCCACTCGCCCTCATACAGCTCGCCGCCGACCTGGCCGCGCGCCACGTACTCGCGCAGCAACTGGCCCAGGCCGGCTTTGGTGCCCGGCTCGATACCGTCGAACATTTCAGGACGATATACGCCGATGTTACCGAAGTTCCACAGCGTGTCACCGGTATTGGCCAGCGTGTACATGTTCATCGCGAAGTCGCCCTTCGGGTTGTGCCACGGGTTCGGTGTCAGGTACAGCCACGCCACGTCGCGCTGGTCCTTCGCATACGGGTTGCCCCACATGTCCTTGTCGTGCAGGACATCCTTGACCTGTTCGAAATCGAAGTAGGGGCAATAGATATCGGCGGAAATTGCCAGGAATGGTTCCTCTCCCAGCAGTTCGCGCGCATAGGCGATGCCGCCGGCCGTTTCCAGCGCTTCGGCTTCGCGCGAATAGTGGAGCGTGGCGCCAAACTGGCTGCCGTCGCCCAGGGCTTCCTCGATCATGTGGCCCAGGTGGGCGTGGTTGATGACGATCTCCGTGATGCCGGCGCGAACCAGGTTCAGGATGTGCCAGACGATCAGCGGACGGCCCCGTACTTTCAGCAGGGGCTTGGGGACCGTGTCCGTCAACGGACGCATGCGCTCGCCGCGGCCGGCGGCGAAAATCATTGCTTTCATCAGGTGCCCTTAGAACGTGTAGCCGACCTGGGGCGCCGTATTTTCCAGCGTGTCGAGCAGCTTCACTAGCGGACGCAAGTCCTTGTAGCGGTTGGCGACCTTGCGCACGTAGTCCATCACGGTCGGCAAATCGCCCAGGTAATTGGCTTTGCCGTCGCGGTAGTTCAGGCGGCAGAACAGGCCCAGGATCTTGATATGGCGCTGCAAGCCCATGTACTCCATGTCCTTGTAGAACGCGTCGATATCGCGGTGGACCGGCAAGCCTTCCGCTTTTGCCTGTTGCCAGTAGCGGATCGCCCAGTCCAGCACCAGTTCTTCATCCCAATGGATGTAGGCGTCGCGCAGCAGCGACGCCACGTCGTAGGTGATCGGACCATAGACGGCGTCCTGGAAGTCCAGGATGCCGGGGTTTTTCGCATCGTCCATCCACATCAGGTTGCGCGAGTGGAAATCGCGGTGCATAAAGACTTGTTGCTGCGCCAGGCAGTTGGCCAGGATCGCGTCGAATACTTTTTGCAGTTCCGCGCTTTGCGCCTCCGTCAAGGTGGCGCCCAGGTGTTTGCCGATATACCACTCGGGGAACAAGTTCATTTCCCGTAGCATGAAGGCGCGGTCGAACTCCGGCAGCACGCCCGGCTGGCTGGCTTTCTGGATTTTCACCAGCGCGCCCAACGCTTCGGCGTACAGGGTGGCGGCATTGTCATGGTCCAGTACTTGAAGGTAAGTGCTCACTCCGAGATCGGACATCAGCACGAAACCCTGCTCCAGGTCTTGCGCCACGATGGTGGGCACGGTCACGCCGGCCTCTTGCAGCAACTGGTCGACCTGCAGGAAGGCCGGCACGTTTTCCCGCTCGGGCGGCGCATCCATGGCGATCAGCGTGGCGCCATGCAGGGCTTGGTGTTCCGGCAGCACATCGACGCGGAAATAGCGGCGGAAGCTGGCGTCAGCCGAGGCGGCGCGGGCGCTGGCCACATCGACCAGGGCGGTTGCGGCGAGCCACGTTTGCAGCGAAGTGAAACGGGCGTCGGATGATGAATTAGGCAATAAGGACATGAAACAAAGTCTGACAAAAGCAGATGAAGTCATAGATTCCCATATAATAAGGGATTAC
>JAIENA010000282.1 GCA_019751755.1 Burkholderiaceae bacterium | reverse complement strand
TGCAACATCATGCTGCGCCAGTTCATCGATACCCGTCAGGGCACTGACGCGCACGCCCAATAAGCGCAAGCGCTGGTCCAGCGGCACCCGCCGCAGACACTCGCCCGCCGCGCGGCGGATCACCGCGCCGTCGCAGGTCGGCGCCGGCAGGGTGACGTCGCGCGTGACGGTATGAAAATCCGCATAACGCAGCTTGATGCCAACGGTGCGGCCGACGCAGCGCTTGCGCACCAGGTCTTCCCCCAGCCGCAGGCACAGCCGCGTGAAAATCTCCGACAGCACGTCCTTGTCATGGCGCGCATGCAAATCGCGCTCGAACGTGGTTTCGCGGCTGACCGTCTTCGGCTCCGAACTGGTCGTCACCGCGCGTTCATCCTGGCCATGCGACACGCGCGCCAGCCACTGCGCGTAATTCAGGCCAAAATATTCCTGCAGCAGCTTCGGTTCGGCTGCCGCCAGCTCGCCCACGGTAAAAATCCCCAGCGTGGCCAGCTTGTCATTGGCCTTGGGACCAATGCCGTTGATTTTCCGCACCGGCAGCGGCCAGATCCGGGTCGCCACGTCGTCCATCGTCACCACCGTCAAGCCATTCGGCTTGTCCAGGTCGGAGCACACTTTGGCCAGCAATTTGTTGGGCGCGATGCCGATCGAACAGGTCAGCCCCGTCGCCTCGTTGACCGCATCCTTCAGGCGCTGCGCCAGCTCCCGCGTTTCGCCTTCCACTTCGGTCAGGTCGATATAAATTTCATCGATGCCCCGGTCTTCGATAAGCGGCGCGATGGCCGCCACCGCCGCCTTGAACAGGCGCGAATAGCGGCGGTACGAATCGAAATCCGTCGGCAGCAAAATCGCCTCTGGCGCCAGCGCGGCGGCCTTCATCATGCCCATCGCGGAAAACACGCCCAGCGCCCGCGCTTCATAGGTCGAGGTGGTCACCACGCCGCGCCCCACATAATCCTTCAGCCGGACATAGCGCCGGCTGCCATCGGGCAGCACAGCCGGCTGGTGCGCCGTGCGGCCGCCGATCACCACCGGCTGGCCGCGTAATTCCGGGTAGCGCAACAACTCGACGGACGCATAAAACGCATCCATATCGAGGTGGGCGATACGGCGGACGGCAGACATGTGTGGCGCAATAACAAAAATCAAACAGATAGCTGTGATTATATACAGCATTATAAGCGATTGCCGCCCAGCTCATACTTGAGCAAAGGCTGAAATCCGGGCAAGCTGGGACACAATCCGCGCTTTTCCACTAAACGCAGTGAAAGGAAACACAGTGAGCTTGTCCAACTTGCGCATCGGCGCGCGCCTCGGACTGGGCTTCGGCCTGACCATCGTCATCATGCTGATCATGTCGCTGGTCGGCATCAACCGCATTTACCACACCGCCTCACTGACCGAACAGATCGTACACGAGCGCTATGCCAAGGTCGCGCTGACCAACGAATTCCGCAGCTTTGCCAACCGCGGCGCGCAGGCGCTGCGCAACGCGATGCTGGCGCCCAACGCGGCGCAGGCGCAAACCTTCCTGGCGCAAATGGCCGAGGCCGACCGCGCCGGCGACGAACGCGCCGCCAAATTCGCCACCCTGCTGCAAGACGACGAGCGCCAGATGTTCAATGAGTCGGGCGAAGCCTTCAAAGCCTATGCCGCCAAACGCGCCGAAGCGCTGAGGACCTTGGCTGGCGACGACCATGAAGCGGCCGTGCAGGCCTTGTTCAAGGAGGTGGTCCCGGTGCAGAACACCTACTTCGCCAAGCTCGATACCATGCTGAAATACCAGACCGAGCAAATGGAAAAGGATGGCTTGGCAGCCGATGCCGCCGCCAGCTTCGCCAGCACGCTGATGCTGTCGCTGCTGGCGCTGGCGATCCTGCTGTCGCTGGGCGCCGGCTATGTCATTACGCGTTCCGTGACCGAACCGATCAACGAGGCCGTGCAACTGGCCGAAACCGTGGCGCAGGGCGACCTGACGGTTGTCATTCATTCCAACCGGCGCGACGAGGCGGGCCGCCTGCTCGATGCGCTGAAAGACATGGTGGCCAGCCTGACGCGCACCGTCGGTGCGGTGCGGGCGGGCACCGACACCATCACCACCGCCTCGGCCGAAATCGCTGCCGGCAACAACGATTTATCGGCCCGCACCGAACAGCAGGCTGCCAGCCTGGAGGAAACCGCCTCGTCGATGGAAGAGTTGACGTCCACCGTCAAGCAAAACGCCGACAATGCGCGCCAGGCCAATCAGTTGGTGGTGTTTGCCGCCGACTTCGCCAACAAGGGCGGCAACGTGGTGAGCCAGGTGGTCGGCACCATGGGTTCGATCAAGGAAAGCTCGGGCAAGATCGCCGACATCATCGGCACCATCGACGGCATCGCCTTCCAGACCAATATTCTGGCGCTGAACGCCGCCGTGGAAGCGGCGCGGGCCGGCGAACAGGGACGCGGCTTTGCCGTGGTCGCGTCGGAAGTGCGCACGCTGGCGCAGCGCTCGGCCGCCGCTGCCAAGGAAATCAAGGAATTGATCAATGATTCCGTGGCCAAGGTCGATACCGGCGGCAAACTGGTCGATGAAGCCGGCGCCACCATGCAGCAAATCGTGTCGTCCGTGAAGCAGGTGGCTGACATCATGAGCGAAATCGCGGGCGCCAGCGCGGAGCAGAGTTCCGGCATCGAGCAGGTCAACCTCGCCATCACCGACATGGACGCCGCCACCCAGCAAAACGCGGCATTGGTCGAGCAGGCCGCCGCCGCCGCCTCCAGCATGCAGCAACAGGCGACGCAACTGGCCGAGGCGGTGGCGGTGTTCAAGCTGCATGGCCATCAGGCTGCGGCGGGACGGACGCTGGCGCTGCGCTAAACTGCGCCGGCGTGCTGGCATGGCGGCTTTGCTTGCGCAAAACCGCCCTACGGAATTAGAGGGGCGGACGCGCCAGTATTGAACGTGGCGCTGAATGCGTATCGATGGACTCCACCGGTTTTGCAAAGAAAAGTTTCGGATGGCCGTCGTTGGGATCTTTCCTACACCAGGTATTTCCATCAATTCGCGAAATGTTTCCAGCGCCGAGCCGGACAATCCATTTCTGTCATCTGCCCCTGCCGCGCTTCGGTATTGATTGGCACGTCTTGCCGCTATACCCACCGCCCAAGGCGTGATGTTGGAGAACATCTCCAGGGCCTGCGACCTCGAATGCTGACGTTTGAGTACGATCTTGCCCAACACCAGGAAACACGTTCTTGGCGATATCCAATCCAATGGTTTATGCGTTACGTTTCATTTGGACTCCTCCTGATTCTCGCTTGCCAGCCCACCCGGCGCCGCCTGGACCGGCAGCGCCTCAAATCCATTCCTCATGGTCGCGATACTGGTCCGGAAAGTACGTCAGGTATTGAACCAGCCGCGGCAACGCACTGCGGTTCGGAGTGGCACAGTGTGGCAAGGCCTGGTGCCAGATGACAAGGTCGCCCGCCGCACCCGGCACGGCTGTCGGCGTCAGCGTACGCACCGCCCATTCGCGCGGGGGCATATCCGCCGGCACCTGCTCCATCCAGTCTTCGATGCGCCGGTGAAAGCCCGGCACACAATGGAAAGCGCCACCGTCCGCCGAGCAGTCACTCAGATACAGCAGTCCCTGCAGCCGGAACGGGATCGGCAAACGCAAGCTGACATCCCAATGCAGCGGGCTGCCCGCGAAGGGCCACTCCTCCGTCTCGGGCGGATGAAAGCTGACCTTGTCGATGGTCTTGAAAATGGCCGTGCTGCCATACAATTGCTCGAACGCAGCCCGGATCAGCGGCGAATCACGGTTCGCGGCCAGTGCCGGATGGTTTGAAAATTGCAGCATCAAACCACGCTGCGCCGGGTGCGGCTGGTACCAGGAACGGGGATCGTCCGGCGCCGCGCTCAGGAATTCCCAGATCGCGGCCCGGGCCGCCGCGCATTGCTGCGCCGCGATGGCCCCCCGCAGCACCAGGTAACCATCACGCTCCCAGGCGGCCAGGTCGTCGGCCGTCAAGACCGGCGCGTGCCGCTTGCCATCGGCTGCCCGCGTCGCGCCATGGCGCGCCATGACCCAGGCCTGGAACGCGGGAAAATCCGGCCGCGTCCCGTACAGGAAGCACAGCACCTCGTCGAGGCTGATCCCGGCCGCATAGATCGCCCGGGCTTCCGCATTCGTGTCGCGCCGGAGATGGCTGGACGATCGCGCCGCATGCGGTGTGTTATGCCGCCAAAGGTTTTCCAGGTGCACCCAATCGTCTGTCAACATCATCCATCCTGTGAAGAAAAGTTAGCCTTGCCATAGCCCGTTACAATGGGGTTTTCCCGCATGTCGAGACACCATGCCTGAAACGACGATCCTGGACGCACCGATGCAGCATGAAGCCGCCATCGATGTCGACGCCATCAAGGCACTGGTGCGCGAACGTTGCGGCTTGTGCGACGACGTCCCCGGCCGGGACACCACGGCCCGCGCCGTGCAGGAAAGAATGGCCGCATGCGGCATCAATGGCACAGCGGATTACCGGCAGCGCCTGCAACGCGACGAACAGGAATTGCTGGCACTGGTTGAGCTCTTGACCATCAACGTCAGTTATTTGTACCGGGAACCGCTGCATGACCAGCAAGTGTTCGACCATGTGCTGGCGCCGATGCTGGAACGGAACGGTGACACGCCAGTGCGGATCCTGTCGGCCGGTTGTGCACATGGCGAGGAGCTGGTGTCGCTTGCCATCGCTTTGTGCGAGCGCCACGGCGAAGCCGTGCTGGAGCGCGTCGTGCTTGCCGGCGCCGACATCGACCGCGCCGCACTGCACGCCGCAACCACCGGCCGCTATCCGGAAGCGGCGTTCCACGCCCTGCCGGCCGGCTTGCGCCAACGCTACTTCACGCCGGTCACCGGCGGCGGGGGCGCCGTGCAGGAACGCCTGCTGCGGCGGCTGCACTATGCCCCCATCAACCTGGCCGACGCCGCGCCATCGCCCGCGCCGCATGACATGGACCTGATTTTCTACCGCAACGTATCGATTTATTTCGACAAGCCGGCGCAGGTGCGCGCTCTGCGGCACCTGGCCGCGCGGCTCAAGCCGGGCGGCGTGCTGGTGCCGGGGCGCGCCGAAACGCGCTCGAACGACCTTGGGGTATTGCGGCTGGCACGATACGGTCCTGTTCATTGCTTCCAATAATAGAGCGACAAATCCGATTTTAATGTACTGCCACCATGCCTGACACTATCTTTGAACTGCGCCCGATTACCGCCGCCGATACCCCCTTCCTGAAAATACTGTTTGCCGCCTGCCACCCCGAACTGGCGGCCGTGCCGCTACCGGCGGGACAAGTGGATGCCCTGCTGGATATGCAGTTCCACATGCAGCACAACGCCTACCGCCAATACCAGGGTATCGAATTCCTGCTCATCGTGCAGGGTGACGAACCGATAGGCCGCTTCAGCGTGCAACGCAGTCCGGCGCGTCACGCGCTGGTCGATATCGCGCTCTTGCCCGGCTGGCGCGGATGCGGGATCGGTGCGGCGGTCATAAGCTGTTTTTTGCAGGAAGCGGCGGACGCGGGGTGCGGCGTGCAATTGCACGTGGCGCGCGGCAATCAGGCATGGCGCTTATATGCGCGGCTTGGTTTCCAAGTCACGGCGGACGACGGCGCCATGCTGCGAATGGAAAAGTCGCCATAGCGCACCATAGTAACTTTTATTTTATAAGTTTCTATTTAGACGCTGGGAAACCATAGCGACATTTCACGGAAAAAATATCTCCTTTAAATGTAGCAGGATCAGACCGCGCCGACATAAACTGCCCGAACACTAAATAATTTAATAACTCCTAATTAAGTAGTCACGGGTAAATTCATTTTTATGTATTAATATTACCCCACCGCCAGTAAGCACCGGCTATCGCGCCAATTCTCCCCGAATACTCAGCATATAAACATGATTTCCCAGTTTCGATTCTCCCGCCCCCGTCCTCCCGTTATTCGCCTCACCCTGACCGCCGCAGCCGCCGCTGCAGTCCTGGCCCTGACCGGCTGTGCCTCGATCAGCGTGGACGACGCCAAATTGCAACCTGACGCCATCCGCGCCACCGTGCAAGCCGACAAGGCGACACTGACCCGTGACATCGAACCGTTGACCGGCGCACTGACGCTGGAGGAAGCGATCGCCCGCGCGGTCAAGTACAACGCCGACGTGCGCTACAAGGCAATGGAACAGGCGGTTGCCATGGGCACGTTCGAGGCCGGCAAGTACGACCAACTGCCGAAGCTGGTCGCCGCTGCGGGCTACCATACCCGCAATAATGACTTGATCACGCGCAGCACCGATTCAGTGACGGGTGCACCATCGCTGGCCCATCCCTTCATTTCGTCGAGCCGCAATACGCTGACGTCAGAACTGGGTTTTTCATGGAGCTTGCTGGACTTCGGCCAAAGCTACTATGCCGCGCGCCAGAACGCCGACCGGGTACTGATCAGTGCAGAGCGGCGACGCAAGGCTGCCAATAACCTGGTGCAGGATGTGCGCACCGCATACTGGCGTGTCGTCGCGGCACAAAAATTGTTGCCAGCGCTGCGCAGCGCCATCGAAGAGTCCGAGGTGGCGTTGAAAAATTCACGCCAGGCCGAACAAGACAACTTGAAGTCGCCGCTGGAACCGCTGCGCTACGAGCGCCAATTATTGGAAAGCCTGCGCCTGCTTGAAAGCATCACGCAGGAACTGTCGAGCGCCCGGGTCGAACTGGCGTCACTGACGGCGTTACCGTTCAGCCAGCAGATCGAAGTAGTGGAGCCGGCGGAAGCGGCGACCGGCGCCTGGCTGGACGTACCCGCCGAACGCCTGGAAGAAATGGCGCTGCTGCGCAATCCCGACTTGCGCGAAGGGATGTACAACGCCCACATCGCGCAACAGGAAACCCGGCGTGCCCTGTTGAAATTATTCCCGGGCATTTCCTTTAATGCCGCCTACAAGCACAGCAACGACTCGTATCTGATCCACCAGAACTGGAATGAAGCGGGCGCCCAAATCTCGTTCAATTTGCTGGGCCTCCTGGCGGCGCCGGCACAAATGCGCCTGGCCGATGCTGGCTTGGCGCTGGCCGAACAGCACCGCATGGCGCTGCAAATGGCCGTGCTGACCCAACTGCACCTGGCGCGCCTGCAATTGGCCAACGCCTCGCAGCAGTTTGGCCGCGCCGATGCCATCGCCAAGGTCGACGGCCGTATTACACAACACATCGTCAACCAGGAACAGGCACGCAAGCAATCGCAAGCAGAACGCGTCGCCCAGCAAACCGCCAATGTGCTGTCCCAATTGCGGCGCTACCAGGCGCTGTCGAACTTGCAAACGGCGGCATCGCGCCTGCAAGCGACCATCGGCCTGGAACCGGTGCTGAGCGAGCCGTCGACCGCTTCGCTGGCAACCTTGACGGCGGCAGTGGCGCGGTCACTCAAGGAGTGGGATGCGGGCAAGCTGCCGGACACCACTACCGTGCCGGAAGGGGCGCGCTGATGCGGCTGTGTGGTACTGCCATACTGGCCGGCGCATTCCTGGTGCACAGTGCGGCCCAGGTAGCCGCAGCGGCGGCGCCCTCCGCACCGGGAAAAATCGGCAGTACGCTGGAAACGCGCGAAATCCGCGCCCAGCTGACGCCACGCCGCTACACCACGCTGGCCGCTGAAATCGGAGCGAAAATCAACCGGCTGCCCCTGTCCGAAGGCGCCGCATTTAAGCAAGGCCAGGTCCTGGTGCAATTCGACTGTGCCCTGCAGCAAAGCCAGTTGGCCAAATCGGAAGCCACCGTCATGGCGGCCGACACCGCCTGGCAAGCCAATATCCGCCTGTTCGATCTGAAATCGATCGGCAAGGTGGAACTCGATACCTCGAAGGCAGAACTGCTCAAGGCAAAGGCAGACCAGTCCGGCAACCGCGCCATCGTGGAAAAATGCCAGGTGGCAGCGCCCTTCCCGGGCCGCATCGCCGAACAAAAAGTACGCGAACAGCAATATGTGCAAGCAGGCCAGGCTTTGCTGGAAATTATCGATGACAGCGCGCTGGAACTGGAATTCATCGTGCCATCGAGGTGGATGGCGTGGGCCCGCACCGGCGTGGGCTTCAAGGTGGCGATCGATGAAACCGGCAAGACTTACCCGGCAAAGATCCTGCGCGTCGGCGCGCGCGTGGACCCCGTCAGCCAGTCGATCAAGCTGACCGCGATGATCGATGGCCGCTTTCCCGAGCTGGTGGCCGGTATGAGCGGCAAGGTGCTGATGACGCCTCCCGGGGGCACCCAACCCTAAGCAAACAGGCAGAGCCGCGTTCACCATGCCATAACCAAGAAAGCATTCCCCATGTCGCTCACCCACTCGATAATGCACAACGTCAGCATGACCACTGCCGAGGTACGGCATATGGCCGCGCTGCTCGGCGTGCCGCTGTTTTCCACCGACCTGTTCATGCCCGACTATGCGCCTGGTACAACCGGGCGCTGGCGCATGCAGCCGGGCGGCTTTGTGCTTGACCATGGTTACCACAGCGGCACCTGCGCCACGTTCGGCATGCATGTGTTGCTGCGCAACCGCGATGACAACGAACACACCTGGGATACCTGGATGTCGCTCTCGCCCCACGAGATCGAAAGCCAGGAACTGGGTTGCCGCCACGCGTATGGCCACACCGCCGTGATGGGCCTGGGCATGGGCTGGGCAGCGCTCAATATCGCGCTCAGGCCGCAGGTGCGGCGCGTTAGCGTGATCGAACGCGACCCGGAAGTCATCGCGCTGTTCACCCGCTCGGGGGCCTTGGCCAGCGTGCCTGCCGAGGCAGCGGCCAAGATCCATATCGTGGAAGCCGATGCCATGGCATGGCGCCCGGATGCGCCGGTCGACTTCGTCCATGCCGACATCTGGCGCACGCTGGCCGAACCACAGACCCTGGACGATGTGCGCCGCATGCAAGCCAATGTCCAAGCCGCCTGCATTTATTTCTGGGGGCAGGAACTGTTGATCCATGACCTCGCGGCACAGTGCGCACAGGACGGCAGCGATCCGGACCGCTGGGCCGAGGCGGTGCGGCAATGCATCGCCGAGCGCATCGCATTGCCGCTGCTGTCGCCGGCCGGACTCGATTATCCCGCCTTCATTGCGCATGTCGCGGCCCAGCGCCGCGCGCGCTGGCCGCAAGGCATCCCCGATGTGGCCATGCGGGCAGTGCAAAGGCAGCCAGGCAATTGTTGATTTCAAGTGCAGTACCAAAGTGCAGTACCGCTCCGTAGTTTCACTGTCTCACTGTCTCACTTTCTTGGAGAGTAATCGATGGATCCATTTATCGGACAAATCATGTTATGGCCAGTCTCCTGGGTGCCGCAAGACTGGCACCTTTGCGATGGTTCGCTATTGCAAATTCAGCAGTACGAGGCCCTTTACTCGCTGCTTGGCACCCGCTATGGCGGCAATGGCAGCACGACATTCGGCCTGCCCGACCTGCGCAATCGGGTACCGACAGGAACAACCAGTGCGTCGGCCCCCTTGCAGCAAGGCGGCAGCCCCACGACTCAGATCTCCACCATTGCCTCCGGCGCGGTGCTGCTCAACGTAAATAACCTGCCCTCGCATACGCACACGGCCACCTTCAATTCGAGCGGCGGCACCTCCACCGTCAGCATTGCCATCCCGGCCGTCGTCAATCCAGTCAACCAGGCGGATGCGCCGGGCCCCACGGTTTCCCTGGCCACGTCCGTGCCCCAGGGACCTGACCTGACGACGATTTATAGCAGCGACAACCCCACCAACACCACCCTGCGTCCGTTCACTGTCTCGGTCCCGGCTGGCGGCGGCTCTGTCACCAATGCCACTACCGGTGGCGGCCAGCCAGTTACTATCACTGCGCAAGTGAATGCGATCGTCAATAACATGCAACCGTATATAAACATGAATTACATCATCGCCCTCAACGGTATTTATCCGACAAGGCCATGATAAATCGCTACGCCATATAGCAGCCTCGGGGCATGCAAGGAGGCCGCGCGCCTCCCTGCATGCCCCGAGGCACTCATCGTTGCAACGATACAGCATCATCAAATCTCCGCCGAAACAACCACAGCACGACTCTTAGCCTGTCACATTGACACTGCGGCTCCCCGCCTCAAGGTATCTCATGAAAACCAACCGCGCCCATCCGTCCCTCGAAACGCTCTTGTCCAAAACCTATGCGGCCCCGTTCCGCCCGGCCACCATGACGGCGCGCCGCCCGTTGCAGCGCCGCGGCTCGGCGCTGCTGGCGCTGGAGCAGCGCTTCGTGTTCGATGGGGCTGCCGTGACCGATGTGGCGCACGCGGCGCTGGACGCTTCGGCCCGGGCTGCCATGGATGCCCGGCCGGCGCCGGCCGAGGTACGCACCGAGGTGCGCGCCGTTGAGCAGGCCCGCCATGAAGGCAAAAAAGAAGTGGTGTTCGTCGACAAGTCCATCGTCAATTACCAGACGCTGGAAAGTATCCTGCGCAGCGGCGTCGAAGTGGTGGAAATCGATGGTGGCAAGAGCGGCCTGGCGCAGATCGGGCAATGGGCTGCCAGCCACCGCGATTACGACGCGATCCATATCCTGTCACATGGTTCGAGCGGCACGCTGTACCTGGGCACCGATGCGGTAACCAGTGCGCAACTGGCTTCGGCCTCCACCCAGGCTGAATTTGCCGCACTGGGGCAGGCGCTGAAACCGGATGGCGACTTGCTGGTCTACGCCTGCGACCTGGCGGCGGGCGACAGCGGCAGGCAACTGGTGGCCGGCATCGCCGCCGCGACCGGCGCGGACGTGGCGGCATCGACCGACATCACCGGCAACAGCACAAAGCAGGGCGACTGGACGCTGGAACATCGCACCGGCGCCATCGAAACCAGCTCCATTGTGGAGGAGGCGAAAGCTGACGCGTATGCGGGCATCTTGACGCTGCCCAACACCACCACCACGTTTTCCAGCATTGCCTCTAATACTGATTACACCACCAGTACCACTGGCGCCGTGAAGATTACCGCCACGGACGTGGCTTCCAGCGGCTGGAATGTGGTCGCCGATTCGTCCGGATCGACTGCCCCCTTCCTGATACGCGGCATCCCGAGCATCGGTAGCGGCTCTATCCGGGTCCAGGGCGACCATATCACCTATATCGATTTCCGCTTGAACGTCACTGGCTATACCTTCGACTTAACGACGCTTGATATCCGCAGTTCGTTAACCGGCAATTTAACGCTCGAGGCGCTTGACAGTTCATACAATGTCATCAGCAACTCAGCGATGACCATCACCATCGGCACCGCCAGCACTTTCGTTACCGGCAATGTCTCCAATGCCGGCAAGACATCCAGCTTCAATGACATCACCGGCTTCCGGATTACGGTGCCGAGCACCTCGGCCTACGCCCCCTACTTCGACAACATCGTCATCAGCGATCTCAAAGCCGCCAGCTCGAACAGCGCTCCCACCAACAGTGTTGTGCCGGCCATCAGCGGCAGCAGCACCGTCGGCAACGCCCTTGCCAGCACCAACGGTACCTGGAGCGATGCCGACAGCGACACGCTGAGCTACAGCTACCAGTGGTACCGCGCCACCGACAGCAGCGGCAGCGGCTCCAC
>JAIENA010000146.1 GCA_019751755.1 Burkholderiaceae bacterium | reverse complement strand
CTACTTGTCGGTGGCCGACCCGCAGGCCTTGTCGCGCGATGACTTCATCCGGCTGGGCCACGTGATGGGCAATGGCAATGGCGCGGCGCCGTATGCCGGGCGGCAGCAGGACAACTTTGAACAGCAGGTGTGCTACGACCGGTTCTGGAGCCCGGCCGGCGCCGCGCCGCACACCCGTTACCTGTGCAGCGGCTTGTCGCTGGTGGTGGTGGGCGATGCCAGGTCCGACTATTTTTGCTGCCGCGACCGGGGCGTGCTGGCGCAATTCCGGCACCAGCATTTCCTGCTGTTCCTGATCGCCCACTTGCAAAAATCGTCGTTGCTGATGTTTTCCGACCGGCTGGCCGAAGCGCTCAATTGCCTGAACGTGATGGACGCCAACAGCGTGCGCCGCTTCAAGCGCCGCATCCGCGCCTCATTCGAAGGCTTCCTGCGGTTTACGCACCGCTACTGGTTCAAGGACATTTCCGAACAGGCGCTGGTGCGCACGCTGTTTGGCATGTGTTCTTCGCAACTGGGGCTGGAGCGCCTGCATGCGGAAGTCAAGGTGCGGGTGGAAGACATGAACGGCTACCTGGAAGCGGACAGCCTGCGGCGCCAGGCCAATACCGTGGTGCGGCTGACGGTGGTGACGATCTTTGGCCTGATCGGCACCGTCACCACCGGCTTCCTCGGCATGAATTTGCTGGCGGAAGCCGATGCGCCGTTGGAGCGGCGGCTGGCGATCTTTGGCGCCACGTTCCTGGTGACGATGGTGCTGACGGCCTACACCATGATCAAGTCGAAGCGGCTGTCGGACTTCCTCGATGTGCTGTCCGATGAGCGGCTGCCGTTCTGGACCAAGATGAAGGCGCTGGTCGGGGTCTGGCGCACGGAGTCGGATTAAGCGGGTTTGCTCACTGTAGGGCGGACTCACCATCAGCCAGTCGATCACGCGCTGTATGTCCGCCCCGGCGCAGGTGGCCAACAGGATACGCACAACGGGATGCCAGGGCTGCTCTGTCAAAACGTTACAAGTACTTACCGTCGATACATTTCACTCACAGCCCCTAAGCGAGCTCGGCCGTTAAGGTAGTAACGACGCAATATTGTGCGCCTTCACTTACGGAGAATCATATGGAACAGACCGCCACCTCGAAACGACTCCACCCGTTGCTCGCTACCGCTGCGGTAGCGGTGACGGTGTTCAGCCTGGCCGGTATTGCCGCCATGACGGGCGTGCTGCCGGCGTCGCACAGCGAGCCGGCCGCTGTGGCACCGACTGAAACACCGGCGCCAGCGTTGACGTTGGCGCCGCAGTCCGCCGTACCGACGGCGCCAGTGGCGTCCTCGCTGGGAGAAACGTCGGCGCCACCAACAGCGGCGCGCCACGATGCGCCGCGTCGCCATGAAACCGTGCGCGACGCGGTGCGGGCCGAGAGCGGCCAGGCCGCGCGCCACGAACCGCGCCCGGAATCGCGTTCGGAACCGCGTCCGGAGGCGCCGCAACCGCAGGTGGCGGCCCAGCCTGCGCCGCAGCAGGCGCCGCAATCGGCTCCACAGTCCGCCCCGCAAAACAGCGCGCTCGGCATCGGTATTGGCGCCGTGGTCGGCGGCTTGATTGGCAACCAGGTGGGGGGCGGCAACGGCAAGAAACTGGCAACAGTGGCCGGCGCCATCGGTGGTGGTTTCCTCGGCAATGAAATCGCCAAGCGCAACCAGCAGCCGGAGCAGCAGCCTGCGTCGCAGCAGTAATAAGCCAGCCAGTGGCGGGACGGGACCCAAGGCGATCTGGTAAGGTGCTGCTTTTCCCGATGTCCCGGCCACCGCCATGTCTTCACCGTCCCGCATCACGTCATTACTGCAACAGGCCGTCGCGCTGCACCAGCGCGGCAGCCTGGCGCAAGCCGAAACCTTGTATGGCGAAGTGCTGCGGCACGATCCCGCCAACTTCGATGCGCTGCATTTATTGGGCGTGCTGGCGCGCCAGGCCGGCGCGGCGGATGAGGCGATCCGGCTGATCGGGCAAGCCATCGCCATCGATGCCGGACGCGCCATCGCCCATTGCAACCTGGGCGCGGCCTTGCAGGATGCGCAACGCCACCACGAGGCCTTGGCCAGCTTTAACCAGGCGTTGGCCCTGCAGCCGGATTATCCGATGGCGCTGGCCAACCGTGGCAATGCACTGCGCCACCTGGGCCGGCTGGCCGACGCGCTGGCCGATTACGATGCGGCGCTGGCGCGGCAGCCGGCCTATGTTGAAGCGCTGTGCAACCGGGGCGTGCTGCAGCAGCAGCTGGGCCGCCCGGAGCAGGCGCTCGACAGCTATGGTCAAGCGCTCACGGCAAAGCCCGGCCACAGCCCCTCGTATGCGGGCGCCGCCATCACACTGCAAAGTCTGGGCCGCTATGACGAAGCGGTGGACACCTACCGCAACGCTGTCGAGGCGGACCCCGCCAATGCGCAGGCGTGGAGCGCGTATGGCACGCTGTTGCTGCGCATGGGCGACAGCCAGCACGCGTTGGTGTGCCATCACCGCGCGCTGGCGCTACAGCCCGGCAATCCGCAAGCCCACCTGCATTACGCCAATGCGCTGCGCGCGCTGAATCAGGTCGATGACGCCATCGACGCCTACCGCGACGCGCTGGCCTGTGGCGCCGACGCGCAGAGCGTGAACTATCACCTGGCCGCGCTGGGCGTGCAGCCGGCGCCCGCCGCGCCGCCCGCGCAGTATGTGGCGGCGCTGTTCGACCAGTACGCCGATGGTTTTGACCAGCACTTGCAGCAGGTGCTGCACTACCGCGTGCCGGCCCTGCTGATGGCGGCGCTGGCCGGCCGCCTGGGCGCGCCAACGCTGGACGTGATCGACCTCGGTTGCGGCACCGGCCTGTGCGGCCCGCTGCTGCGGCCCCATGCGCGCACGCTGGTGGGCGTGGACTTGTCGCCGCAGATGCTGCAACAGGCGCGGCGGCGCGCCGTCTATGATGAACTGGTGCGCGCCGATATCACCGCCGCGCTGCAAGACCGCAGCGCCGACCTGCTGGTGGCGGCGGACGTGCTGGTCTACCTGGGCGATCTGCAGCCGCTGTTCCGGGCCGTGCGCCAGGCCTTGCGGGCCGGCGGCGTGTTGGTGTTTTCCGTGGAAGCACTGGACGGCGGCGACTACGCATTGCGCAGCAGTGGGCGCTATGCGCATGCGGCAAACTACCTGCGCGCGCTGGCACAGGCGCATGGCTTGACGGTGGACCGTCTCGATTTGCATACGTTGCGCCAAGACGCCGGCCACGATGTCGCCGGTTATATCGCTGTGTTGACGAAAAAAACGTAGGGCGGATGAGCGGGCGCAGCCCGCGTAATCCGCCCTACATGGTGCGGCGCAAGCGCCCCTGCAACGTGTCCTGCAACGCCAGCCGCAAGCGCGGCGCCGCCTGTGTATAGCCATACTGCAGCGAGCGCTCATCGAGTCCGGCCAGCGTGCGCCGCAGCGCCTCATCCGGCGCCGTCAGCCACTGCGCATAGGCGCGCAGCAGCGCCACGTGGTGTTCGGCCCAGGCGCACGATTCGTGCGCGGCGGTGGCCAGCAACTGGTCGGCGTAAAAACCCGCCGCCACCAGATCGCCGTCAAGCAGCGAAACTTCCGCCGCGCTCAGGTAAAAACGGTAGGCGTTGTGCGCCAGGCAGTCGCGCGTCAGGTAGGCGGCGCCTTGCAGCAGCGCGCGGCGGCGCACCGCGTCGTCGCGGGTAAACAGTGCTTGTGTCCCCAGCACCCACGGGCCGATAAAGTTATGTAGTTGCAGCCGGTCCATTTGCTGCACGGTGGCGTTGATTTGCCGTTCCGCCAGCAAGCGGTCGCCGCGCAGCCAGCTGATGCGCGCCTGACTCTCCATCAGGAAGGTTTCAAAGCGTGAACTGCCCAGCGTGCGCGCCAGTTCCAGCCCGCTTTCCACCTGTTCGGTGGCGTTATCGAGGTCGCCATCGGCCACCAGCGCCCAGCCGGCCGTCATGCGCGAAAATGTTTCGGCGCGGCGGTTGCCGACTTGATGGGCCAGGCTGGCCGAGGCCAGCGCATCGCTGACCGCGCCGGCGCTATCGCCCAGATAAATGCGGGTCGAGCCCAGCGCCGCGCGGTTCGACGCTTCGATGTGCACGTAGCGCTGCCGTTCGCACATGGCCAGGCACTGGCTGAACAGGTCGAACGCCTTGCGCATGCGGCCTTGCGCATAGTACGAGTCGCCCACGCCGGACAGCGCCCGGGCCTGGGTTTCACGCATGTCGGCCGCTTCGGCATAGCGCGCCGCATCTTCGTGGTAGCGGCGGCACTCGCTGTAATTCCCGCGCGGGAAGTAGATATTGCCTTTCAGGTACAGCAGCTTGCCCAGCGCCGCCTCGGCGCCGATCGACAGCGCCAGCGGTACGGTGTCGTCGAGCAGCCGCTCTTCCTCGTCCAGTTCTTCCAGGATGTTGAGCACGCCGGCCAGGCCGATCACGGCGTCGATCTTGTCCTGCGGCCGCCCGGACAGCATGATCGCGTGCTGGTAATACTGGCGCGCATTGCCCATGTGGCCCATGCCGTGGCTGGCGTGGGCGCGCACCAAAGCCAGTGCGAAGCTGGAAAAACTGGTGGAGTCGTAGGCGTTGCAGGACGCCGCCAGCTCCAGCGCCGCTTCGTACTGGTGCCGCGCCAGCCGTTCGCGGATCGCATGCAGCATCATCTCGAGCGCGCCCGGATCGTTGGCGCGGTACAGGTGGTGAGCGCATTGCGCGGCATCGCGCGCGCGCCACGCCTGCGCCGCCACGCCGTGCAACTGGCGCAGCTGGTGCGGATCGATGCTGTCGTAAATGCAGTGCATCACCAGGTCGTGCACGAAGCCGCAGGCATCACCGGCCGTCATGCGCAGCAGGCTGTCGCGGCCGGCCGCCTGCGGTTCGTAGCCGGGCTCGCCCAGCGCATCGCGCAGCAAGGCCAGTTCGAAACGCGGGCCCAGCACGGACGCCATGCGCAGCGCCTGGCGGTGCCGCGCCGGCATGCCATCCAGGCGTGCCTGGATCAAGTGTTTCAGGCTGTCCGGCAGTTGCTGGCCGGGACTGGCCAGCAACTGGGTCAGGAACAGCGGATTGCCCTGCGCGCGCTCGACGCAGCGGGCGCGGTAGGCCGGATCGACTTCGCTGAACTGGTCGGCCAGCGCCATCGCTTCGCGCGCCGGCATCGGCGCCAGATCGAACACGGTCAGGCCCAGGTCGGCCATTTGCTGGCGCAGCGCGCTTTCCAGCGGATCGTTTTCCACCCGCGACGTGATCACCCACAGCACCGGTGCTTCATGCGACAGCGCCAGCAACGGCGCCAGCGCGACAAACAGGCAGGGATCGCCCCAGTGTACGTCTTCCAGCGCGATCAGTTGCGGTTCCGTCATGGCCACGCGCAGTACCAGCATTTGCAGCGCGCGCGCCCAGCCCTGGTCGCGCACCTCCTGGCTCATTGCCGCATACAGCGCGTGCTGTTCCGCATCGAGCCGCACGTTGGCCAGCACGTGATAGAACAGCGTGGTTTCCGGCGACAGGTACAGCCGCGCCACCAGTTCGGCAATCGCTTGCGGATCGCCCTGCGCCGGATGGGCGCCCAGCCCCAGCAGGCTGCGCGCCAGTTGTTCCAGCGGTGCGCGCCAGCCCTGGTCGGCGCCCGCATGGTCGGCGTGCACCACGCCGGTATCGAGCACGTCGGCGATGTGGCAGCGCATGCCGGCGGCGCGCGCGATTTCCATGAACTCCTGTGTCAGACGGGTCTTGCCGACGCCGGCCACCGCGCGCACATACATGATGTGGCCGGTCTGGCTTTCCAGCACGGCTTCCGCCACCGCCTTGAACTGGCGCGTTTCCGCGTAGCGGCCGATCAGCGGCGGCAACTGGCTGGCGTCGCTGGCGGCTGGCTTGGAAAACAGCAGGTAGCCGCTGTCGCGCACCGTTTCATGGGCAAACAGGAAGCGGTGTTCCAGCAGCGGCAATAATTTGCGTTCCACGTACAGCGGCAGGCGGAACGGCAGCACCGATGACCCGGGGCGGGCCGGCTGGCGCATGTCAGGCGCACTGCCGCTGGCGGCGCCATATTCCCAGCGCGCCAGGCGCACGGCCAGCGCGCGCCCGCCGTGGGTCAGTAAATGGCGGTTCCATTCCATCGCGCAGCGCATGCAGCGTTCCGCGTCGCTGCGGTACGCCTGCGGCAGCCCGAATGCCGCCGAGACCATGCCCCCCTCGACGGCGGTGATTTTGCCGCCGAATTGCTGCACGATGGCGGCCATCTCGCGCACGATGGCGCTGTCGGCGCCGGGCGGGGTGGCCAATTCCGCGTGCAGCATCACCACCTGGCGCACCACGTCATCGTATTGCAGGTCATACAGCGCGGCGACGCCGGGTGGCATCGGGTGCAGCGTGGGCAGCGATGCCGGCGCAGGCATGCCCGGCACGGGCGCGGCGGTGGCGGGCGCGGCAGGCTGCGCCGGTCCCGTGCCCGGGGTGGACACGTCGCTGCGGGGCGCCGCCTCCGGCAGGGCGATTAACTGATCCAACTCCACGTCAAACACGTGCGCCAGGTGGCGCGCTGTGCGGTACAGCACGATCTTGCCGGTTTCGGCGCGCTTGATGGAAGCGATCGACACGCACAACTGGTATTGGAAACACAGGTCGGCCAGTGCTTCCTGGCTCAGGCCGCGCGCTTTGCGCAGCCGCTTGAGCAAGATGGCATCGAGCAGCACCCGGCCGTCCTGCGGCAGCGGTGTTTCGGAAGGGGGAGTGACGGAGGCGTCCTGGCTCATGGCTCAGGCACTATAACATTGCCGACCAGCCCGGGGAGCATGACGCCCCCGTTTCTACTAATATGCAACCATCCCCGACAACGGTCGCAATGGCCGCAGGATGCGCTTGCCCACATTGGGCGACGGATCGTGCGGCGTGAAGCTGGCGGTCAGGCTGTGCGCATTGGTGCCCAGGTAATTGCCCCGGATTGTGCCGACCACGCGCGCGCCGGACTCGAAGCGCAACTGGCCCACCAGCACGTACGGCACCGACACCGTGGAATAGGTCAGCGCAATGGCGGCGCGCATCGACGCGTGCGGCGGCACATTGTACGGGGTGTCGAAGGCCCAGTCGGTCAGGCGGGTGACGGCGCAATTGGCCACATAATCGACCGCTTCGTCGGACAGGATGAAGTCCTCCCCCGCTATGCCCGGCACGCCATGGCGGTATTCGACATCCGGCCCCAAGGCCGCGGCGGACATATTGGTCCAGGAGGAGGTTTCAGTGATGGCGATGGTGCCGGCCAAGGTGTGGGTGCTGGGCTGGGCGCCATGGTTGGTGACCATTTCGCTGTACTGATTGGCCGGACTGGTGCGCAACACGCAGGCATGCGCGAAGTCGTATTCAATATGCAACACTTCTTCGATGCTCTGCACGTGATCGGTCACGCTGCTGGCCCAGATCGCGCCACGACTGTCATCCGGCCCGGTGCCGGCGCGGATCGAGAAATTGCCGTCATCCTGCATCGCCGCGTAAAACTGCTGGCCCTGCGCCGTCATTTGCGTGCCCCAGTGCCAGCCGCAATTGTGGGCCAGGTCGGAACCTTGGTAGATGCAGAAATTGCCGTCGCTTTGCACCAGTGCGAAATATTGGCCCGACTGGCCCGGGCTGCCCGCCTTGCGGCTGCTCCACAGCAGCCCCTGATCGTCATCCACATCGATGCCCCGGTACACCCGTAACGTGCCGTCATCGCGCAGGGTGGCGAAAAACAGGCCGTTGGCGGACACCAAACAGTCGCCCACCTGCAGAATCTGGTTCATCGGCAGGTAAGCCGTGAAGCGGCGCCCGCCGTGGGCGGGGAAGGGCGGCGACGCGATGGCGTCATGGTCGATGTGCTGCATGGCGGTAGCGGGCAAGGTCATGGCGGGAATAGTGATGCAGTATCCCCGCGCGCGGGCCCGGACGACAGGACAGCGTAGTGTCAGTTTGGTATCAGTTGCGCTGAATCGCTGTTGTCGTCAAGAATGAAGCCCCTTGGACTGGATACGTGCATGAGCCCTCTTGAAATCGCCGCCAATAGCGTCATGGCGCTGGCCACCATCCTGGCCGGCCGCAATAACATCCACTCGTGGTGGCTCGGCATCGTCGGCTGCGCCTTGTTCAGCGTGCTGTTTTATGACGTCAAGCTGTACGCCGACGTGGCCTTGCAGTTGTTCTTTATCGTGACCTGCCTGATCGGCTGGCGCGAATGGGCGGCCGGCGACCATGGCCGGCAAATGCCGATCACGTCCGTGAAGGCTGCCACGCTGGCCTGGATGACCGGGGCCGGCATCGTTGGCGCGGCGGCCTATGGCCTGATGCTGCACAACTTCACCAACGCCTATGCGCCCTTCATCGATTCAACGGTGCTGGCGTTTTCCATCATCGCGCAATTGCTGCTGATGGCGCGGCGGATCGAAACCTGGCCGGTCTGGGTGCTGGTCAACGCGGTGTCGGTGCCGCTGTACCTGAGCCGGGACTTGACATTGACGGCGCTGCTGTACGCCGGGTATCTGATCAATGCGCTGGTGTCGTGGCGCTGGTGGCGCCGGCAAATGCTGGCGGCCAACGGTGAAAGTACTTGAAGCCTTTAATATTGTATTTGCATAAGCTAGTCATTTTTAAGTCGTTCCCCTGGGGAAACAACGACGCTATAGTACGGCGGTTACTGAAATTTGCCTCATTATGTTGCGTTTTACTCCACATTCCGTTGTGCCCTTCCGCCACCTGCTGACCATGCTGTGCATGGCCCAGTGGATGCGCTCCCGCGCGTAATCCATCCGCGCACCCCAAGCACGACCCCTTAGCTGATCCATCCCGCAGTGCCCGTGCCGGCCCACCAGGCTGGCAGGGCAGCGTGCACTCTTATCCAGAGGAAAACCATGTTGAAACCCGTCGCCATCGCGCTGGCTGTCGCCGCCGCATTCCCGTTACACACCTTCGCCCAGGACATCGAGCGTGTCGTCGTCACCGGCTCGAATATCCGCACCACGCAAAAAGAGGGCGCCAGTGCCGTGCAAGTGATCACGGCCAAGGAGATCGCCGCCACCGGCAAAACCAGTATTGCCGATGTCTTGCGCGCCATCGCCGCCAACAGCGGCAACAGCTATAACGAGCAATACACCGGCAGTTTTTCCGCCGGGACGGCCGGCTTGTCGCTGCGCGGCATCGGTCAGAAAAATACGCTGATCCTGGTGAATGGCAAGCGCGTCAGCCCGTACGCGACGGCGCAGGATTTGCAGGAAGTGTTTGTTGATCTGAACAGCTTGCCGATGGCGGCGGTGCAGCGCATCGAAGTGCTCAAAGATGGCGCCTCGTCGGTCTATGGTTCCGACGCCGTGGCCGGGGTGGTCAATATTATCCTGGCGCGCGAATTCCAGGGCACCGAAGTGTCGGTGCAGGCGGGCCGCTCGACCGAAGGCACCGGCTTTGATGACAACAGCGCGGCACTACAAACGGGCATTGGCAACCTGGCCCGGGATGGCTACAGCGTGGTGTTTTCCGCCGATGTGCAACAGCGCAGCAAACTGCAGCAAACCGACGTCGACTGGATGCGCGCCAGTGATTTCCGTGGCAACCCGAATGGCACCCTGGCCTGGGTCCCGGCCAGCTACCTCAACAACGACCCCACGCAAGTGCTGGGCGGTCCCGGCGGCGCGCTGCAATGGCAGCCGTATGGCGCCATCACGCCCGGCAAGTCGGGCCAGGTGCTGGCGTATAACCCGGCGCAGTTCAAGACATTGATCCCGTCGATCAACCGTGCCCATGCCTCGCTGCGCGGCGCGCTGCGCATCAATGACGCGGTGGAAGCGTATGCCGACGTGTTATATGGCCACTCGCGCGCGGACCAGACCTTTGGCGCGCCGCTGACTGTGGGCAGCGGCTTGCGGGCATGGAACAATACCAAGCAGCAACTCGACAACATCACCGTCGCGCTGCCGGTCGGCCATCCGAACAATCCGGGCAACAAGGCGCTGCCGTTTACCGCCACCTTGTTCGACCTGGGCCCGCGCCTGAAGCAGGACCGGGTCGACTTTTACCGCGCGCTGGTCGGAACCCGCGCGCATGTCCAAGGCTGGGATATCGATGCTTCGCTGGGCCGCTCCGGCAGCACGCTCAAAGAGACCGTGCAGAACTTCGTCAACCGCTATGAATTTGAAAAAGTCCTGGCGGACGGCAGCTATGATTTCGTGCACCAGGAACGCAACAGCGAAGCGGTGCGCAACCGCTTGCGCCTGTCGACGCTGCGTCCGGCGCAAGCCACGCTGACCACGGTGGACCTGAACGCCACGCGCGACCTGGCCGAACTGCCGGCCGGCACCCTGGGCTTTGCGGCGGGCCTGCAATGGCGCCGTGAAGCGATGCACTCCAATACGTCGACGGCGGTGCTGAGCGGCACCGAGTTGCGGCCCGCGATCAACATCATCAACGGCGCGCGCGATGTGGCGGCCCTGTTTTCGGAACTGAACATCCCGGTCATCCAGGATGTCACGTTGAATCTGGCCGGTCGTGCCGACTATTACAGCGACTTCGGCGCCGCGTTTTCGCCGAAGGCCAGCGTGCGCTATCAGGCGGCGCAATGGCTGCTGTTGCGCGGTACGCTGTCGCGCGGCTTCCGCGCACCCTCGCTGCCGGAGATTACCAACTCGACCTCGGTCAGTTATGGCAGCGTGATTGATCCGCGCGATCCGCTGACGCCGAACCAGGCGCGCGGCGTGACCAACCTCACCGTCGCCAATGCCACGCTGAGTCCGGAGCGTTCGCGCAACCTGAACCTGGGTGTGGTGCTGGCGCCATCGGCCGCCACCAGTGTCGGCGTGGATTACTACCGGATTGCCACCTCCGGCGTGATTGATACGCAAAGCGCGGAGAACATCATTGCCAATGAAGCGCGTGATCCCGGCAAGGTGGTGCGCGATGCGCAGGGCCGCATCCTGACCCTGTACCGCCAGTATGCCAACCAGGGCGAACGCATCGTGTCGGGTGTCGACCTTGATGTGCGCCACAAGGCCGCGCTCAATGGCTGGGGCAAGCTGGTGCTGAACGGCCAGTTGAGCCGGGTGCTGTCCTACCGCGCGCCGCTGGCGGTCGATGAGCCGTTGACGGAAGGGGCTGGCAACAACCACTTCGGTTCGATCCCGCTGTGGCGCGGTGTCACCTCCGCCACTTGGGAGGCGGGCAGCTGGAGCCATACGCTGACGTGGAACTATGTCGATGGCTACGACCAGACCACGCGTCCGGGCGAACGGGTCAAGCCCTACGCCACGCTCGATTTCAGTACGGCATGGAATGTGAGCAAGGCGCTGAGCGCGACCCTGATCGTGCAAAACCTGGGGGACCGTCGTCCGTCCTGGGATTCGTCGACCGCCTTCTTTGACTTTACCCAGGGCGATCCGCGCGGCCGCGTAGCGGCCTTGAAAGTGCAATACAAATTCTAAGGAAGGGGATTTCCGGCTGTATCACTTCTTACCGGGTTGTTCGGACTGCGGCCCGTTGGCCCGGTAAGCGCTGGGCGTCACGCCCATGCGTTCACGGAACGCGGTGGCGAAGTTGCCGGCGTT
>JAIENA010000224.1 GCA_019751755.1 Burkholderiaceae bacterium | reverse complement strand
AAAAAAAACACCGCCGGCCCGGAAGCCTGCGGTGTTTCAGGTCGAAGTCAGCGACGTCTTACGACATGTGCTGGCCGCCGTTAATGGCGATATTGGCGCCGGTGACGAAAGCGGCTTCGTCCGACGACAGGTACGCCACCAGACCGGCCACTTCTTCCGGTTTGCCCAGGCGGGCCATCGGGATTTGCGGGATGATTTTCGAATCCAGCACGTCCTGTGGAATCTCCATCACCATCTTGGTGCCGATGTAGCCTGGCGAGATGGTGTTGACGGTGACGCCCTTGCGCGCCACTTCCAGCGCCAGTGCTTTCGAGAAACCGTGTACGCCGGCCTTGGCGGCCGAGTAGTTGGTCTGGCCGAACGCGCCTTTCTGGCCGTTGACGGAGGAAATGTTGATGATGCGGCCCCAGCCACGGTCCACCATGCCATCCGCGATCGGCTTGGTCATGTTGAACACGGAATCGAGGTTGGTGCGCATCACCGCGTCCCAATTCACCTTGTCCATCTTTTTGAAGGTCATGTCGCGAGTGATGCCCGCGTTATTGACCAGCACGTCGACCGGACCGATTTCGCTATGTACCTTGGCCACGCAAGCCTGTGCCGACTCATAGTCAGCCACGTCGCACGGATAGGCCTTGAAGTCATAGCCCTGATCTTTCATCGTGGCCAGCCAGGCTTCCGCTTTCGTGTTGTTGGGGGAATACGTGGTTACTACTTTATAGCCGAGGGCTGCCAGTTTGATGCAAATTGCTTCGCCCAAACCGCCCATACCGCCCGTTACCAATGCAACTCGTGCCATCTTTTATCCCCTCTTTTTTGTTTCAATCAATAAGACGTGAACAGTACTGCCACCACCAAACTTAAGCGCGCTCAACAGCAAGAGCAACACCCATGCCACCGCCGATGCACAGCGACGCCAGGCCTTTCTTGGCATCACGACGCACCATTTCGTGCAGCAGCGTGACCAGGATACGTGCACCGGATGCACCGATCGGGTGACCGATGGCGATCGCGCCACCGTTCACGTTAATCTTGCTCGTGTCCCAGCCCATCTCTTTGTTCACGGCAATTGCTTGCGCCGCGAATGCTTCATTGATTTCCATCAGGTCCAGGTCTTGCGGCGTCCAGCCGGCCTTTTTCAGGCACAGCTTGGCGGCCGAGACCGGGCCCATGCCCATGAATGCCGGGTCCAGGCCGGACGACGCGTAGGCTTTGACTTTCGCCAGTACCGGCAGACCCAGTTCTTTGGCCTGGGTTGCGCTCATCATCACCACGGCGGCGGCGCCGTCGTTCAGGCCGGATGCGTTACCCGCAGTCACGGAACCTTCCTTGTTGAACGCTGGGCGCAGGCCGGACAAGGCTTCCAGGGTCGAGCCTGGCTTGATGTACTCATCCGAATCGAACACCACGGTGCTCTTCTTGCTGGCGATTTCCAGCGGAAGGATTTCGTCCTTGAACTTGCCTTCTTTTTGCGCGGCTTCCGCTTTCAGCTGCGATTGCAGTGCGAATTCATCTTGTTCGGCACGGGAGATTTCATATTTCTTGGCCACGTTTTCCGCGGTGATGCCCATGTGGTACTGGTTGTACACGTCCCACAGGCCGTCCACGATCATGGTGTCGATCAGTTTGGCGTCGCCCATGCGGAAGCCGTCGCGCGAGTTGTTCAGCACGTGCGGCGAAGCGCTCATGTTTTCCTGGCCGCCAGCGATGATGATGTTGGCGTCGCCGCACTTGATGGCTTGTGCCGCCAGGTGGGTCGCTTTCAGGCCGCTGCCGCACACCTTGTTGATGGTGTAAGCCGGCACACTGGTCGGCAGGCCGGCCTTGATCACGGCCTGGCGCGCAGGATTCTGGCCGACACCGGCGGTCAACACCTGACCCAGGATGGCTTCGCTGATCAGGTTAGGGTCGATATTGGTTTTCGCCAGCAAACCCTTGATGACATGAGCGCCCAGTTCCGCCGCAGGAATCTTGGCCAGGCTACCGCCGAACTTGCCTACGGCCGTACGGCCTGCTGCTACGATAACTACATCATCCATTTGTTTCTCCAGTGAACATGGCCAATTGGCCGATGAAAAAATTGCAACTTTTATTATATCGATTTGTCGGTGTGATGGTTGAACAACCCTGGCAACGGAACGCCGGCTTGTGCCAGCAACGCATGCGCTTCCTTGGCGATGCCGGCCGCGTGCCTGCCATAGGCTTGCGCGCGGTCGAGCGCCTGTTGCGACTGGGCGGCCGTCAGGCTCAGCCAGTCTTGCGGGTGGTTCAGCGATAGCATTTGATGAGAGACGTCCGTGGCCGAAGCCATGGCGTTTTTGACGGAGTCCAGCTGGAGGTCGATCAGGCCAGCGCTGCTGTGGAGCACTGCTTTGGCACAGGTATCAAAACTGCGGATGTGAGCTTCAATCAGGGACTGCGCTTGCGAATACTGTTCAGGGTTAAACATGGATTCCTTGTCTGAATGCGGACCTGCAAACCAAAAACGCAATGATATGCATCACTTATGTCAACGCCTTTGATCTAGAGCAATGCTACCAATTTCATTGTGGTTGAAATATCACAAATTGTCACGGACTGTCGTTATAAGAGCTTGATACCGTCCAGGGCCCCGGCGCACTGCTCGCGTATCACATTAATGAAATCAAGCACGTATGCCTTCGATCGGAGCGCATCCGGCACCGAAACGTACAAATCCGACCACAGGCCGTTCTCATTCACAGGCCGCGACACTACGTAGTCGAAATCAACATAATTTTTAATGGCCCAATTGGGCAGCGCGGCAATCCCGCGCTTGCTGGCAACTAGTTGCATCATGGCAACAGTCAGTTCCGTGGTGCGGCGTTCGAAGGCAATCCCGGCCGGCCGCAACACTTCGCGGATCAGGTCCACGCGCCCGTCCGGCACCGGATACGTCAGCAGGGTTTCACCCGTGAAGTCATCGGCATACAGGCGGCGCTGCGCCGCCAGCCGATGCTTGGGCGCCATCACCACCAGCACTTCGTAGCGGAACAGCGGGAACGCCGCATGGCCGGCGCTGTGTTCGGAACCAATGACGAGGTCGGCCTGCCCGGTCCGCAACAATTCGGATGGTTCACTGTGGAAACCGGACACCAGGTCGATTTCCACCTCGGGCCAGCGCTTGCGGAAGGCGTTCATCACCGGCATCAGCCAGTCAAAGCAGGTGTGGCATTCCAGCACCACCCGCAACTGGCCCTGGTCGCCCTGCGACAGGCGGGCCACGTCGCGCTCGGCCTGCTCGATTTCCGGCAACAGCGTATCGGCCAGCCGCAACAGCCGGGCGCCGGTCGCGGTAAAGCCAATCGGTATCGATTTACGCTCAAAAAGCGGGCTACCGTAACGATCTTCCAGCAATTTAATCTGGTGCGACAGCGCGGACTGAGTCAGGTTCAACAGTTGCGCGGCGCGCACCAGACTGCCGGCCGAGCGCAGGGCACTGAGCGTGCGTAAGTGGCGTATTTCAAGCATATGAATCCGATTCAAGCGTTCCGAAAAAGCGTCCAGCAACTGTACAACAGGAATATTTAATCTAAATGACAACAAGCTGGTTTCGGCGGCGCCCCCGCGTCGGCGCCCCACGCGGAATTTCTGGGCGGCAAAACCCTTGCCACATCAGCCTTCCCGCCCCGCCGGCGCTGTGTCTGCGCTGTGTCTGATTAATAAGACGGCACTCCCATTTCTTTCTTAACCACAGTAAAATGCTACGGCTTGAACCGGTGCGCCGGCAGGCAAACCCGGCCGATGGGCCCCAAGCAAGACCCCTTAACTGACCGTTTTATGTCCAAGAGCCCGTTCCACAAGCCCATCGAAATCAAGATTTCCACCGTCGTCGCTGTTTCCGCCATTTTGTACACGTCCGATGGCATCGCACTCGATGCCGCGCTCAATGAAATGACCGGTGGCGTGCCTGACTTTTTCGAAGGGGACCTGGCCGTCGTCGACGTCGGTTCGCTGGCCCCGGGCTGCGAACGGATTGATTGGGCCAGCACCATTGCCCTGCTGAAGAAATACCGCCTCAATCCGGTAGCGGTGCGCCATGCTGCACCGGACATGGTGGAAGAAATCCTGGCCCAGGGCTTGTCGCTCGATACCGGCAAGACGGAAGAACATACGGCGGCGGCGGCACCGGTGCCGACGCCCGCCGCCGCACCGGTGCCAACCCCCGCGCCCGCCCCGGCGGTCGGCGCGGCCGGTACCCTGATCATTGACACGCCGGTGCGCGCCGGTCAGCGCATTTATGCGCGTGGCGGCGACCTGATCGTGACGGCCGTCGTCAACAACGGCGCCGAAATCATCGCCGACGGCAGTATCCATGTGTACAACACGTTAAATGGCCGCGCCTTGGCGGGCGCGTCCGGCAACGCCAGCGCGCGGATCTTTGCGCTGTCGATGGCGCCGGAACTGGTGTCGATCGCGGGGGTGTACCGCACATTTGAAGATGGTTTCCCGGCAGAGCATGCGCGCAAACCCACGCAAGTCAGCCTGGCGGGCGACCGGCTGGATATACTATCCGTCAATGCAACGCCAACCCGCGCATAAGTTGGCTTAAGTTGCTTTAAGTTGCTTTCTGAGCAGCATTCTGAGAAGGATTATTTGTGGCAAGAATTATCGTTGTAACGTCCGGCAAGGGCGGTGTCGGCAAAACGACGTCCAGCGCCAGCTTTTCGACCGGCTTGGCCCTGCGTGGCCACAAGACTGCGGTGATCGACTTTGACGTCGGCCTGCGCAACCTGGACTTGATCATGGGTTGCGAACGCCGCGTGGTGTATGACTTGATCAACGTCATCAATAAAGAAGCGACGCTGAACCAAGCCCTGATCAAAGACAAGCACTGCGACAACCTGTTCATCCTGCCGGCGTCGCAAACACGCGACAAAGACGCGCTGACCGAAGAAGGCGTGGAAGGCGTGTTGCATGAATTGATCACCATGGGCTTTGAATACATCATCTGCGATTCGCCGGCCGGGATTGAACACGGCGCCCTGATGGCGCTGACCTTTGCCGACGAAGCGCTGGTGGTGACCAACCCGGAAGTGTCGTCAGTGCGCGATTCCGACCGCATCCTCGGCATCATCCAGGCCAAGTCGCGCCGCGCGCAATCGGGCGGCGAACCAGTCAAGGAACATTTGCTGATTACCCGCTACTCGCCGAAACGCGTGGAAGCCGATGAAATGCTGTCCTATGGCGACGTGCAGGAAATCCTGCGCATCCCGCTGATCGGCATCATTCCGGAATCGGAATCAGTGCTGCACGCCTCGAACCAGGGTAACCCGGCCATCCACTTCAAGGGCACCGACGTGGCGGAAGCCTATGAAGACGTGGTGTCGCGTTTCCTCGGCCAGGAAATCCCGCTGCGCTTTACCACGTACGAAAAGCCCGGCTTCCTGCAGCGTATTTTCGGAGGCAAGTGACATGGCACTGCTGTCTTTTCTTTTTCCCTCCAAGCCGAAGACGGCCAGCGCCGCCAAGGAACGGCTGCAAATCATCATCGCGCGCGAGCGCAATGGCCGCGCCGGCCCGGATTTCCTGCCGGCCCTGCACAAAGAGCTGATCGAAGTGATTTCCAAGTACACCAAAGTGGAAGCGGACGACATCAAGATTTCGCTGGACCGCCAGGGCAACCTGGAAGTGCTGGATGTGAACGTGGTGTTGCCGGATAGCTGATCCGGTTTCAACCAGAAAACACGGCCGCGACCTGCGGCCGTTTTTATTGGCGAAACGACTTTATTCAGCGGCGCTGGCAGGGCGGATCACGATCCGCCCTACTATCAAGCCTTACTGGTCATCAAGGCCCGCGCCACCGCAGCGCAGGCGTCGACGTGTTGGTAGCCAATTTGCCTAAAGGCAAAGAATCCAATCGCGGCCGACGCCGCCTGTCCCGCCAGCGGCACGAAGCGCGTGACCTGCTTCGTCACCAGCTTGCCGGCGCTACGCTGCAGCAACCTCAAAATCACTTCACGCGTCACATAACGGCCCACCATGGTCCCGCCCACACTGATGGCGGCTTCATAGGCGCGGATCTTGATCTGCGGCTGTAACTTGCCGACCTGCTCAGGTGTTAAGCCGAATTCACGATTGATGTCATCGATCAGGGTGGCGAACAGGCGCAAATCCGTGACCACATCGAGCCCCGGCAAGGGTATTGCGGAAATGCCCGCCGACACGGCGGCACGTCGTTGGACCAGCCGGCGGCAGCGCTCCCGCACCTCGGAAATATCCTTCTCCGAGGAGGGAACCAGGGTCCATTCAGGGGATTTTTTTGCAAACATGGTTACTTTTTTGACGAGCTGCAATTGTACCAAAGGCCATTGTAAAGCCCACCTTGTCCGTGTACCGTGTGACGATGCAACGTGTTTAACTCCGCTATTATCTAATTCTCTTCGGAAAAAATTAACAGAATTAGCATAAAACACTGGCATTCTTGTAACTACTTTTTAACTATTTATCCGCTCAGCCTGGCGCATTCGGCACCTGCAGGCAGACACGGAACCCGCGACATCATGAGAATCGTTGTACTCGACAATGACCGTAGCCAAGCTGATTTGATCTGCCAGGTACTGACCTCGGCGGGCCACCTGTGCCACGGTTTCCAAAACGGCAAAGACTTGCTGACCCATATGCGCAAGGACAATTACGACATGTTAATCATGGAGTGGCAAGTGTCCGATATGACCGGTGCGGAAGTCGTCAAGCGCGCCCGTGAGCGCATGCCGGAAAAAGCCCCGATTTTGTTCCTGACCACCAGCACCGGTGAAGATGATATCGTTGCCGGCCTGGCGGCCGGCGCCGACGATTACATGATCAAGCCGCTGCGCCGCAGTGAAATGCTGGCCCGGGTACAAGCGCTGCTGCGCCGCGCCTACCCGACCCAAAATGGCGCCGAGCAATTGCAATTTGGCCAATATACGTTTGAAACCCGCCCGGGCCGCCTGTTGAAGGATGGCGCCGTGCTGGACGTGACGCACAAGGAATTCTCGCTGGCCCTGCTGTTCTTCCGCAACCTGGGTCGTCCACTGTCGCGGGCCTATATCCATGAAGCGGTCTGGATCCGTGAAACCACGATTCCATCGCGCACCATGGACACCCACGTTTCCCGCGTCCGCAACAAACTGCAGTTGAAGCCGGAAAACGGCTTCCGCCTGGTGCCGGTCTACAGCTACGGCTACCGCCTGGAAAAACTCGGCGCCTGAGCCTGGCGCCCCGCCCTGCCCGCCCGCACCCGCCCGCTCGTAGCACAACACCAGCGCGCCGCTATAGCCGTCATTACCCCCGGCGGCCGCTGCCAGCGGGCACATCACGGTATAATGACTGTTGGCGTCCCATGCGGGCCGCCAACTTCCATCATCCCAATATCCCGTTCAGTGATGCAACTGCTTGCCGTCGGCCTCAACCACACCACCGCGCCTGTTTCGCTGCGCGAACAGCTGGCGTTCGCGCCAGACCAGCTCGGTGACGCGGTGCGGGCGGCGCAAGCCTGGTTTGGCCGCAGCGCCACACGCGGCAATGACGAAGCGGCCATCCTGTCGACCTGCAACCGCACCGAACTGTATGGCGCCAGCCAGACCGCCAACCCGCTCGACGCGGGTGCCCACTTCCTGGCCGATTTCCACCACTTGAATTACAGCGAATTGCGGCCGCACCTGTACATGCTGCCGCAGCACGATGCGGTGCGCCACACGTTCCGTGTCGCCTCCGGGCTGGACTCGATGGTGCTGGGCGAAACGCAAATCCTGGGCCAGATCAAGGACGCGATCCGCACGGCGGAAGAAGCCGGCGGCCTCGGCACCTATTTGCACCAGTTGTTCCAGCGCAGTTTTTCGGTCGCCAAGGAAGTGCGCAGCACCACCGAAATCGGCGCCCACAGCGTGTCGATGGCGGCGGCCGCCGTGCGCCTGTCGCAGCGCATCTTTGACAAGATTTCAGAGCAGCACGTGCTGTTCATCGGCGCCGGTGAAATGATCGAGCTGTGCGCCACCCACTTTGCCGCGCAAAATCCGAAATCCATCACGATTGCCAACCGCACCATGGAGCGTGGCGAGCAGTTGGCGCACCGCTTCAGCGCGAAAGCCATACGGCTGGCGGAATTGCAGGACAAGCTGCACCAGTACGACATCGTGATTTCCTGCACCGCCTCGTCGCTGCCGCTGATCGGTCTGGGCATGGTGGAGCGGGCCGTGAAAGCGCGCCGCCACAAGCCGATGTTCATGGTCGACCTGGCCGTGCCGCGCGATATCGAGCCGGAAGTGGGCCGCCTGAACGACGTGTTCCTGTACACCGTGGACGACCTCGGCAAAGTCGTCCAGACCGGCCTGGAAAACCGCCAGGCCGCCGTGGCGCAGGCCGAGGCGATTATTGAAACGCGGGTGCAGTCATTCATGCACTGGATAGACGACCGCGCCGTGGTGCCGGTGATCCAGGGCTTGCAGGAAAGCGGCGAAGCGCTGCGCCTGCTGGAGCTCGAGCGTGCCCGCAAGATGCTGGCCAAGGGCGAAGATATCGACGCGGTGCTGGAAGCGCTGAGTAAAGGCCTGACCGCGAAATTCATGCACGGCCCGCAACAGGCGCTGCACCGCGCCCAGGGCGACGAGCGCGCCCAACTGGCGGTCTTGCTGCCGCAATTGTTCAACAAGCGCCGTTAGCTTTACCTGCCGCCGCACCGGCGCTCGCGCGCCACGCCGTTATACTCGCGCCGCCCTGGCGCACTCCCCCAATCACTTCTGAGCGACTTTGATGAAACCATCGATGCTGGCCAAGCTGGACCAACTGGCCAACCGACTGACCGAACTGGATGAATTGCTGATGTCCGAAGGCGCCACCGCCAACATGGACAGCTACCGCAAAATGACGCGCGAACACGCCGAACTGGGACCGCTGGTGGCGCTGTACCAGTCTTATCAGGGCGTGCTGGGCGATATCGCGGAAGCGCAAGGCATGCTGTCCGAGCCGGACATGAAGGAATTCGCGCAGGAAGAAATCGAAGCGGGCAAGGCCCGGCTCGCGGCGCTGGAACTCGAGCTGCAAAAGATGCTGTTGCCGAAAGATGCGAACGATGAGCGCAACATCTTCCTGGAAATCCGCGCCGGCACCGGCGGTGATGAATCGGCGCTGTTCGCGGGCGACTTGCTGCGCATGTACACGCGCTTTGCCGAGCGCAACCGCTGGCAAGTGGAAATGGTGTCGGAATCGGCGTCGGACCTGGGCGGCTACCGCGAAGTGATCGTGCGACTGGTCGGCAATGGCGTGTATTCGAAGCTGAAATTCGAATCCGGCGGCCACCGCGTGCAGCGCGTGCCGGCCACGGAAACGCAAGGCCGTATCCACACGTCGGCCTGCACGGTGGCGGTAATGCCGGAAGCCGATGAAGTCGAAGACGTGCACATCAATCCGTCCGATTTACGCATCGATACCTTCCGCGCCTCCGGCGCCGGCGGCCAGCACATCAATAAAACCGACTCCGCCGTGCGCCTGACGCACTTGCCGACCGGGATCGTGGTGGAATGCCAGGATGACCGCTCGCAGCACAAGAACAAGGCGCAAGCCATGAAAGTGCTGGCGGCCCGCATCAAGGACGTGCAACTGCGCGAACAGCAATCAAAGGAAGCGGCCACCCGTAAGAGCCTGGTCGGTTCCGGCGACCGCAGCGAGCGCATCCGCACCTACAACTTCCCGCAAGGCCGCATGACGGACCACCGCATCAACCTGACGCTGTACAAGCTGGACTTCATCATGGACGGCGACTTAACCGAGCTGACCAACGCGCTGGCCGCCGAACACCAGGCCGAACTGCTGGCCGCCCTCGGCGACTAACTTTGGGGTCAGGCGTGCATTGATGCATATCGCCTGTGGGGTCAGGCGTGCAATGATGCATTCCGCCTGCCCAGCAAGCCTTGCCGGCATTGGGTTCCAGCCATTCAGCGCACAGCCGGCAGGCGAGCACTACCGCACCAAAATTAGCGGCCCAGTCCGCCTGTTCTCCTCTGTAGGGAACGCATGATTGCATGCCTGACCCCACGCAGGGAGTGCATCAATGCACGCCTGACCCCATCTTAAGTATGAAATAAGGCCGGTATAGGGGGATTGTGCGAGAATTCCGCCTTTAACCTGGATCAAAGACGACGATGAAACCACGCACCTTGCTTCTGTCCATCGCACTGGCCTGTTTCGGGCTGATCGGCGTTGCCATGTATTTGCAGCATGTGGCCAACCTGGCGCCCTGCCCGCGTTGCGTGATCCAGCGTTACGCCTTCCTGACCGTCGGCCTGCTCGCCCTGATCGGTTATTTCCTCAATTCGATCAAAATCCCCAGCGCCGTGGCGCTGCTGGCCGCATTGGGCGGCTTGTTTGCCGCCGGCCAGCATTTATACGTCATTGCCCATCCGAACTTTGGCTGCGGCATCGACCCGGTGGAAAACTTCCTCAACCAATTGCCGACCGCGCACCTGATGCCGTTCCTGTTTGAATCCTATGGCGCGTGCGAGCATGCCGATGAATTCTTCGGCATGTCGATCCCGCAGTGGTCGTTCCTGTGGTTCGGCCTGTTCGCGGTGGCGCTGGGCCGGATCTTGTGGCGCGGCCGCTCCGCCTCTGCCTCTGCCTCTGCCTCTGCCTCCGCATGATCGCCGCCGGCGCCACCATCGCCCAGTTGCAGGTCCAGTCGCTGCTGGACCCGCTCGATAACCGCATCCTGCTATGCCACGCGCTGGGCCTGACGCGCGTGGGCCTGATCACGCAGTCGGAACGGACCCTGACCGACGCCGAACGCCAGCGCTTCGATGCGCTGGTGCAACGCCGGCTGCATGGCGAGCCGATCGCCTACATCGTCGGCCAGCGCGAGTTCTACGGCTTGCCGTTCAATGTCGGTCCGGCCGTGCTGATCCCCCGTCCCGACACGGAATTGCTGGTGGAACTGGCGCTGGAACGCCTGCCCCCGCGCGCCAACGTGCTCGACATGGGCACCGGCAGCGGCGCGATTGCCGTCGCCATCGCCCACAACCGCCCGGACGCCGCCGTCACGGCGCTCGACGTCAGCCCGGAGGCGCTCGAGGTCGCGCGCGGCAACGCCGCCCTGAACCACGCCAACGTGCGCTGCCTGCACAGCGACTGGTACCACGCGGTGCAAGGCGAACGCTTTGGCCTGATCGTGTCCAACCCGCCCTATATCGTGGCGGGCGATCACCACTTGTCGGAAGGCGATTTGCGTTTCGAGCCGCCCGGCGCGCTGACCGATCACGCCGATGGCCTGACCTGCCTGCGCACCATCATTGGCGGCGCGCCGCGACACCTGGAGCCCGGCGCCTGGCTGTTGCTGGAACACGGCTATGACCAGGCCGAAGCGGTGCGCGCCCTGCTGTCCGCGCAGGGCTACACTGACGTGCAGAGCTGGCGCGACCTGGCCGGCATCGAACGCGTCAGCGGCGCCCGCCGCCCGGCCTGAACGGCCCCGCAGCGGC
>JAIENA010000272.1 GCA_019751755.1 Burkholderiaceae bacterium | reverse complement strand
GAGGTAAGCGGGATCGAACCGCTGACCTCTTGCATGCCATGCAAGCGCTCTCCCAGCTGAGCTATACCCCCGTTTGCGAAGAAGCAGGAGTATAGCAAATGAAGTGAAGAATGCAAATACCTGAGTGCAATCTTGGAGAAAAATTACAGGAATTTTGCAATACGGGCCGCCACGGTGTCGCGTCCGAACAATTGCAGCACCGCATCGATGGCTGGCGTCTGCAACTGGCCGCACACGAACAGGCGCAATGGCATGGCCAGTTGCGGCATCTTCAGGCCGTGCGCCGCCAGCACTTCCTTGATCATGGCGGCCAGCGCTTCCTTGCTCCATTCGACCGTGACGAGACGCTCGGCAAACGCGGCCAGTGCCGGCTTGACGGCGTCAGTGACGTGCTGCGCCAGCAGTGCCGCGTCCGGTTGCGGTGCGCGGTAGAACAGCATGGCCGCATCGGCCAGTTCGTTGAGCGTGTTGGTGCGGTCTTTCAGCAGCGCCAGCACCAGCGGCAACGCGGGCGCGCCGTTGAAGTCGGCGCCGGCCGCCTGCAGGCGCGGCTGAACCAAATCGGCCAGACGCGCATTGTCGGCCTGCTTGATCCAGTGGTTGTTCAGCCAGGCCAGCTTTTCCATGTTGAACTGGGCCGGCGAGGCCGTCAGGCTTTCCAGGTTGAACCACTCGCACAATTGCGCCATCGAGAAGATCTCGTCATCGCCGTGCGACCAGCCCAGGCGGGCCAGGTAGTTCAGCATGGCTTCCGGCAGGTAGCCCTTGTCGGCGTAATCAATCACGCTGACGGCATCGCGGCGCTTGGACAGCTTGGCGCCATCCGACCCCAGGATCATCGGCAAGTGGCCATACTGTGGCAGTGGCGCACCGATCGCGCGCAGGATATTGATTTGGCGCGGCGTGTTGTTGACGTGGTCGTCACCGCGCAGCACGTGGGTGATTTGCATGTCCCAGTCATCGACCGCGACGCAGAAGTTATAGGTCGGCGTGCCATCCGGACGGGCAATCACCAGGTCATCGAGTTCCTTGTTGCCAATCGTGATTGGCCCCTTGACCACGTCGTGCCAGGTCACTTCGCCATCGAGCGGATTTTTGAAACGCACCACCGGTTGGCGATCGGCCGGTACCGGCGGCAGCGTTTTGCCCTCCTCCGGACGCCAGGTGCCGTCATAACGGGGTTTCTCACCGGCGGCGGTGGCGCGGTCGCGCATCGCCTGCACTTCGTCCGGCGACGAGTAGCAGTGGTAAGCAGTGCCCTCCTTCAGCATTTGCGCCACGACTTCACGGTAGCGGTCCATCCGCTGCATCTGGTAGAACGGGCCCTCGTCATGCTCCAGGCCCAGCCATTTCATGCCGTCCAGGATGGCTTGCACGGCTTCCGGCGTCGAACGCTCCAGGTCCGTATCTTCGATGCGCAGCACGAAGGTGCCGCCAAAATGGCGCGCATAGGCCCACGAATACAGAGCGGTACGGGCGCCGCCCAGGTGCAGGAAGCCGGTCGGGCTGGGGGCGAAACGGGTACGGACGGGAGTTGCGGTGGTCATGGCGTTATTCAATGCGAAAGGGGGAAAGGCGTTATTTTAGGCGATGTCACCTGCGGCGTGAAATGCGCCGGAGAAATGCGCGGGACGCGCGGCCGCCGCGCCGACGACATTAGTTCAAGCGATCCAGCGCGTCTTCCGCCCAGCGCAATTCGTCGCGCGCATGACGGGTGCCACGATCGAGATCGCGCAGATCCTGGCGCAGGTTGTGGCGACGCTCATCGAACTCCCTGCGGATGCGCTTGCGCTCGTCATCCTTGTCAGCCGTCTTCAATTGCTTTTCCTCGTCGCGGTCGGTGTCACGCAAGCGGCGCTGCAGCCGTTCGCTGCGGTCGGCATAGTCGCTGACCCGGTTGCGCCAGTCGTAGACGGCGCGCGCGGCCTGATGCCGACGGCGGAATTCCACGTCCACCATGGGTGAGCACACACCGGCATAACTGCCGCCACTCAAACCCAACGGCACGGCATTTTCAAGCCGACAGAAATTCTGCAGCCCCTGCTCGCGCCCCGCCAGGTATTGCGTGTCGTCGGTGCGCACGCCGGCCTTGGCGCAATCGCCGATGCGCTCCTGCAGCAACGCCATGGTCTCGCCTTTTAAGCCATCGCGCAGGCCGATCTCGCGCCAATTGGCTGTTTTGCACTCGTTCGGCGTCATGGTCTCGCACCCCGACAGCATTGCCGCCAGCGACAGTACGGCACAGCATCCAGCAAAGCGCTGCATCATTGCTAATTCCCACAGAGAGTTGAAGTACTTCGGCAACAGGGCGGCGGCCGCCGCCCTGCAGGCTTATTTGACGGTGATGTTGATGCTCTTGCTGAGCGGCGCACCATACGACTGATGCGCACCATTGGCAAATTGCATGGTCAGCTTGTACTGGCCGGGCGGCAGCTTCACTTCCGCCTCGGTCTGGCCTTTACCGAAGTGCATGTGCTTCTCGTCGAAGGGGATCGACTCGCCCGCCTTCAGGCTGTCACCATTGATGATCAGGTGATGGTGGCCGGTGTTGGCCGTCATGTCGCCGGCCGGCTTCACGTCCATGCCGGCCACGGCGAATTTGACCTTGAACGGACTGGACACGGTAGCGCCATCGACGGGCTCCGCGAACGACACGGATTGGGCGCAAGCACCGGACGACACCAGTGCGGAGGCCAGGATACACGCTGCGGCAAACGGGATTTTCATGGTGCGACTCTCCAGGTTGATGAATAAAACTGCAGCATTATGCCCCGCGCCGCGGGGCGTACGATGCAAGCGGCCAATCGTGCCTCAATCGTTCTTGATCACGATCGACGGGAACTTGCTGGTCATGTCCTTGGCTTTTTCCGCCACCTTGATGGCCACCTTGCGGGCAATCTCTTTATAAATGCCGGCCGTCGCGCCGTCAGGCTCGGCCACCACGGTTGGCTTGCCCGAATCGGTCTGTTCGCGGATCGCCAGTTGCAGCGGCAACGCGCCCAGGTAATCGACGCCGAAGTCACCACACATTTTGGCACCGCCCCCCTGGCCGAAGATATGTTCGTGGTGGCCGCAATTGCTGCAAATATGCAGGCTCATGTTTTCCACCACGCCGAGGATCGGAATCCCGACTTTTTCAAACATCTTCAAGCCCTTGCGGGCGTCGAGCAAGGCGATGTCCTGCGGCGTGGTGACGATCACCGCGCCCGTGACCGGCACTTTTTGCGACAGCGTCAACTGGATGTCGCCGGTGCCCGGCGGCATATCGACGATCAGGTAATCGAGGTCGCGCCAGTTGGTCTGCTCCAGCAATTGCTGCAGCGCCTGCGTGACCATCGGGCCGCGCCACACCATCGGCTCGTCCGGATCGATCAGGAAACCGATCGACGACACTTGCACGCCGTAGTTTTCCAGCGGCTCCATGGTCTTGCCGTCCCGGGTTTCCGGACGGCCGGACACGCCCAGCATCATCGGCTGCGACGGGCCATAAATATCGGCGTCCAGAATGCCGACCGCGGCGCCTTCGGCCGCCAGCGCCAGCGCCAGGTTGACGGCGGTGGTCGATTTACCCACGCCACCCTTGCCGGACGCCACGGCGATGATGTTCTTGACGTTCGGCATCAGCTTCAAGCCGCGCTGCACCGAATGCGAAATGATCTTGCTATATACATTAGCGGACACCGTGCCCGCGCCCGGCAACGCCTGCACGGCAGCCGTGACCAGCGCGCGAATGGTGTCGAACTGGCTTTTGGCCGGATAGCCCAACTCGATATCGAATGAAACGTCGCCGCCCTCGACTTTCAGGTTGCGCACGCACTTGCCCGCGCAAAAATCCTTGCCGGTATTCGGGTCCACCACGTGGGACAGGGCTGCTTTGACGTCGTCAGTTGTAATGCTCATAGATTCTCCAGGAAGATGCGGAAGTCTAGCGCAAAATAGCCGCAGGATGGTCGTCACGCTGCGCATCCGCGCCCGGCGCTGGTAAAATGGCCGTTTTTCCACCAATAAAGCGCATTACTATGACCCGCAAGCTGTTCGTCACTACTGCCCTGCCCTACGCAAACGCTGCCTTCCACATCGGCCACATGATGGAATACATCCAGGCTGACATCTGGGTCCGTTTCCAGCGAATGCAGCGCGAAGGCGATGGCTTGCGCGAAGTGCACTTTGTCGGCGCCGACGACACGCACGGCACGCCGATCATGATTGCCGCCGAAAAAGAAGGCATCACGCCGCAGGAATTCGTGGCGAAAATCGCCGCCGGCCGCGCGCAATACCTGGACGGTTTCCATATCGCCTTCGATAACTGGTATTCGACCGATTCGCCGGAAAACGTCGAATTGTCGCAAGGCATCTACCGCAAGCTGCGCGATGCCGGCCTGATCCAGACGAAAACCGTGGACCGCTTCTATGATCCGGTCAAAGGCATGTTCCTGGCCGACCGCAACATCAAAGGCGAATGCCCGAAATGCGGCGCCAAGGATCAGTATGGCGATAACTGCGAAGTGTGCGGCGCGGCCTACCAGCCAACCGAACTGGTCAATCCGTTCTCCGTGTTCACCAACGCCACGCCGGTATTGAAACCGTCGGAACAGTATTTCTTCAAGCTGTCCGACCCGCGCTGCTACACCTTCCTGCGCGAATGGCTGAACACGCCGGGCCGCCTGCAGCCGGAAATGGTCAATAAAGTATCGGAATGGCTGGGCGAAGCCGGTGAAAAACTGGCCGACTGGGATATTTCGCGTGACGCGCCGTATTTCGGCATCCCGATTCCCGATGCGCCAGGCAAATATTTCTACGTCTGGCTGGACGCGCCGGTCGGCTACCTGGCCAGCCTGAAAAACTACTGCGGCAAGCAAGGCATCGATTACGACGCGCTGCTGGCCGATCCGGGCACCGAGCAAATCCACTTCATCGGCAAGGATATCGTCTCGTTCCACCTGCTGTTCTGGCCGGCCATGCTGCACTTTGCCGACCATCCAACCATCGAGCGCATGCGCGTGGCGGTGCACGGCCACCTGACGGTCAACAATGAAAAGATGTCGAAGTCGCGCGGCACCGGCATTTCGCCGCTGCGCTACCTGAACCTGGGCATGAACCCGGAATGGCTGCGCTACTACATCGCCTTCAAGCTGAACTCCCGCGTGGAAGACCTGGACTTCACGGGCGACGACTTCGTTGCGCGCGTCAATTCCGACCTGATTGGCAAGTACGTCAACATTGCCAGCCGCTGCGCCGGCTTCATCACGAAAAAATTCGACGGCAAACTGGCCAGCAGCCTGTCCGACAGCGCCATGGGCTGGATCAAGCGCGCGCTGACCGCCGACAACGGCGCCGAACGCCAAGCCAATATCGGCGCCAATTTCGACCAGCGTGAATTCAGCAAGGCCCTGCGTGAAATCATGGAAGTGGCCGACATCATCAATCAGTACGTCGATGAAAACAAGCCATGGATCCTGGCCAAGGATGACAGCAAAGCGGCCGAACTGCATGAAGTGTGCACCACCGCGCTGATCCTGTTCCGCCAACTGACCGTGCTGCTGTCGCCGGTGTTGCCGGGCGTGGCCGCCAACGTGGCAACCTTCCTCAACGACCAGCACTACACCTGGGCCGACACGGAATTGTCGACCGGCGCCGTATACCAGTCGATGCTGGGCCGCACCATCGGCGCCTACACGCACTTGATGACGCGGGTCGACGCCAAGATGATCGAAGAGTTGTTTGACGCCCCCAACCAGATCGCCGCCGCCGGCGCCGCACCAGCGGTCAAGGCGGAAAAACCCGCCAAGGCGGCCAAACCGGCGCCGCTGGCGCCATTGATGCCAAATGACGGCATCGAAGCACTGGATGCGGAAATTAAAATCGACGACTTTATGAAAATCGATTTGCGGATTGCCAAAATCGTCCATTGCGAACACGTCGAAGGTTCCGATAAATTGCTGCGTTTAACCCTGGATGCCGGTGAAAATCGCCACCGCAATGTTTTCTCCGGGATTAAATCGATGTATCAGCCGGAAGACCTGATTGGCAAATTGACGGTATTGGTCGCCAACCTGGCGCCGCGCAAAATGAAATTCGGCATTTCTGAAGGCATGGTCATGGCCGCCTCCAGCGCCGATGAAAGCAAGAATCCCGGTATTTATATCCTGAACCCATGGCCGGGTGCGGAACCGGGCATGCGTATCCGTTAATGCCATCATGAAGATCGTTGTTCGGCAAGCCGCGGATGCCGATGCAAGATTAATTGCCGAGCTCACGCGCGCCGCGTGGGCCGGCAAAGTCAGCGTCACCTCCAGTGGTCACCGGGAAACCGCCGTACTCGTTTCGCAACATTTGCGGGACGGCGGCGGTTTTATTTTATTAGTCGATGCCATCCCGGTCGGTTCGATTCGCTGGCTGCCATTGGATGGCGAAACCACTGTGTGGGAAATTTTACGGATGGGCGTATTACCCGCCTACCGTGGCGCGAATATCTCGCAGCATTTAATTGAAGCCGTGATTCACCATGGCCTCGAAACCGGCGTCAGTGAATTACGGCTGGCGGTGCGCAGCGACCAGCCGGCATTGATCGGATTTTATTCCGCCTTTGAATTTAGCCTGGACCCGGCGCTGGAATACACGCACGCCAATCCACTGGAGCCGGCGCCTTTTGTCATGCGCCGCCTGCTCCGCGATTAAACAGCCGATACGACCGGCGTTTTCCTTTAAGTCACCTTATAAAGCATCGCCACGACGGCGACCTTCGGTTTTAAAGGGTCGATCGGTTTATCCTGGCAGCCCGCCGCCAAAACCGCTATCGCGGCCATGGCGACCACAGCGGCCAGCGCATTCATGATTTGGCGCATGACATTCTCCTTCGCAGCGCCCCCAGCATAACAAACCCGGCATCATCGCAGCGCACGCCAGCAGCCCTGTTGCGCGCCTTCTACGCCACAAACTAGCTTAATTAAGCCAATTATTGGCACAATAAGGCGAAAAAACACCCGGAAACGGCGAAAAATCAGGGCATCAACCGCGCCGAGACGACACGACAATACCGCCGACAATCAGCATAAAGGCCGCACCGTGATAAAGATGGGGTAATTCCCCGAGGAAGGCGGAGGACAGCAAGGCGGCAAACAGCGGCGTCAGATTACTGAAAAACGCCGCCACGCTGGGTCCGGCCCGTTGCACGCCCGCCCCCCAGCAACGGAACGCAATCACCGCCGGGCCGATCGCCACATACAATAAAGCGGCAATTAATGACCAGCCCCAATTGATGTGCTGCGGCGCCAGCAGCCATTCACCGCCAGCAAATAGCCCGGACCACGCGGCGCCAAAAGCGACTTGCGCCAATAAAAAACTGGCCCAATTGGCGCGCAATGCTTTCGGCTCGGACGTGCGCGTCAATAACCAGCTATAGATCGACCAGGCTATCGTGGCCAAGATCATGAATAAGTCGCCCGCCACCAAACGCAATTCGAGTAAATGACGAAACTCACCACGCGCCAGCACCAATAAAACACCACTGATCGAGAATAAGGCGCCGAGAATTTGCCTGCGCGAAATTACCGCGCCGAAAAACATCCAGCCGGTCAACATCATCCAGACCGGCATGCCGGCCGCCACCAACGTGACATTAATTGGCGAAGAACTCTGTAACGCCAGGTATTGCAGCGCGTTATACATGCCAATACCCAATAATCCCAGCAAGGCAAAGCGCCGCCAATGCGGCCATAATCCACTGTCCCGTTTAAATACGGGACCGGCCAGGGGCAATAAAATCACCAGCGCAATGGCCCAGCGCAGGAAATTCAGGGTAATGGGCGGCACCAGTTCATGGACCATGCGGCCGACAATGGCATTGCCGGCCCACAGCAATGGCGCCAGCGTTAACAGGAATATGGTGGTGGGATGGGTGGCGGGATTCATGCGCACTGATTTTACGCATTTCACTCAATTTTTGCAGACGCGCAAAAAAATGGCGCCTCCACTGGAGGCGCCCAAGAAAGACAGGCTGAAGATTCCCGTCCTTGGAGAAAGTCATTGTGTATCAATGAAAGGGCTTTTTGCACGCCGCACCACCAGCATTGCTGAAGCGTTCTTTCCGATACCCGCGACCGAGACAAAGAATAAAGGACAGCGGGAACGGAATGATCAGCCTGCGCGTATAGCTGTGCTTGGCCACGCGATAGCTCAGGGCCGGATGTGGATTTGTGACAACGACGTGGCCCGGGGGAGCGATTGCCTTACCTTGCATAAAGAAACACCGTGCGTACAATGAGCCGAACCTTATCCTACCGACAATTCAAACATATAAAGGGATCACTTCATGCAGCGAACTATCCGCCACCTGGCGCTGGCCGCGCTCCTGTCATGTCTCGGTTCCGGCGCGCTGGCACAGGCGAGCAACGTGCAAATCTATGGCCTGGTCGACATGTACGTGGCCCGCTCGCAAATGAGCGGCACGCCCACCACCACGGTCGCCAACAGCGGCGGCATGACGACCTCGTTCTGGGGCCTGGGGGGCACCGAAAACCTGGGCGGCGGCACCTCGGCGGTGTTTGCCATCGAGGGCTTCCTGCGCGCCGATACCGGCGAAGCGGGCCGCACGCCGGGCGAAGCGCAATTTACCCGCGCCGCCTACGCGGGCTTGAACGGCCACCTGGGCCAGGTCAAGATCGGCCGCCTGCCGGCGCCGCTGTTCCAACTGTCGGGCAACATGAATCCGTTCGGCTTCTCCACCCGCTTTTCACCGCTGATGACACAAATGTGGATCGCCGGCTATGGCGTGGCGATCATGGGCGATTCGGGCTGGAACAATGCGCTGCACTATACCTCGCCCACCTTTGGCGGCGGCTTCAGCGTGGTGGGCCAGGTCAACCTGGGCGAGCGCGCGGGCACCTCAAGCGGCAACAATACCAGCGCCGTGCTGCGCTACCAATCCGAACCGCTGATGCTGGCGATCGCCGCGCAGGAAGTCAAAAACGGCTTGAACCAGTCGGCCGCCGCGCCCAGCCAGCGCACCTGGTTCGCGGGCGGCTCCTATGATTTCAAGGTCGCCAAGGTGTTTGCCACCTACGACCACAGCAAGACCGCGTTGACCGGGCGCCGCACCCGTATGCTGCACGCTGGCGTGTCGGTGCCGCACGGCGCCGGCAAGTGGATGCTGGGCTGGGCCCGCGCCAATGAGCGCACCCAGGTGCGCGCGCCATACCACCGTGACACCATCAGCGCCGGCTACGACTACAACCTGTCGCTGCGCACCGACGTCTACGCGATGGCTGTCTACGACAAGATCAGCACCACGACCAGCGGCACCACCCTGGCCACCGGTATTCGCCACAAGTTCTGAGCTCATCCACCGGGATCGCCGCAAAAAACGCGGCGATCTGTCATTAGATCACATCCCCCATCGCCAACTGACCCACTAACCTGCTGCGGCGCGGTAAAATAGCTGTTGCTCATTTACTTGCACCCTCACCGATATGAAATTCTCCAAACAGTTCAGCATGTACGAGTCGGACCACACCCAGTTCATCAACGCGCTGCGCCAGCAAGCGCCAGGCCTGGAAGAGCGCCAGCGCCAGGGCCGTTCCCTGCTGTGGGACAAGGAACCAACCCCGCTGTCGGAACAAGACCGCGTCAAGGCGTCGACGGTCAAGCAACAGGCTTACGTCTACCAGAACAAACTGTAAGCCGGTCCCCGCATGTCGCAGCACGGCCAGGCGGAGCAAAGCGCCGCTGTTGCCGACGGCGGCCCTGGGCAAGATCCGCAGCTGGTGCAGGAAGTGACCACGCTGCCCTCTGAGGACGGTGGCGCAACTGTCGCGGCCACGGCAGCCAACAGCACGGATGGCGCGATGGCCGCCGTCGTTGCCCACGCGCGCCTGTACGGCGAACCGCTGCTGAAACTGCCGACGGATTTATATATTCCGCCCGACGCGCTGGAAATCTTCCTGGAAGCCTTCGAAGGCCCGCTGGATTTGCTGCTGTACCTGATCCGCAGGCAAAACTTCAATATCCTCGACATCCCGATGGCGCAAGTCACACTGCAATACCTGCAGTATGTCGAGCAAATCCGTCTGTCGAACCTGGAATTGGCGGCGGAATACCTGTTGATGGCGGCCATGTTGATTGAAATTAAATCACGCATGTTGTTGCCGCAGCGGGCGCCGGACCTGGAAGCCGAGCTGGAGGACCCGCGCGCGGAACTGGTGCGGCGCCTGCTGGAATATGAACAAATCAAGCTGGCGGCCTGGGAAATCAATGCGCTGCCGCAGGTCGGGCGTGATTTCGTCCGCACCCAGGTATTGATTGAGCAAAGCTTGCAGCCGGTCTTTCCGGACGTGTCGCCGGCCGACCTGCAAGCGGCCTGGGCCGGCTTGATGCGCAAGGCGCGGCTGATACAGCACCACCGAATCAGCCGCGAGGAATTGTCGGTGCGGGAGCACATGACAATCATCTTGCGCAAGCTGCAGTCGGCCCGCTTTGTCGAGTTCGCTGATTTGTTCGACGTCGCGGGCGGCGCGCCCGTCGTCGTCGTGAATTTTGTCGCCATGCTGGAACTGGCAAAAGAAACCCTGATTGAAATTACCCAGGCAGAGCCGTTTGCGCCTATTTATGTACGGCTGGCCTATTCGCCAGCCTGACCACGAGAGCCTCTTATGAAAATCATTTCTTCCATCGATGAATTGCGCGACCAGCTGAGCGGCCAGTTGCGCACGGCCTTCGTGCCGACCATGGGTAACCTGCACGAAGGCCACCTGTCGCTGATGCGCCTGGCGCGTAAGCATGGCGACCCGGTGGTGGCGTCGATCTTCGTCAACCGCCTGCAATTCGGCCCGAACGAAGACTTCGACAAGTATCCGCGCACCTTCCAGGCCGACGTCGAAAAACTGGAAAAAGAAGGCGTGTATGTGCTGTTCGCGCCGACTGAAAAAGACATGTACCCGGAACCCCAGGAATACCGCCTGACGCCGCCGGACGGCCTGGGCAATGCGCTGGAAGGCGAATTCCGCCCCGGCTTCTTCACCGGCGTGTGCACCGTGGTGGCCAAGCTGTTCAGCTGCGTGCAGCCGAAGGTGGCCGTGTTCGGCAAGAAGGATTACCAACAGCTGATGATCGTGCGCAATATGGCGCGCCAGATGGGCATGCCGACCAACATCGTGGCCGCCGAGACTTACCGCGCTGACGATGGCCTGGCCCTGTCGTCGCGCAATATGTACTTGTCCGCGACGGAACGGGCGGAAGCGCCAACGCTGTACCAGACGCTGAACGCCGTCGCCGAGGAAGTGCGCGCCGGCCACCTGGATATCTTCCAGTTGGAACACAAGGCAATGGAGGACCTGGCCCAGCGCGGCTGGAAACCCGATTACATTTCGATCCGCAAGCGCATCGACTTGCAAGTGCCATCGGCCG
>JAIENA010000199.1 GCA_019751755.1 Burkholderiaceae bacterium | reverse complement strand
AAAGGCGAGTCGCGCCGCGTGACGGAAGTGACGTTCACCCTGGTCGGCGCCAACGCGCACAAGTTTGAACTGGAAGGTGTTGCCTATTTCTCGGGCGGCTTCAGCGTCCCCATCACGTCCGGACTGCCAGCCAGTGGCCCCAGTGGCCTGGAACACCTGACCGCTCTCAAGCTGGGGGTGGCCATCGCGCCACCGGGCCAGCAACAGGCGCCGAATCCTTGGGAACAATCGCCACGCACCAAGGTTTTCAAAGCAAAACGTAGCAAATAATCAACCGTAGCAGTACGGCATTAGTAACACTCATGTGTTTAGAATCTGCGCCACTGGTTTCGCACTCCGCCTGATCGGAGTCCGTTGGCCGGACAGCGTAGTTCCATTTAGAAAGGAAAAGTAAATGTACGAATCAACACCCTCGACGGTTACCGAGGCACTTCAGACCAGCAGCAATCCCACGTTCAGCGATGCAGCCGCCATCAAAGAGATCATTTCCCTGACCACCTCCAATACCGGCGGTGTCAGCGACACCACCGTGACGTTCTCGGAAGTGATCGTGACCCAGGGTGTCGAGACAACCGTGCCAGCCGGCACGGAAGTGATGCTGCTGAGCGCGACCCAGCCTACCGGCTCGACCGCGCCTGTGGTGCTGCCAGCTTCGGCAACGAAGAACGTACCTGTGGTGGTTATCCAGGGCAATGCCAACATTGACCTGACCCTGAACGACGGCACCGTCCAAGGCGCGGACGCGGTAACCACGTCCACTGGCGCGACCACGCCAGCCACCGGCACGCAGCGCGTTGTCGTCGCCGGCTCGGGTGAAACCAAAGTCACCATCGCCGATGCGAAAAACACCAAGCTGACGCTGGGCACCGGCAACAGCACCGTGGTGACCGGCCACGGTACCGACACCGTGGTGGCCGGCCTGGGCAACAGCACCATCACCGGCGGCGCAAGCGATTACTCCGTGGTGAAACTGGCTGGCGCCGCGTCGAACTACACCGTTGCCGCAACCAATGGCCACGCTGTGGTGACCGACAAGATCACCGGCAAAACCACCGACATCTCGAAGATCCAATTCGTGGAAGTTGGCGGCGGCGACGCCCTGATCTTTGCCAAGAACGCCACCGAAGCGTCGATCGCTTCGCTGTTCGAAGTCGCGTTTGGCCGCAACGCCGACGCCGCTGGCCTGGATTACTACTACGACCTGGCAAAAGATGGCGCGACCCTGAACCAGATCGCCAACGCCCTGGTGAAATCCGCCGAGTTCGGTCCACGCTCCCTGCTGGACGACACCGCCTTCATCAACAGCCTGTACCAGAACACCTTCGGCCGCAACGCCGAAGCCGCAGGCCAGGCTTACTGGCTCGACGCGATGCAGAACCACGGCATCGCGCGCGCAGACGTCATCCGTTCGTTCGCCGAGATCCACACGCTGAACCTGCAAGGCACCAACGCTCCAGGCGCCACCGCGCTCGAAGCGACGCTGGTTGGCAACGTCACGATCGTTGCAGGCATCATCTAAGCATTTTTTTATGATGCACCCACAGGGGGGGATTCCCCCCTTTTTCCTTTCTTGCTCCCCTCGACTGCGCGCCGATGCCTTACTGTCACGCGCAATCGAGGCATTTAAAGCCGGCCATCATGCCGATGCGTTGATTGCCGTGGAATATCTGTGCCGGCACTATCCCGAGCAGCACATTCCGGCAATGCTACGTGCCAAAATTCTTGAAACATCCCGTCCCGAACTGAGCGCCAAAGCCTGGTATCACGCATGGAAAGGCGTGCCTGACCTGCCCATGCTGCAAGATGCGATGCTGCGCTGCTGGCTTGCCACGGGCGCCGTAGACAGCGTACGCACCCTGGGTCCTGCTTTCCTGCCTGCGCGCTGCCGCGCCGGATCGCATGCGCCATTGCTGGCCACGCTGCGCGACGCCGGCCTTGCCACGGTGGGCGCCTGCTGGAAAACCGACGATGGCGCGAACGCCATCGAAGGCATGCTGTTCACGCCGCCGGGTGGCCCTGCCACGGTGACGGTGCTGCTGTCGGACGAAACCCACCAGTATCAGTTGAACGTGCCGGCCAACGGCCAGCGCTTCCGCGTCAACTGCCCCCATCCAGGCGTCTGGTCGCTAGCCTTCGACACCGGCACTACGCCACAACTACTACAAGGCTCACCACTGGTCTTTGCCCCCCCCGAAACCGTAGGGCGGATTAGCCAAAGGCGTAATCCGCCATGCCCGAGTAACGACGAAGCATACAAAAGCAAAGACAATGGCAAAGGCAGTGGCAAAGGCAGTGGCAACGCCCCCGTAGACATCATCATCCCGGTCTACGGCGACGACGCCCGCACCCGCGCCTGCATCGCCAGCGTGGTCAACAGCCTGCCGCACAACCGGACAATGGCCCGTGTCGTGGTCGTCGATGACGCCAGCCCGGAGCCATCCTTGTCGGCCTGGCTCGACACCCAGGCGGCCGCCGGCCACATCACGCTGCTGCGCAACCCGCACAACCTGGGCTTTATCGAAACCTGCAACCGCGCCATGCGCCTGCAGCCGGCGCATGACGTCATGCTGCTCAATGCCGACACGCTGGTGCATGGCAACTGGCTGGACCGCCTGCGCGCGACCTTGTACAGCGCGCCTGATATCGCCACCGCCACGCCGTGGTCAAACAATGGTGAAATCAGCAGCTTCCCAACCATTGCCATGGCGGCACGCGGCCCCTTGCCGGACCAGTTGGCACGCCTGGATCAAACGGCAGCCGCGCTGCGCAACAGCGGCGCGACCGAAGACATCGAATTGCCGACCTGCTGCGGCTTTGCCATGCTGATCCGCCGCACCGTGCTGGACCAGGTCGGCCTGCTGGACGGTGTCCACCTGGTGCGTGGCTATGGCGAAGAAGTCGACTGGTGCCTGCGTGCAGGTGTCGCCGGTTACCGCCACCTGCTGGCGACCGGTGTATTTGTCGCCCATACCGGCACCGTGTCATTCCGCTTCGAAAAAACCCTGCGCGTGCGCGAAAACCGCGCCGTGCTGGCCGCCCGCTACCCGACCTACCACACGCTGTATGCGCGCTTCCTGATGGAAGATCCGCTGGAACCGGCCCGCACCGCGCTGCGCTCGGCACTGGAACAACAGCGGTGTGACTGGCTGACTGCCGCCATCCAATTGCAGGAAGGGGCGATGGAAGTGGCACGCCCTGTTCCCGCAGCACTGCCGTCGTCCTGCGTGCGCATTGGTGTCTGGCAACATCGCCAACATCATCCGCACGCCCACAAGGTACTGGAACTGGCGCGCCTGATTGCCAGCCGCACGGACCTCAATGTGCGCCTGCTGGTGATTGGCGAGGCCAGCGAGCCACTGTGGCACACCGGCGTCGTCGATGTGCTGCCTTCCGGCCTGTGGGATGAAACCGCGCTCTTGACCGATGCCGCGATTGCTGGCTTGACTGGCTGCGCCGCGTTGTTGGCTCAACACGATTTGATCACGCCATTGCAAGTACCGCGCGTGGAACTGGACGACACGTTCGTGCCCGATGTATGGTTAAACATTTGGCTGACGCAACAGAAGCAACGCGACCGGTCGCCCGCCCGCCCCCATAAGCCCAAGCTGAAAGAGATCGTAGTAGTATGAAAATGGAAACACCCCCTGCCCAGCGCAAACCACGCGCGAAGGCAGTGAAGGCGGCGGTGCCTAAGTTGCCCAAGCCGCCCGCGAAGCGTTGGACCGGCGCATTGGAAGGCATGCATCGTGGCTTGGTTTATGGCTGGGTCCTGGATACACAGCAACCGCAGCAACGGGTCGTCCTGGAAGTCTTGCGTGATGGTGACGCGATTGGCACCGTAACGGCGGACGTTGCCCGTAGTGACTTGGCGGAAACGTTTATTAGCGTGCTGCCCGTTGGCACATACACCGACGTTTGCCACGGCTTCATCGCCGATCTCGGCAATATCAAGACCGGCCAGGAAGGCATAGTCACGATGCGGGTGGCCAACACCGACGCCATGCTGCCAGGTCATATAGAACTGTCCGCTTCCGGTTTGCCACCGGTGGCGGCGCGGAGTGCCGCGTTCAGCGACGGCGCACTGCGGCTGCACGGCTGGGCCATCGACAACCGCGATGAACGGCGCAAAGTCACAGTGCGCGCTTACCTCGGCGAACAATTGCTGGCGGAAACCGTCGCCAACATCATGCACCCGGCCACGCGTGCCTATGAGGTCAATGACCACGGCTTTATTCTCGATTTGCCAATCCGGCTGGGTGATGGCCACAGCCATACTGTGCGCGTGGTGGACGACTGCGGCAATCCATTGAATGGCAGCCCACTGACGGTCTGCTGCTATGCGCAAGGCGTGAAGGCACTGTTGCCCGATGACGGCGGCGTGCTGGGTACGGCCATCGATGGCTACGAACGCATTTTGCCGCGCAGCCTGGCAATGCATCATTATCGCGAATGGCGTGCGCAATTTGAAACACCGGACAGCGTGCCGCCGTTGCCCGCCGAACTGGCCGCGCTGAAAGTCGGTGTGCTGGTGCATGGCGGCGAGGCCGGTGATCCGTCCGCCACGGCGCGCACGCTGGCCAGCCTGCAAGCACAGACCCATCCGCTGGTGCACATATTTGCGCTGGAAGAGGATACGTCGGATCAGCAGCGCGTGTTGCATGCGATGGTGCAGGCCGCCCTGCTTGCCCGCTGCGACATCATCACCTGTGTGCGCAATGGCGATACATTGGCGCCACATGCCGTGGCCGCCGCGCTGCATGGCTTTGCCGATGCGGCAACGCAGCTGGTGTATACCGACAGCGAACGCGCCGGCCGTCCATGGTTCAAGCCGGCCTGGAATGCGGAATACGCGCTGGCCAGCGATTATCCGCTGGACTTGCTGTTGGCACGCGCACCGGTGGTGGCCGCCCTTGCTCCCGAAGCACGGGCCAACGCTGCGCTGCTCGGCTGGTCCCTGCTGGCAATGCAATGGAAAAATGCACAGCAAGCCATCGTGCATGTGCCGCGCGTGCTATTGCAAAGCGATACGCCACTGTCCGCACAAGAACAGCAGCAACGCTACAGCGCCGCCGCTTCCGCACTGGGCATGATCGAAGCAAAGTCGAAGCTGGCGGTACTGGCGGGGCCGTCCGACGCCGGATTTATTGCACGCCGTGTGGCGCGTACGCTGGGCAAGCGCGACAAACAGCGCACAGTCAGTCTGATCATTCCAACCCGTGACCGCGTGGAACTGCTGGAACGCTGCATCAGCACGATCCAGCAACACACCAATTGGGAAAACCTGGAAATCATCGTCATCGACAATGATTCGGTGCTGCCAAAAACCAAGACGTACTTCCGCAAGATCGCCAAACAAGGCATACGCATCCTGCCGATGCCAGGCGCATTCAACTTCGCCACGTTGAACAATGCGGCGGTGGAAGCGGCCAGCGGTGAAATCATCGGCCTGATCAACAATGATATCGAAGCCATGCACGATGGCTGGCTCGATGAGCTTGTCAGCCACCTGCTGCAACCGGGTGTCGGTGCCGTGGGCGCCAAGCTGCTGTGGCCGAACGGTATGGTGCAGCATGGCGGCGTGTTGATGGGGGTGGGTAATGTGGCTGGCCACTACGGCAACCGTTTGGCCGGCGGCGACTGGGGCGACCATGGGCGTAATCAGTTAATCCAGCAAGTGAGCGGTGTGACTGCCGCCTGCCTGTTCCTGCGCAAGAGCGATTACTTGGCGGTGGGCGGCATGGATGGCGTGGCATTCCCGGTGGCGTTCAATGATGTGGACTTGTGCCTGAAATTGCGCGCTGCCGGCAAAACCATCATCTGGACGCCGCATGCGACCATGCTGCATGCGGAATCGGCCAGCCGGGGGCATGAGGATACACCACAGAAACGCGACCGCTCGCTGCGTGAGATTGACCAGTTCCGCAAGCGCTGGGGTGAAGTGATTTTGCATGATCCTGCTTATCATCCTAGTTTGAATTTGGATGCGCATAGCCATGCGTTTGGCGGGTTGGCGATACCTCCTCGTAATAGAACGGCACGCTGTCAAAATCTTTATGTAGAGATTTAGCAGCGTCACAACTAGCTAATATTTATTGATTTTCCAATTATCTATATGCGAACCCCGTTAACACCAAAGGCTGCCAGCCTTAACTTACTTCATATCGGGTGTGGCACTGCGGGCCCTGAACGCCTGCCGCCGTGCTTCCGTGATCCGCAATGGATGGAAATCCGTGCTGATATAGATCCCTCTCTAAATCCCGATATAGTATGCAGTATGTTGGACTTGTCCGATATTGAAAGTGCCTCCTTCGATGCCATCTGGTCATCCCATAATCTCGAACATCTGTCATGGTATGAAGTACCGACTGCATTAGCTGAATTTCACCGGGTTCTAAAGCCAGACGGATTTGCTTTGATAACCGTTCCTGATTTACGCGCAATTTCAGGTTACATCACTAACGACAAGCTGACGGAAACGCTTTATGATTCCCCCGCAGGTCCAATCTCACCACTAGATATATTATTCGGCCATCAGCGCTCATTGCAGCAAGGCAATCCATTCATGGCTCATAAGACAGGTTTTACGGCTAACACATTGGGTCAAGCACTTATCGATGCAGGGTTCGATGAAGTTCGAGTTCACGAAGGTGAGCGATGGGATCTATGGGCATTAGCCTGCATGCCACAGACCTCGACGGACATCTTTCGACAAGTACCAGGGTTACTACGTTGAAAATTTTATTTATTCACCAGAATTTCCCTGGACAGTTTATTCATTTAGCAAGCGAATTAGCGAAAGATACCAAGAATGAAATTGTCGCCCTGACTATCAACTCTAATCAGGAGATAAAAGGTATAACCACTAGAAAATACAAACTATTGCGCAGTCGCTCGCCAGACACCCATCCTTTACTGGCTGAACAAGAGTTGCAGGTTATGCGAGCTGAAGCTTGTGCAGCTGCCGCACTTGAAATAAAAAAAAATTGTTTTCAACCAGACCTAATAGTTGCACATCCTGGCTGGGGTGAAGCACTATTTATGAAGGATGTATTCCCAAAGGCAAAAATTTTACTATATTGTGAATATTATTACAACCTCGAAGGGCAAGACGTTGGGTTTGACCCTGAGGAAAATCAATTAACATTTCGCCAGCGCTTCGCATTAAGGTTAAAAAATTCAACAAATTTGCTAAGCATGGAAATAGCAGATGCAGCGATTTCCCCTACAAAGTGGCAAAAAAGCACGTACCCATTAAGTTCACAAAAAAAAATATCCGTAATACATGATGGGATTGATTTAAAAAAATTTAAGCATAACCCATTAGCAAAATTAAATATCTTTTCAAATAAAAATAACATCTCACGTTCATTTCACAATGGCGATGATATTATTACATATATAGCGAGAAATCTAGAACCAACACGTGGATTTCATGTGTTTATGAGAACTTTACCGAGGATTATGTCTCGCTGCCCATCTGCTAAAGTAATCATCATCGGTGGTAATGAGATAAGTTATGGCAGCCCTCCTTCAAGAGACTCTTCCTGGAAAGAAAAGATGCTTCGGGAAGTGGGGGGAGAAATCGATATGGATCGAGTGTATTTTCTCGGACAAGTACCATATGAGACATATATTAACGTTTTAAATATTAGCAAAACCCATCTTTATTGGACTACACCATTTGTTCTATCTTGGTCTTTCTTAGAAGCTTATGCTAACAGCTTGCCTATAATTGCATCTAACACTCCTCCTGTTTTGGAGTTCTCCAATCGAAATAACATAAATACAACTGATTTTTTTGACGAAAAATCCTTCGCAGATTTAGCCATAGAAAAATTAAGATCTACTGCACCAAGAAAAATACAAGTTATAAATGACGAAACTATTGATTTAGAAAAATGTGTTAAAAAACAAATGAAATTAATACGAGAGATTTAGCAACCACCGTTCCGGGAATCACCAAAATGAAAATAGAAAATATTATCAAAAATAATGAATCTCTTTCCTCTGCAGGAATAGATTCAAGCAATTCGGACCGATACTCTATGGAAGACAATTTTCCAGTACATGAAAATTGGTACCTGAAACGATATCCAGATATTGCTGAAACAGGCCAATCTGCCCGTTCTCATTTTTTCAAGCACGGCCTAGCTGAGGGCAGAAACCCCAACCCGTTCTTTTTAACACACTGGTTCACGTATAAATACGCTCGACATCAATCAAATTTCGACTTGGTTAATTTCTATTTTGAAAAATATCAAGAAGATTTAGAAATACACCCTTTGATTGATCTGGCCTTTATTAAGGAACACTATAAAGTAGATGGAAATGTTCTTGATTTCATGATCAACAACATTGACGAGCTAGATTTTACGAATAAATGGTTTTCCAGGAAATATTACCTAGAAAATAATCAAGATCTCCGTGGAATCGATGAGCTTGAAACGCATTTTCTTGTGCACGGATGGAAAGACGGTCGACGCCCATCAAAAACTCTCAAAGTCATTACACTAGAAGAATTTCGAATCAATTGTTATGCAGCTGATGACCTAATAGATGAATACATATGGGAGAATACGAAATTTTGCGTTATCAATTCAGAATTAAATCAAGAGATTATTAGTCAGATTGAAGAGCAATCAGTTTTTGACGTTACAATTCTTGCACCTGGCTATAAATGTTTGACCAATCTCCCAAGATTTGTAGCAGACAATATAAAAAAAAGGGATCTGTTTGATTTCCAGTCTTTACTAAACTCACTTGATACAAAGGTTGACTGCATATTCACCATCGGAAGATTAGGAATTGGTGGCGGGGAAAAATACCTATCCAACTTAGCGGGCATTATAGCAAGAACAAGAAATAAAAATTGCGTTATATTTACAACCGAGTCAACAAATTCCGAGAATGAAGCTGCATTGCAGCTAGTTAACCTCAAAGAAATTCGAAACCTAAAGATAATTTCCTTACGTGACTATTTGGAGCGCACCTGGAAAAAGGAAACAATATTCTCCCTTCTGGTTATGGCACTGAAGCCAGAGAAATTATTTGTCGTGAATTCCGACTTGGGATTAAGCTCGATAAAAAAACATGGGAAAGCGCTATCGAATATTACTGAAATTTATGTTTTATTCTTCAGCGAAGCTCCGAAAGCAATGGGATCCCCGTATAGCGCAATTTATCTCCGTGATGTTATTCCCTATGCAAAAATATTAAGCGACAATCACTTTGCATTAAGTCAGTTTAAGGAAAAATTCTCTCCTCTTTATGCTGACAAATATATCTGCATTCCGCCACAGACTAGCGGCTGCACCTCCAACGACTTTCATAGCAACCTTAACTATAGATTGGCAAATAGAAGTCAAAAAAATCCAATCAAAGCGCTCTGGGTTTCAAGATGGGATCATTTTAAAGCAACTGAAATTTTATACAAAATTGCAAATTTACGTGACGACATTGAAATTAATGTCTTTGGCCCCGATCAACCACATTTCGACCCTTTACGGCCAGCAAACATGCTGAATAAAGGTGTAGCTTGGAATATTAACTCAATTGATTTTACTGAATACGATGTATTCATTTTCACGAGTTGGTTCGAAGGGTTGCCAAACGTATGTCTAGAGATGGCTTTAAGTGGAATTCCTATCGTTGCTTCAGACGTAGGTGGAATTCGTGACACATTCTCCGATAACGAGATTGAATTAGTAGACATGAGCAAATCCCATGATGATATTGCACAAGATTTCTGCCAAAAAATTGACAAGATAACACAGCTAACAATAGAAGAAACAAAGCAACGATTGATTGCGGCCAGAAAAAAGGTCGAGGATCGTCATGGAAAAAAAGCTTTTATAGAATCAATTTCTCGTATTTTTGATTAAGGTGCATAATGTCTCGAAAAAAAATTCACAAGGCAGTAGAGACCCGATCTGCTTTTGACGTAACGGCAATCATTAACTTTCATGCTGAAGATTTGCTTTCTATCCCTGCGATACGAAGCTTTAATCAGTGCTGTGACTATGCTATATCGCAAGGAATTTCAATTCAAAAGATTGCAGTTCTTGATAAACCATCTCAGGTGACTTCCGATATAGTCAACTCATTCTCAAGCATTTTCTCAAAAATAGAATTTGTCAACTATGGTGATTTAGGAGAAAGTAGAAATCATGGCGCAAGCATTGCTGAGGGGCGTTTTGCATCTTTCTTCGATGGTGATGACTTATGGGGAAAAAAATGGCTTGCTAACACATATGAAACTGCACGATTTCGCTCTGAAGATGAACTAGGCTTGTTTCACCCTGAGGTGATCTACTATTTTTCAGATTCTGACTTTCGAGCACAATCTCAAAACGACTTTCCTAGTAATCAAGTAAAATCATTTTACTTCATGCACAAAGACTCAAACGACCCGTCTTTTGACAAGAATTGCCTTAGATTTAACAATGTTTATACATCAAATACTTTTGGTCCGGTGAAACTTTATCGAAAGTATCCTTTCCTAAAGGCGAATCGTTCTTTAGGCTTTGGAGTTGAAGATTGGGCATGGCATGCTCAGTCAGTTAATAATGGAATTCGTCACGAAATTGTGCCAGGGACAGTTCATATCGTGCGCGTAAAGACTAATGGTTCACTGGGAATGGCAAACGCAGCAGAAGGACTATTGCCGCCTCTACACTCTTATTTCCCAGCTTGGGGTGAGCAAACCTGAATTCAAGAGAAATGAGGAAAAGCATTCATAGAATTTTATTTATTTTTTTAATTTAATTATTATGTATCTTTATCGAAATTTATCGTTTTAGTTTCTAATACGGTGATTCATTAATTACTAGGCGGCAATGGTGATAAATACGATCAGGCTCCAGATGAAGTTACCTCCACGTAATTTTACGAGGCAATGCTGGACCGATGAACAACGCGAGCAGACACTCAAGCTAAATTGCTAACCTCATACTTTCTGTTGCCCGTGCTATGTTCGTACAAATGCGGCAAAGTATCGGTGTAGTAAACATGCGCACTGGCGATTCAGCGAGTACCACTTGCAGTTGGGTTTACTCTCATGCATGATCATGATGCAACGCCATTTGCCGCCAATCAATTACTATCTAGTAATATATCTAGTGAGGCGATCTAAGACGAATATGCGTCCCGACATGAAACTGCAACTAAGCATCTCATGGTCGAGACGCAGGCCATTCAAGTACAAGTTGATTGAGTAGATAGCTGGGTACCTCGAAAAACTACCTCAGCCATGGCATGATGTCAGCGCATCAAATTTGACGACACTACCATGATGAAAC
>JAIENA010000497.1 GCA_019751755.1 Burkholderiaceae bacterium | reverse complement strand
AGCGCCATCAGGCGCGCGGTGATGCGGCCGATTTCGCGCGCCTGCAACGCGTCCGGTTGCGGGCCCACCGCGTCGATCAATGTGTGTACCAGCGCGATGCTGCTGAGAAAACGTTCCGGTCCGCTGCGCTCGAACGCCAGTTCGGCCGTGACTTGCTCCCAGCCTTGCCCCTCGACGCCAATCAGCGCGTCCGCCTCCAGCACCACGTCGTCGAAGAACACTTCATTGAAATGCTTGCTGCCCACCAGGTCGCGGATCGGACGGATGGTGATGCCGGGCAGGCGCAGGTCGACGATGAATTGCGACATGCCTTCGTGGCGGGCCTTGCCGGTATCGGAAGTGCGCACCAGAGCGATCATGTAGTGCGAGTGCTGGGCGTTGGTGGTCCACAGTTTCTGGCCATTCAAGATCCAGCGGTCGCCGTCGCGGCGGGCGCGGGTCTTGATCGATGCCAGGTCGGAGCCCGAATTCGGCTCGCTCATGCCGATGCAAAAATAGCTTTCGCCCCGGCAGATCGGCGGCAGGTAGCGCTGTTTTTGCGCTTCGGTGCCGTAGTTCAGCAACTGCATGGCGCTCTGGCGGTCGGCGATCCAGTGTGCCGAGACCGGCGCGCCGGCCGCCAGCAACTCTTCGACCACCACGTAGCGCGCGAAGGCGCCGGCGTCGGTGCCGCCATACTCGTGCGGCACCGCCATCCCGATCCAGCCGCGCTGTGCCAGCGTGCGGGAAAACTCGGGATCAAAGCCCATCCAGGAGTGGGCGCGCAGCTGCGGCGGCCGGCTGTGCAGCGTATCGGCCAAAAAGGCCCGGACTTCGGCGCGCAGGGCGCCGGACGCAGCCGCATCAGGGATGCGGCTGTACTGGAATTGGGCGACTGGCATGGCTTACAGCGCCGTACCGGCGTCCGCTTCCGCGAACATGCGGTTGATGTCGCCCGACGTCACCGGCTTGTTCGGATCGCGCACCGGCGCCGCGCCGCCCATGCCCAATGCCGGCTCGATGCTGACATGCGTGGCCTTGGCGCGCAGCGCGCCGACCGTGCAGTTCTCGCGGCCCAGGATGGCGAACGGATCGTACGAGAATTCGCGCATCGCGTTCAGGTGGGTCAGCTTGTTGATGACATCGTCGCCCAGGTGACGCGACTGGGTATGGAACACGTCCGCCGAGGTCGGCCATGTGCAATCCGAGTGCGGGTAATCGCATTCCCAGGTGGCCATGTCGACGTTGATGGAATCGAGGTTGCGCAGGCCGAATTCATCTTCGATGAAGCAGGTGATGATGTGCTTGTTGAAGATGTCGGACGGCTGCAGGTCGCCGAAATTCGAGTTGGTCCACGCGTGATGGTGGCGGTGCGTGAAGTTGGCGCGTTCCAGCAGGTAGGGGATCCAGCCGATGCCGCCTTCGGACAGGGCCATGCGCAGCTTGGGGAATTTCTTCCACATCGGGGCCCAGATCCAGTCGGCCGCAGAGTTGGCGATCGAGATCGGCATCGAGGTGATCCAGGCGTCGATTGGCGATTCGTCGGAGGCGTGGGCCGCCTTGGCGCCGGTGCCGATGTGGCAGCAGATCACCACGTTATGGTCCGAACAGGCCTTCCACACCGGATCCCAGTAGTCGCTGTGGATCGACGGGAAGCCTTGCAGCGCCGGGTTGTCCGAGAAGGACAGCGCGTGCACGCCTTGCGTGGCCATACGGCGAATTTCCGCGGCGGCCAGCTGCGGGTCCCACCATGGCGCCAGCATCAGCGGAATGAAGCGGCCCGGCGCGGCGTTGGCCCAGTCATGCAGGTGCCAGTCGTTATACGCCTGGATCGCGGCCAGCGCGGCACCCTTGTCGGGCACGTTCTGGAAGCGCTGGCCGGCAAAGCCGGGGAAGGTGGGGAAGCACAACGAGCCCAATACGCCGTTGGCGTTCATGTCGTCGACCCGGGCGCCGATGTCCCAGGTGCCCTTGCGCATGTGTTCATACGACAGCGGTTCCATGCCGTACTCTTCTTTCGGGCGGCCAACCACCGAGTTCAGGCCCATGTAGCCCGTGACTTTTTCTTCGAATTCCCACACGTCGCGGCCATTGATGCTGACGACCTTGGGCTCGCGGCCCTTGTACTTGGCCGGCATGTGGCGGGCAAAGGCGTTAGGGGGTTCAATCACATGGTCGTCAACGCTGACGAGTATGAGGTCTTCCAGTTTCATCGCATCCTCGGAAAAGTGTTTGCCACGCGCTGGCGTGGAGAAATTTCATGATAGTGGATACAACTTCGTATGTAAACACTAAAGCGAAATTTGTTTATAAACTTTCCCGATAATACGACGTTATTTGAACTATTTCTGTTTATTTGTATTGAAAAGTAGGGTGGAAAGCTTGTTTCCCAGCGTATTCAGGGCTTTTCCCACGGCCGCCACCCCGGCCTTGTCGTACTGGTTTCGGAACATAACGCCGGAAACTGTAAAGGCGATTGCGCCATTGGCATCGTGCACCGGCGCGGCAACGGCCATGATGCCGCGCGCAAAGTTGCCGTCGTCGATTGCGTAGCCGCGCTTTTTCGCGTCCAGCACTTCGCGCCAGTAGGCCTCGAACGTCAGCGGTTCGGACCAGCGGATCTGCTCGAACGCGGTGCGCATCTCGTCTTCCGGCCAGCCCAGCTGGCCGGCGAAGAAACGGCCGCTGGCGCCCATCAGGTACGGCAGGCGCTGGCCTTCGGCCATGTCGATCGAGACGTCGGTGGGACTGGTCTCGGAACTCACCAGCACGATGCGGTCGGTGCCGATCGGACGCCACAAGGTGACAGTGACGGCGAATTCGCGTGCCAGCTCGCGCATTAGGGGCTTGGCCACTTCCAGCCGCTGGCCCTGCGTCACGAATTGCCCGACCAGGTTGGCCAGGCCGATGCTGGCGGTATAGGTTTTCGACAGCGGGTCGAACGCCAGCACGTCCTCCGCCACCAGGGTGCGCAGGATGTTGAAACAGGTGCTCTGGTTGATGCCCAGCAGGCGCGCGAGATCGATGGCGCGCGCCGGTTCGTCGGCGCTGGCTAGGTGGCGCAGGATGTGCAAGGCGTTGATGACCGGCTTGACCATGGTGATGGTCGCGGCGGCGGCAGGCGCCGCTTCATGCTCGGCGGCCGGGGCGGGGGCGGATTTCATAGGAGCGATCGGGAAAACTGTGATCGCTCCATTCTATATTGAAAATCGTATTCCAATACGGATATTTGCTGCAGGGAACCGGCGCTTATGCCTTCCAGCGCACGTGCACCGCTTCGGGGCCGCGCAACTGGATGCCGCGGATGGTGGGGCGCGGGTAGGCCGGGTCGAACTCCAGGTTTGGCATCAAGTCCAGCATGCTGTTCAGGGCGACTTCGATTTCCGCCTTGGCGATGAACAGCCCCACGCACATGTGTGCGCCAAAGCCGAAGCCGAACGACATTTTCGACGGACGGTCGATATTGAAGCTGTCGCCGTCCTCGAACACGTCGTCGTCGCGGTTGGCCGACGCCACGCACAGCGACAGCAGCGAGCCTTTGGCGATGTGCACGCCCTGGAACGTGACGTCTTGCTCGGTTTCGCGCACCTTGAAGGTGGCCACCGGTTCATAGCGGATCGATTCGTCGATGGCCTTGCCCACCAGGCTGCGGTCGGCGCGGATGCGCTCCAGCAGTGCCGGACGCTCCAGCAACAGCACCATCAGGGTGGCGAAGCTGCGGGTGGTGGTTTCGGCGGCGGCCGGCAGCAGCATGCGCGCAAACATCGTGATCTGGTGGTCGGAGAGCGTGTTGCCCTCGAAGCTGGAGCGGATCAGGCGGCTGATCATGTCGTCGCCGCTGGCGCCGGCCGCGCGGCGCGCCTGTACCACTCTCAATGTGTCGTCATACAGTTCCTTGGCCGCCAGCATTGCCGCTTTTTTGGCTTCCGGGTCGGGCGATACGCCGCCCAGCACGCGCAGCGCGGTCGATGCGAAACGGGCCAGGCCGTCGGCGTCGTCGGCCGGGAAGCCCAGCAAGTCGTAGATCACGCGGATCGGGAACATCAGCGCCATGTCCGCCACCAGCTCCGCGCTGCCCTTGGCCACCAGCGGCGCCACGAAGTCGTTGCGGATCAGCGGCTCGATGCGGGTGGCGCGCCATTCCTTCAGCACGTTGGGGGCGAAGCAGGGTTGCAGCAAGCCGCGCGCCTGGCGGTGCACATCGCCATCCATCGCGGTCAGCGCAAAACCATCCATGAAGGACGCCATTCCGCCTTCCATCAGGAAGCCGCTGGTGTATTTCTTGGGATCTTTCAGCACCGCCATCACGTCGTGGTATTTGAATAGCGTGTAGACCGGGCGCGGCTTGCTGGCAGCGGTAAAGCCGGCGGAGCCGAATTGCGTGACGATGTCACCGTCGATCACGGGGCTGGCCAGGCGGTGCTGGCGGTAAATCGGGAACGGGTCGTCAACGTTGCCGCTGAAGGTGGCGCTGACCTTGGCGAAGTCTTCGCCGACGGCGGCGTTGGAGGTGTGGGCGCTAGTCATGGGTTCTCCTCGTGTTGTGGAACAGTTTTTTTAATTATGACTCAAAAAATCGCAAAATGCCTACCAATATATTGACATAAATACGCAATATGTTCAAAATTAACTGACCAATTCATGCCTTACGGCGAAAAAGGAGACAAAAATGAGCACCCCTATTCAATTACGCGTCGTGGTGGATCGTGGCAGCTGCTGCGGCTATGGCCTGTGCGCGGCGATTTGCCCTGAAGTCTATAAACTGGATGAAGGTGGCCTGGTGTTTGTGGACAGTGAGCTGGTGCCGGCAGGCCTGGAGGAATCTGCCCGCGAAGGGGCGCTGGCCTGCCCGGCCGAAGCGCTGAAAATCGAAGAAGTGGCGGGATGAGCGGCGGCGAGCGTAGTCGATTCGCAGGCAAGGTGGTGCTGATCACGGGCACCGGCGGCGGCCAGGGACGGGAAGCGGCGCTGCGCTTTGCGCGCGAAGGCGCCACCGTGGTCGGTTGCGACGTGCAGGCCGCAGGCCACGCGGAGACCGCCGCACTGCTGGCGGCCGAAGGTTATCGCCTGCATGGCGCGGCCCCGGTCGACCTGGGTGATCCGGAACAGGCGCGCGCCTGGGTCGAAGATGCGGCGAACGAACATGGCGGCATCGACGTGCTGTACAACAACGCTTCGGCGGCGAAGTTCGCGTTGGTGGCGGACATGACGGTCGACGACTGGCGCTACACGATGCGCAATGAAGTCGACCTGATCTTCTTTACCACCAAGTACGCGTGGCCGCACCTGGCGGCGCGGCGCGGCGTGGTGATCAACATTTCTTCCACGGCCGCGTGGGGCGGTTCGCGCGTGGCCGGCATCGGCGCGCACGCGGCGGCCAAGGGCGCGGTGGTGTCGTTTACCCGGCAGTTGGCGGTGGAAGGTGCGCCGGCCGGTATCCGCGCGGTGTCCATCAGTCCGGGCTTCGTGGCCACGCCCGGCACCCGCCCGTTCCTGGAAAACCCGCAAGCGCGCAAGGTATTGCTGGACGGTGTGCTGATGGACCGTCCGGGCGAGCCGGAGGAAGTGGTGGCGATGGCGCTGTTCGTGGCGTCCGGCGAAGCGTCGTTCCTGACCGGCTCCGACATCGTCATTGATGGCGGCTTATTGGCGATCTGACCTGGCAAATCACATTGCCGCACCAACACCGGAGACAATATGGATATTATCGGCATCGGTTATCTCGGCTTCGAGACAACCTGCATTGAACAATGGCGCGACTACGGCCCCAATGTGATGGGCTTTGAAATCGGCGCCTCGCCGGCGTCGGAACCGGACGCGCTGTACTTCCGCACCGACGACCGGCGCCACCGCCTGGCGTTCCGGCCCGGCGCTGTGGACCGGATTGAATACATCGGCTGGGAAGCCCGGGGCAAAGTGGAATTTCATGCCGCCGTGCAGCGCTTCCGCGACCATGGCGTGGAGGTCACGGTGGGCGACGCGGCGCTGTGCGAAACGCGCGGCGTCAAGGAACTGATCCGCTTCCGCGACCCGGTCGGCTACCAGCACGAATTGTTTTATGCGCAAAAATGGTTGCCGCGATCGTTCCAGCCGGGCCGCCCGCATGGCGGCTTCGTGGCCGGCAAGCGCGGCCTGGGCCACGTGGTGCTGATCACCCCGGAATATGGCCAGGAAGTGGACCATTTCCTCACTGTGATCATGGGCTTCCACTGGTATGGCGCCGGTGCGGGCAAGGGTAAAACCGGCTTTTACCGCTCCAAGCTCAACACCTATACCAGCCATGACATTGGTTATGGCAACGGGCCGGGACGGGCGGGCATCCAGCACATGGGCATGTTCGTGGCCAGCGTGCGCGACGTCGGCGAAACCTACGACATCGTACGCAAGCGTGAATTGCCGATGCAGATGACCTTGGGCCAGCACGCGCAAGACCCGCACATCTCGTTTTACCACTTTTCGCCGGGTGGTTTTGCGATTGAAACCATCCACGAATTGACGCCATGGCATGACGACGGCTTTGAAGTCAATCCGGAAAAGCTCAGCCTGTGGGGCCATGAACTGGTCGGCCCGATCCTGGGCTCCAGCGTGCGCACCCCGGCGGAAGTGCTGGACCCGGCGGGGCTGGCCATGCTGGAGGCACTGGCGGCGCGCAAGCAGGCATGAAGCTCGCCTATGCCGAAGAGGACGGCGGCCAGCGCTTCTGGGTGCTGGTCGATCCGGTCTCGGACCTGGCGTTGCGAGTGCGTGCGCCGTTTGAGCAGTGGGCGCCCGGTGCGGCAAGCGGTGACGTTGCCGCGCTGGACCTGGCGCCGCAGCCGCTGCGCTGGTCCACGCTGCGCGCCCGCGCGCCGGTCAATCCCGGCGCGCGCGTGTTTGGCGTGGGCTTGAATTACCTGACACACCTGACACGGCTGGGCCGCAAGGAAGCGCCGCCGCACACCATTGCGTACATCAAGCCGGACAGCGCCATCGTGCATCCCGGCGACGCCATCCAGTATCCGGCCATCACCGCACAACTGGACTACGAGGTGGAACTGGTGGCCGTGGTGGCGCGGCCGCTGGAGGACACGCCGCAGGCGTCGGCCTGCCTGCTGGGCTACACCATCGGCAACGATGTCAGTGCGCGCGACGCCGGCAAGCAACTGGGCTCGCTGGATTTATTCACGCAAAAAGCGCTGGACCGCACCGCGCCGATCGGGCCGTGGATCGCCACGCTCGATGAACTGGGTGGCCCGGGGCAGCCGCAATTTGATCTCTCGCTGACCATCAACGGTGAACCGCGGCAGCAGGACAATAGCCGCCAGATGATTTTCCCGCTTGATGAACTGTTGAATTATCTCGATGCGCGGGTGCAACTGCGGCCGGGCGACCTGGTGTTTACCGGATCGACCTGCGGCGTGGGGCTGGAAGACGGGCGGTTTTTGCAGCCGGGCGACCATATCGTGGCTGCGATTGCCGGGATTGGCGAATTGCATAACCAGGTGGGGGCGCGGCGCGTGCTGGCGCCGGCGCGGGCAGTGGGGCGGCTGGGCGGGCCGCTGACGTGAACGGTAGGGCGGATTAGGCGGCGAAGCGGCCGTAATCCGCCTTTGCCGCCGCATGCATGCTATGGCGGATTACGCGCTGCGCGCTAATCCGCCCTACAACGGCAACATTATCCCGGCACTGTGCCGCGTGCGCGGATCGCGTCGGCAAAATCCTTCTTCAATTGCGGGTAATACGCGATCTGCCCGCCCATGCCGCCGGCGATGTCGATCGACGCGGCGCTGATGAAACTGGCGTATTCGCTGGACAGGAACAGCGCCATGCCCGCCACGTCTTCGGGTTTGCCGAAGCGTCCCAGTGGCACCACCTTCAGCACCATCGCATCGAATTCTTCGCGCGTGCAGCCGGGTGGCATTTCGCGGAAATGGCGGTCCCATTGCCCGGTGTCGATCCAGCCCATGTTCAGCGTGTTCAACAAGATATTGTCCTTCGGCAGCGACATGCCCAGCGTTTTCGACAGCGCGATGCACGCGGCGCGGTTGATGACCGACGGGATGCCGTCCGGCGTCGGGATGACGCCGGCCAGCGCATTGATTTCAATGATGCGGCCCCAGCGTTGCCGGCGCATATGCGGCACCACCGCCTGGATAAAGCGGAAATGCCCCATTTGCAGGATATTCGCGTGTTCCAGGATGGCTTCCGGAGTCAGTGTATCGAGGTTGCCGCCGCGTCCCTGGCCGGCATTGTTGACCAGGATGTCGACGCCGCCCCAGGTTTCCGCGACTTCCGCGACGAAGGCTTGCACGCCTGCGGTATCGGTCACGTTGACTGCGCGGGCCAGCACGGCGCCGGCCTGTTCGGCCAGTTCGCGTCCGGCCTCCTGCACAGCCGCTTCGCCACGGGCGCAGATCGCGACCCGAGCGCCTTCGGCGGCAAAAGCGCGCGCGATGGCGCGGCCGATGCCGCGCGAAGCGCCGGTGATGATGACGCGCTTATCGGTCAGGTTGAAGTACATCGTCGCCTCCTAAGTTAAACAGCAAATTTACTTGTGTGCATAAAAGTACCACAAATTGAACACAAACTAGCAAATTATTGACTAAATGGCGTGATGTGATGCAAAGTTGAACAACACTGATGGTAGTGTTCAAAAAATACTAGGGAGACAATCATGAAATTTCTGGATAGGCGGGTAGGCGTGCGGCTGGGCTGCGGTTTTGGCCTGGTATTGCTGATGCTAGTGGTGCAAATGGCGCTGGGCACGGCCAGTCTGGCAGGTATGCAGGACCGGATCGAAACCATTACAGCCGTCAATAGCGTCAAGGCCAACCTGGCGCGCGACATGCGCGACGCGGTGGCGGCGCGCATGATCTCGTTGCGCGACATGGCGTTGTTGCGCTCGCTGTCGGCCGTGCGCGACGAGCAGGCGTTGATGAAACGCCTTGCCCAAACTTATGCGGCGGCCGACGCGAAGCTGGCGGGCATGCTGGCCAGCACCGGCGCCAGCCCGAAAGAAATGGACTTGTTCAAGCGTATCCGCGACTTGAATGGCGCGGCCTTGCCGGTCATTGCGCGCGCGTCGCAAGAGGCGGAAATGGGGCAAAACGAGATGGTGTATGAAATCTTTGTCAATGAACTGCTGCCGGTGCAGGCGAAGTGGATGGCGGCGCTGAACGAACTCATTGCCGGGCAAGAGAAATTGAACGCGACCGCCGCGGACGACGCCAACGCGGCATATCAGCGCGCCCGCGCGGTCCAGCTGGTACTGGGCGCGGTGGCGGTGGTGCTGAGCATCGCGGCGGCGACCGTCATCACACGCGGCCTGCTGCGCCAGCTGGGCGGCGAACCGGCCCACGCGGTGGCGATTGCCGGCCGCATTGCGGCGGGCGACCTGGGCGTCGAGATTGCCGTCAAAGCGGGTGACACCGCCAGTTTAATGTGCGCCATGAAAACCATGCGCGACAGCCTGGCCGGCATCGTGACGCGCGTACGCGCCGGCACCGACACCATCGGTTCGGCGTCCAATGCGATCGCCGAGGGCAACAGCGACTTGTTTACCCGCACCCAGGAACAGGCGGTGGCGCTGGAGCGCACCGCCGCGTCGATGGAAGAACTGACCGCCACCGTCAAGCGCAACACGGAAAACGCGCAGCGCGCCAACCAGTTTGCCGCCACCTCGTCGCAGGTGGCGCTGGACGGAGGCGCCATCGTTGCCGATGTGGTGGCGACCATGGCGGCGATCCACCAGTCCTCGCGCAAGATTGCCGACATCACTAGCGTGATCGACGGGATCTCGTTCCAGACCAATATCCTGGCGCTGAACGCCGCCGTGGAAGCGGCGCGCGCCGGTGAACAGGGACGGGGCTTCGCGGTGGTGGCGGCCGAGGTGCGGGTGCTGGCGCAGCGCAGCGCGGCGGCCGCCAAGGAAATCAATGCGCTGACGTCGGCCTCGCTGGCGATGGTGGACGACGGCAGCCGCCTGGCCGGCCGCGCGGGCACGGCGATGGGCGGCATCGTCGAGAGCGTCCAGCGGGTCAATGCTATTATTGCCGACATGGCCGATGCCGGCCTGCAGCAGAGCGCTGGTATCGAACACGTGACGCGCGATATCGTGCGCATGGACGGCATTACCCAGCAAAACGCCGCACTGGTCGAGGAAGCGGCCGCCGCTGCCGAGAGCATGCGCGAACAGGCCGTGGAACTGCTGCACGTGGTGGGCACCTTCAAGGTCGGGGCGGCGCAAGCGTCACACGCGGCGCCAGCCATGTCGGGGCCGGACGCCACGGGCGTTGCAGAAGTGGATGCCGAGGCCGCCGCGGATACCACCCGCCATGCTGCCGCGAAGCCCGGCCGCGCCTATGTCGCGATTGCCGCGCGGGCGGCGGCCTGAAACTATACGGCCAGTGGCACGGCCGGAAGGCCGTGCCACTGGCCAGGACTAGCGTTGTTTATGTTCCTGGATACAAGCCTTGCACTCGTAGCTGACGCAGCCATTTGAGATCCTGAAAAACTCGGGGTCCATGGGCCACGGTTCGTTGCAGCGGGCGCACAGTTGTTCCTGGCCCAGTTCTGTTTTCAGGATCCGGCGAAAGCCGCCAGCAATGCGTAACAGCTCGAAGCCGGAAACCAGCCTCGCATCCAGGGACGTCATTTCAATCCTCCAGCGCGTTCAGGGTCAATAACTGGGCGCCATCGGTCACCTGGTCACCCACTTCATACAGCAGCTTTTCAATGGTGCCGTCATGCGTCGCGGAGATCGTGTGTTCCATCTTCATCGCTTCCATCACGAGCAGCGGTGTGCCCTTCGCCACGCGGGCGCCAGCGGCCACCAGGATGGCGACGATCTTGCCAGGCATGGGTGCGGTCAGTGCTCCCGCTTCGGCCTCCGCAGTGCCGGAATGGGCCAGCGGGTCGGTGTAGCGGAGCGCTGTGTGGCGGCCCTGCACATAGACGTGGAAGGTGTCGCCTTCGCGCACCACGCTGCCGCGCAATTGCTGGCCATCGAGGGTCGCTGACAGTTCAGTGCCGTCGAGGTGTGTCAGCGCAAGCTGCTGGCTGGCGCCATCGAGCGAGAATGTCCACGTTACGCCGTTGTAGCCGGCCTGCACCTGCTGCGACCCGCTGTCGTCGCTGAAGTCCAGCGTGCGCTTCAACAGGCTGTTCATGCGCCAGCCGCTGTGCTGTTGCCATGGTTCACCCCGGCGCAACGGGGACGTGCCTGCACCCTGCAGCAGCGCGGCGGTGGCCAGCGCCAGCACGGCGCGCGCGGCAGGCTGCGGCGCCGGAAACAGCACATCGCGGTTTTG
>JAIENA010000437.1 GCA_019751755.1 Burkholderiaceae bacterium | reverse complement strand
GTCATCAGCATGAAGTCGCCGTTGAAACGGTCGTCGTCGTTCCGGTCGACGGCGCGGTCGCGCTCCATGATCACGTCCAGCGGCTTGATGGTCTTGATCGACAGGCTTTCGTCCAGCACGAAACTGATCTTGCTGTCCCAGGTCATGGCCAGGCGCGTGCATTGCTTGCCGGCGGCGATGTGGCGGCGCACTTCGTCCGCTTCCAGCGTGTGCCGCTTGTAGGTCACCTGGGCCTTGCTTTCGCCCGTGGCGCGCAGCAGCGCGTCCTGGTCGACTGTGAAGCCAGCCGGCGCGTCATCAGCCTGCAGCCATTCGGTCATCACGCCCACCGGCGATCGGTTGACGCGCAGGCTTTCCAGTGGCATCCGGTCCACGGCTTTCAGCAGCAGCTTGATTGCCTCGTCCGCTTTCGCCGCGCTGGCCGCATCCACCACCAGCCAGCCGTTCACCGGATCGATCCAGATATTGGTCAAGGCCTGAATGGCAAAGGCGCGCGGCAGCAGTTCGTCGGCGACGCGCTCTTTCAGTTCCTTCATGGCCTTCTTGCCGGGCGCGAAGCCCTGCGCTTCTTCCATTTCGGCGGCGCGCGCCTTGGTCACCTGGTTGACCACGGTGGCCGGCAGCAGTTTCTTTTCGGACTTCAGCTGGAGCAACCACTGGCCGTTCACGGTGTGAACGAGGTCGCCACCAGGGCGCGCCGATGCCCAGCCCTGGCGCAGCAGTTCGTTGCTGCTGGTGGGCGTGAAGGTGTGCGGCGCCAGCGCAGCGATCATTTCGGCGGCCGTAAACTTCCAGCGTGCCGGCAGGCGGTAAATTTGGGCGTGTTTGAAGAACATGTCACGCCCCCTGCCCGGTGACGGCGTCAGTGGCCGGCTCATAGGTCGCTTCGAAGATCGCGGGCTTGCAGGGGTAGTGCTCGCCGGCCACGCCGGTGATAATCCAGTCGCCAGGGCAAACGATATGACCGCCTTCCAGCGTGTCGATCCAGCCGTGCACGTGCATGGTTTGGCCACAGTGCTTGCACGTGGTGTTGCCCGACACTTCGGGGTGACGATAGCGGCGGACCACCGCGCCCTCAGTATTGAAGCAATATTCTTCGTAGCGGTGCGCGTCGCCGCCGGCCAAGAATGGCTGATGGTCGCCAGGGTGGTCGCCGTTCTTGAACCACTGCGTCGCGTCGATCACGACCGGCTTTTTGCGAAATTTCATATTCAATCCTTCAGCGGTCAAACCGCAGTAACTGCTCAACGACCGCATCGAGGTCGTCGCGGGTGTATTTGGTCAAAACGCGCTGCAAGATGACGTTGATCGTCTCGTTGTACAGCGCCTCGAATTCGATCTCGTCCATCTGTGCAAACGAGATACTTTTTGCTTCCAGCCGGACTTCGCCCTTCAGGTTCACCGTCGTTTCGAAGAACCCGGCCAGAATCGCGATGTCCTTGCGGAAGCGCTCCTTGTTCTTCGCCACCGGCTGGCCCTGGTAGGTCAGGCCGCTGCGCGGCTCCCACTGGTCGAAGGCGAAGGACACCAGAGCAAAATATTTCTTGTGAAACTTGTAATTGCGGACGCGCTTGAAATCCGAGTGGACCAGCTCGCCCAGCTTCATCTTCTGGATGAAGGCGGCTGCCGCCTCGTCGTGCGGCACGAGGACGTTGGACGCCCTCATCAGGACGATTTCTGTCAAGGCGGTGCCTCGCTGTAGGGATGCCATTTCATGGTTACTCTCCAGTTTGGCGCGCGTAGTGTTCTGTGATGCACGCGCGCCGCTCGTTATGCTGCTTGTTGCTCGGTCAGCGGACGCACTTCGTTGGGTGCACAATCCCAGCCGCGCACTTCGTCGGCCGTGAATTTCCCGGCTTGCGACAGGTCGCTGGTATAGCCGCGATAGCACGCCCGGTGATAGAGCTGATGCTGCGAATTCCATACCACGTACAAGGCGGGCTTCCCCGGGAACAGGATGTCGCGCAGGACTGCCGCGCGTTCGAAGTTCATTGCCTTGATTGCGGCGGCCAGCTCTCCTTCCAGGCGCTTGCGGCGCTGGCTTGCGTTACGCTTGACGCGCGGATTGCCTGGGCACGTTGCATAGATTTCGGTGTGCCAGATCCATTTCACGTCATAGCGGCCGGTAACAACCATCCAGTTGCCGTTCAGGTCGTAGAAAGCGGTACCGCAGATGACTCGGCCCGAATAGTCGAAGGCAAAGACTTTGCTGCCATTTTCAAGCGGCACTCCGTCAGCGGTGAAACCCTGTTCTTTATTGCTGATCCGTGCGCGGTCGAGTTCAGCCACATAGTGGCCGCTGGTCTGGCGCCGGTGTGCTGCGTATTCCAGTGCAGTTACGCCGTCCGGGCCGAGCTCCGGTTTCGACTCGGCGAATATGTAGCCGGACAGTACGTTGCACAGATAGTTCCGGATCCGGCGGCGCGTGCGCTCCATTTCCAGGCGCATTACATAGGGCATGTGCTGCTCTTTGTCGCTCTGGTAGCGTCCTTCGTGATCAGGCCGGTCCGGAGCGTTGACGTTCTGGAACATTTCCAGTTTTATGCAGCGCCCGCTGATATCGAGGTCGGCCCGGAGCTCGCCTTTCTGGCAGTGGCGCCGATCACGCGCGAAAGACATTCCATAGGTCTCGATTTTGTCGGGCGGGATAATGCAGGTCCAGCCCAGCCGGTTAAGGGTCTGCACGACGCGCGCGAAGACATCGCGCTTGAACTCGCGTTCCCATGCCTTTGCGCCTTCCCAGCCACCGGCGTTGCGGGCGGCGCCGAGACCCTCTTCGGTGATCGAAATGCTGGCATCGCCGAAGTGGATGCTGCCTTCGCGCTCGATGCGGCCGATCGTGAGGCTCACGCCGCCACCCCGCCCAGGTCAGCCACGCTGATCACGATGCCACGGCAGTACACCAGGTCGTCTTCCATAATTTCGAAGGTGGCGTGCGGCACGGTGGTACGGTAGGTCCAGGTGCAGCCCTCTTCGGCGCACCACAGCGCCTCGACGGTGTTGGCCAACGGGCGGCGCGCGTGGTAGTTGACCAACTCCATGTCGTCATCGATGTTTTCGCGCTCCGGCAGCAGGCCTGCCGCATCAATGTGCGCCGTGCCGCCGTCATAGCAGTTGAACTCGTCGTTGACTGCGCCTCGCAGTTCCATCAAGTCGTCACTGGCGCCGAAGATGACCACCAGGCCGGCGGCCTTGGCTTGCACTTCTTCTTCCTTGGTGATCTCGCTGCCGCTCTGGCGGCCATGCAGCAGCATTGCCAGCAGTTCCTTGCTCAGCGGTGCGGCGGCGGGCGCAACGGCTTCCGGCGCGCCCATGTTCGTATAGGGGTGCTTGTCGGCGTGCGGCTTGATGTGCTTGTAGAAATGCGAGCCAACCGACTCGGCACTGGCAAACGCGGTGAACTCCTGCGCCGTGAAGTTGCCGTAGTGATAAACGGCATCCGGTACGCCTTTACGCAGGAACTGGATGGCCAGGGTTTCGGTTTTTGGGCAGTGCCCGATAGCGGCGAGCTGCGACGATTGCACGGCGGTCAGCGGGATGGAATTGGCGGTGTGCATGGTGGTTCTCCTGTGGTTGGTGGTTAGGCAGCGATGGCGACGTGGCCGGCGCGGACTGCGGCAATGAAGCGCTCCAGGCGCGTCAGCCATTCAGTGGGCGTCAGGCCGAAGTCCGCGCCCAGTTCGATAATTTTCTCGTCGGTCGGATGCAGTTCGACGTCGATCGCGTCGAGCATCGCGGCGGGCGCGGTGCCGACGGCGGGGTAGGGCCGGGTGACCAGCGGCACGCCGGTCACGCGCTCGACCTGGGCGAATTCGCGCTTGTCGGCCACGTTCTGGTCGGCCAGCAGCTGCAGTTGCGCGGCTCGGGCAGGATCCGCCGCGCGGGTCTCGCCGTAGAATGATGCGGTGCGGGCGACCTCGGGCGCGGCGCTGGCGGGCACGGCGGCCGGCGCCGCCGCGCGAGATTCGCTTGCCTGCAATTGCCGCCTCGCCTCGTCGGCTGCGGCTTGACGGATTGCGGTTTCCTTGGCGGCGGCGATGCGCGCGGCTTCCGCCTGCTGGACGCGCAGCGTCTCGGCCGCAGCAGCTTCAGCCTTGGCTTTTTCCTGGGCTGCGATCTGTGCGCGCATGTCGGCTTCCTTCTTCGCTTCAGCGGCCTGATGGGCTGCAATTCGCGTCGTAATCACCAGTTGGAAGTCGTCCATCGGCTTGGTGATGATGGTCGCCATATCCATGAACAGGGCGCCGTGGCCTGCGGCATGTTCTTTGCACCAAGCCTGCTTGGCGCGGTAGTCGGCTGCCTGGGTGCTGGCAGCGATCTTGGCGTTGGCCAGGGTGGTGTCGACGGCATCCTGCAGACTTTTCAGCGTGCGCTTGCTTTTCATGGCACCGGCGAAGTCGGGCTGGGCCAGTTGCAGGCGCAGAGGTGCGATTTCTTTTTCCAGCTCGGTGATGTGGTCGGCGTATGAGCGGCGGCCTTCGCTGTAGATTGTTTCCTTGCGGCGCTGCTTCTCGGTATCGATCAGCTTGGTCAGTGCCAGGCGCTTAGCGCGCAACTGGCCCTTGATGTGGTCGATGGTGCGCATGACTTCATCGATGGAGGAGGTCTGCGCCAGCGCCGCCGATTTTGCCTGCTCCAGGTCTTTTTCGGCGCCGTCGCAGAACCTCACCGTCGCCTCGGCGTTTGCGAAGTCTTCATCATCAACCAGGTCGGTCTTGATGTTGGCAATGAAGCGCTCGGCGGCGACCTTGTACGCAGCCAAGTTGCTGCTGACCACCTCGCCGCGGGTCTGCACTACCAGGGCTGGCAGGGCCATGATCGCCTCGGCAACTGGTTTCTCCACGGTAGTGGCCGGCACGTAGGCTGCCAAGTCCTTGTCGAACTGCTCCCAGCCGGCGACGATTTCCGCCTGCAGCGCGGCATCGCCTTCATACCACAGGTGTTTTTCTTCCTGCAGGCTGCCGGTGGCATCCCAGCGGGAGGCGCTAAACAGCGCGCGCTCAGCACCGGAGATCAGCAGTTGCTGGTCCATCTGGATGCGCAGGTATTCTGGTAATTCCTGCGCTGTGGCGGCCGCCCGAATGGCGTCGTTCATAGTCTTGTGCTCCCAGACGATGTCTTCCATCATGGTCAGGCCGTCGAAAGAGGCGGACAACTTGCCGGCGGAGCCGATCACCGGATACAACTCCTGGCCGATCATGGCTTCCGCACGTGGCCGGGTCAGGGCTTCGAAACGATGGCCAGCATCGAAGCGGGCTTGCGTGCCTGCGTCGATCTCCTGCGCCAGGCCGGTGTGGCGCTCGTGCAGCAGCTCGGTGCGCGTCTTGTATGGCGAGCGGCCCAACATTGCTGGTGCATCGCTGGCGTTGAAGTGGGCGGCCCGGTAAATATTCCACTCCGGGGTGCCTTGAATCAGGTCATGGATTTGCATGGCGGTTCCTTGTTGAATGGCGCTTACGCCGGATTAGTCGTTTTCGTGTGCCCAGCTGTCGATGGTCAATTTCTGTTCCTCGCTCAGTACAGTCTTGGTGCTGAGCATGGCGATCAGCGCGGCTGGGGTTTTCTTGCCGGAGACGACCAGCTCGCGCCAGGCCGCGCGGTTCTGCTCGAACTTTGCGTCGGAGCATTCGGCTGGTGCAGCAGGTACGGGCGAACCGGCTGGCGCGTTGGCACTGCGCGGTGTGATGTCCCGCATTTCGCGATTAACCTCGTCCAATTCGTCGGGTGTATAAACGCCCAGGATGACGTCTGGCGAATAAAGTCGCGTCCAGCGCTTCACTGCCAAGTACGCCAGCTGCTGCTTCGGGTCGCTGGCCCACAGGGGCGAATTGCGCACGCTGGCCTGCACCAGCAACAAGTCAAGAACACGCGGCTCGGCCTCGCCGCGCAGCGTGGCCCATACCCGCACGCCCAGGCCTTCTTCGTCCTTCAGGTCGTAATCCGGAATGCGGTACTGGTATTCCTTCTTGTAGCCCTGTTCCCCCGGCTTGCCCTTGGCCGGCGCCGTGCACACCTTGGTCTTGCCGATGATCCTTTCCCACGGGCCGTACCATTCGTAATTGAAGCGGTCCAGCGTCACGCCGCTCGACTGGATCACGGCGTTGACCAACTGCGCCTCGTAGCCCAGCGTGCCGTTCACCAGGTGGGTTTTCTGCGCCACGGCGAAAGGGTTCATGCGCCACTGAACCGCCTGCATCACGACAGCCGCGCAGTCGGCGCTATTGCCGCGCAGGTGTTCCGGGATCGTGGAGCGGCCTTTGGCCATCACGTCGGCCAAGCGCATCATGCTGTCCATGCTCGCGCTATCCAGGATCAGGGCGGCGCTGCTAGTGGCGACCATCGGCAGATCGGCGGCGGGCGCCAGTTGCAAGGCGACGTGACTCTCTTGGGTTGCTGCATTCATTGGATTCTCCGGGTCAATTTCAAAGCTTGGTTATTCAGGTGCGCCAGCTGCAGCGCATGTTTCAGGCGATGGCCGGCGCGCCAGTTGCGCCATGCTGCGCGGATCATGGATGCCACCCGCCATGTAGCTGCGAGACGGCGGCCAGGATGCGCTGGTTCGCTTGCTCGTCGCGATGCGCAGCATCGGCGTACACGCCCAGCAGCAGGCCGGACAGCGCGGCAGCTTTCAGCCATTTCAGGTTCATTTCCGCACCACGATCGAAACGCCCAGGGCACCAGCGTCATAGGCCGCGTCTTGCAGTGCATCGCGATCACCGATCGCAGGGTAGGTCTGGACGTCGCTGGGCGTTGGGCCAGTGCGGATGGTCACGATGTAGCGCATGCTCTTCTCCTGGTTGATTGGTTCCGGCCTTTCACCGGTTGGTCGACTCTAACCGCGGCGATTGCGGGCCTGTGCGCCCCAGGCTGGCGTAGAACCTCACTACTGACCGTGGTGCTGCATGTGATGGGTCGCACACAGCCAGCGGACGTCAAGCGGTTTGCGGTAGTCATCGTGGTGTGCGTGGATTGCCAACGTCGCTCCACAAACCTCACATGGCATTCGCTTCATTTGGCCGCGCAGTATTGCCTTCTGTACAGCCAGGTGAGCCCTTCGCTGAAGAATGAAGCGCTCTGTGCCCTTGTTGGCCAACAACCACCTTGCTCGTGCGTCTGGTGTTTTCCGAGCCGCAGTTCGCGCTGCATTCGCGCAAGAAACTGAGCAGCAATTTCCTTTACCTCGGTTCACTTCCTTCAGCAGTGCAAGGAATTGCTTGCCACACCACTTGCACGTCCGATCAACTTGACTTGGCATATGTATTTCCATTCAGTTCCCGCGCTTACCTGGCGCGGGTCAGGGACCATGCTGGTGTCTCAGGGCGCTTATGCTGGCCCGCCGGCCCGTCCGCACTTGCAGCGTGCGGCGACTGTGCTGCTCTATGCCGCCCGGCGCATCAGCACTGCCAGCGCGCGGTCGTATTCGATTTGTTCGTTGGCAGCCAGACGGCGCTGGCTTGCCTGCCGGTCCACCGCGCGCTGGGCGGCATCGACCACCTCACTGCGCAGCAGCGGCAGGATGTCGTGCTTGCTTCCCGGCGCTGTCAGGGCGAAGACTTCGCCGTCGCTGTCGCCGTACACGTCCAACTGGCGACCTTCGTACTGAAAGGCGGTCAGCAGCGGGTGTTGGTTTGCGAGTTCCATGGCGCGGCTCAACGGGAAGTGGTGCGGACCAGGCCCCAGCCCAGCTGGCGGCGCACTTCGTCGGGCGTCGCCGGCGCCATGCGGGAGTGCTGGCGCAACTGCATCCAGTTGCGGACTTGCTGCTTCGTTGGGTGAGTGGTGGTCATTGCTTACTCCATCGTTGAGGTTGCTGCGTCGATGGAATGGATCTTATACTAGAAAAACTAGCGATACAAGAAAAACTAGCAAAAAATGATAAAATTGTTTTGCGGTTTTTCGATCCGCTTAACCAGGAGATATTGATGAAGAATGTAGCCAGAGCAGAAGTATCGGGAGTTGCAGCGTGAGCGCCGGGGCGAGCCGGGTGTCGCCGAGGGTCATCTATGCCGCGAGCGTGGCGGCTATACCGCCGATAGACTGGAGTGATGAAAGAGTTATCACCACAGATTTGCTGGCGAAAGCTTATGGGGCGTCAGCGTCGAACATCCACGACAACCACCGCAAAAACGCGGAGCGATTCGAGGAAGGCAAGCACTTTTATAGGCTTGTTGGCGATGAGCTTCGCCGATTCAAGGCACTGCCCGGAAATATTCCGGTCAGTGCCAAAGCTCGCTCGCTGATCCTATGGACCGAGCGCGGCGCGGCCCGTCACGCCAAGATGCTGGAAACCGATGCAGCGTGGGATGTGTTCGAAGCGCTGGAAGACAGCTATTTCCACCATCGCGCCGCGCCAGCTGGTGGTGAAGTTGCCACCGATGCTGATCGCAGCACCGTGGTTGATCGGGAGCCACTGCTGCATGCCGCCATCCGCATGGTGGTCAAGCACCGCCTGCCATTCCACAAGGTCTACCAGACCATGAACTATTTCGCTGGCTCCATGAGGTTCGCGGTGATGACGAAAGCCCAGGTTGCTGAAGCGGAGCGGTTCATTGAGCGACTGCTGCTGGGCCAGGATACTCGTGCCGATTGGTTGCGCATCGGCGCCAATAAGCGGGAGCTCACCGGCGACGACGCGCAGCCGGAATTACTGGGGTTTGCGGTGCCTGGCACGTTGGGCAACTGGCAAAATTAGATCTCTTCGCTGTCGATGTCGATAGCAGAGGTTATTTCGCGCATGGGTGGCAGTTGTTTACTTCTCGAAATCGGCGTAGGATCGCGTCAAGTAGGCGAGGCGGCCGTAACCGCCTCGCTTCCTTAGGTCACGGCAAGAAGATTTGATGTAGTACCCAGAGCAATCCCGCTACAGCGGAAATACACTTGGCCACATCGATCTTCACGCTCACCTTTACTGCTGGCACTTTTGCTTTCATGAGAAGGTCTCGGTGAAAGCTCGTGCGCACGAGCTATTAAGCCCGATGTATATTTAAAGCGCCCTTCCATGGCGCTTGCTTTCCCGCGCTGCAGCGCGTTTCAGCCCGCAAATTCTCAGCAGCCCATCCGGGTTATGTTGATAGCTTACGGTTCGGTGGCGCAGCTTGATTATCGGAATCCACCGATTCTCGTCACGCCACCTCTGGGGGTTGATAGCCACCCAGTCCAGGCATCACCCTGGATTCTTGACCCGCGCACCGGATAGTGCGCGGGTTATTCTTTTCGCTTTAATTTAGCCTTTATCTATTTTCAGGGGGCTCTGGCGTATCGTAAATCGCTTCATGGTACGGTTTTGGTGGCTCCGGTTTTTTCGCGTTAGAACTGCAATATTTTTCCCAGCCACTTTCGAAATGCGCATTCCCCTTCATTCTAAGCACATCGCCGTCAATAGAATAAAAGGGCTGGAAGCCAACATAGCCACCATAACTGTTTCTGGCATTCACTTCACCGCAGACAGTGCCCCATTTCACGTAAATGTTTTGAAATTTAGCGGATTCAGGGTCTTTTAATGAGCCAACAACCTGCTGTTGAACTTTTTGAATCAGCATCTTGTCTGGGTTATCTTGCGCCTTTTTTGGGGCTGCGATTGCGGGAATAGTAATTATTGCGAATGTTGCGCAAAAAAACCTAAGCATTGTGTTTCATCCTGAAAAAATTAGAACTGATCACATTTCCGTCGCAAGACGCACCTGATGCAATCTGTGGCATAGAGTTGATTTTGGCATGAATACAGCAATTAACGCCTCCGGGCTTTTCGGCGATGCTCGGCCATTACGCCAATAATAGTCAACGGCGTTTCATCGCTGCGGACGGTTGGGTAGTCAGGGTTCAATGGTACAAGTTCAAAAACATCGTTCCCATTACTATCAATTCCTCGTTGGCGATATTTTTTAAACGTGGCTTCTTGCCTGCCGTTTTTTGCAGCCACATATTCACCTGGGCGGGGAATCCATTCCGGCTCAATGATGACACGATCACCTGGCTGGAATTCGGGCAGCATCGAATCACCTTCAATATCAAGCCCGAATGCCCATTTTGAATACTCATCATCGGCGTAGATTGTCGCGTACCCATCGCCGGGCACGTAAGGCTCAGTAATCTCCCTCGCCAGTCCCGCCTGGATTGCTGAAATCACTGGTATCGCCCTCCTGCTCATGCTGGATGGCGTTACGTTTTTGTCGAACGGTGTCATTGGCTCCGGGTCGCCGTTCAGCAGCCACGCAGGCGTTACACCCAGCTCCTTTGCAACCTTCTCAATCCGACTCCGATTGGGTGCTGTTCCGCCTTCCTTTTCCCATAGTTGAACGGTCTGCCAAGACACGCCGATACGATCCGCCAAGGCTTGATGGCTGGTCATCCCTAGTGCAAGGCGTCGTTCTTTGATTCTTCGATGGATGCTCATATGCAAACTATGCCCACAAGATTTTATGGTGGCCACACAGTTTTTTCTTGTGAATGCTAGATTTTCTAGTACAATCGAGCTCATGGAACCTAATACTCCCAATGAAGCTCTCGCTCGAGCGATTTCAAAGTGGCCATCCCTTAAGGCGTTTGCTGGGCAGTTGGGCGCACCATATCAGCGGGTCCAGCAGTGGCTGAAAAATGGCGTCCCCGCAGCTTACTGCCCGCGCATCGAGGAATTGACTGGCGGTGAATGCAAGTGCGAAGACTTGAATAACACCGTCAACTGGTCCTATTTGCGAGGAACGCAGGCCAGTCTGTCGCACACCCGCCGCGCCACCGACCTGACGCCTGATCCCGGCCGCTGCGGCCGCCAGCCCGCATCCCCTCACAACATTCTCGACACCGTACCGGATGGTGCGGTGGTCGTTCCAACCCCAGGAGCAAACCCATGACCGCAAAAGCCGCACTGCATCAAGCCATCGTTGCTGCATTCAACGCCGAGGATGGCAACACCGAAACCGTGGCCACTGCGCTGACCGAAATGCTCTGCGCTTTCGCCGACGTGACTCGCGGCCCGGCCGTCGAATTCGTCACCGGCGAACTGGTCGCTGACGACACGCTGCGCCTGGTGCTGGCCGAACTGCGCAAGCAAACCACGCTTCTGGAAGTGATCGCGAAGCAGGGCGAGCATCAGTTGCAGTACATCAGCGACAGCAGCGACCCGCTCCGCGTGGTCGA
>JAIENA010000494.1 GCA_019751755.1 Burkholderiaceae bacterium | reverse complement strand
GTTGTCTTGCCATGTAACTCTCCTCAAGTGGTGGATTTTCCACCTATTGAGGTGTCCGGGCAAATTAGACCACGGCATATATCCATTTCGACTTAGTTGCTGGTACACCTCTGCATAGGCTCATTGCTCGGAAATCTTGTGTGGAAACTTGATTTTATACGGGGTTCACACTGAGTCGATTTCTTTTTGGTGAAATATCCGGGCTAGCTAGCCCGCCTTTTCAATTTGTGTACTGACCTGATTGGCTGATAGGGGGAGCGCTGTGTCCTGGACTATCTTGCCGCCGTAAAGGACGATTACACGCTTGGCGCTGGCGATGGTCTCCGGACGGTGGGCGATGATTACGCGGGTCATGTTGAGCGCGCTGACCGCCAGGTTGACCTCCTGCTCCTTGGCCATGTCCAGATGGCTTGTGGCCTCATCCAAAAACAGGATTCTGGGACGCTTGTAAAGTGCGCGCGCCAACAGCACGCGCTGCCTTTGCCCTCCCGAAAGGATAGTACCCATGTCCCCCACCAGGGTGTTGTAAGCCATTGGCATATTGGCGATTTCAGCGTCGATGGCGGCCATCCGGGCACACTCGCGAATCCAGACCGGATCAGCATGTGGATCAAAAAAGCTGATGTTGTCGCTGATCGAACCGGCAAAAAGCACGTCGTCTTGCAGCACAGTACCGATCAATTGGCGGCTGCGTTCGACGCCAGCCTGGCGCGTGCTCACGCCGCCGAGCTGGACTTCGCCTCCGGTGGGAGGCAGGATACCCAACAGCACGTTCATAAGAGTCGACTTGCCGCAGCCGGACGGTCCCACGATAGCGACCGACTCGCCCGCGCCAATGGTGAAATTGAGGTCGTCCAACACCATTGGCTCATGCTCACTGTAGCGATACTGCAAGCCCATAACTTGCAGCGAGATGCCTTCGACACCGACCTCAGGCAGCTCCCGGGTGCCACGCACCTGTTCCGGCTCGGCCAACACAATGTCAGCCAACCGTTCACCCTGAAGCTGCAGCATCTTAATCTCAAGAAACTTGTCGATCAACGAACCTACTCGGCTATCGAACTGTTGCTTGTAGCTCATAAATGCCATCAGCACACCAACACTGAAATTACCATCTAGCACTAGGCGTGCGCCTAGCCAGATGATCAGAATGTTTTCCACCCCAAATAGCAGACCGTTGACGGTTTTTGCCAGCAGGGTCAGTTTTTGGGTGCGTAAGTCTGCGTTGACCTGATCCACCACCAAGGTCAGCCAGGAGGCGCGGCGTTCGTCCTCGCGCTGGAACAGCTTGATCGCTTTCACTCCGCGCACGGTTTCCAAAAAGTGCGACTGCTGCTTGGCCGTATGCACGATCTGCTCCTCGGTGGCATTGCGCAGCGGCGCGTATCCGCCCCAGCGCGCCAGCGCGTACAGTACCATTGTGATCACCGCGATCAGGCATAGCTGAGGCGCGTAGATGAACATCATGGCTAGGGTTACTACGGTCATCAGACCATCCAGCAAGGCCTCCAAGAAGGAGGTAGTCAAGATGTGCTGGATCTGGTCAATGGCGCCAAATCGTGACACCACGTCGCCCAAGTGGCGTTTAGCGAAGTAATTGACCGGCAGACGCACCAAGTGCGCAAACACGTTTGCGCGCCACTGGATATTGAGAGTGGTTCCCATGTAGATAATGGCCCAGGATCGGATTGCGCCGACCGCCTGCTGCACCAGCATCAAAAGGCCGAATCCGATTGCAAGAGTACCAAGCAAGTCGCGGTCATCCGTCACGATCACATTGTCGATTACCCACTGCATGAAGAAGGGACTGACCAAGGAAAACACTTCCAGCGCCAGCGCCAGTAGCAAGATTTGCGTGAAGGAACGACCCAGGCCGGTGATGCGCCCCATCAGACTGCGCAGTTTGATGCTTTGTTTTGGCATTTGCGGCTGGAAGGCCGGATTGGGCCACAACTCCAGTGCGATCCCGGTCAAGCTCTTGGACAGTTCGGCCAGGCTTAGCTTACGCACGCCAAAAGCCGGGTCGTGTATCGTGGCGCCGTTGACAGTCAGCTCGCGCAGCACGACGAAGTGGTTGAAATTCCAGTGCAGGATGCAAGGCAGTTGGAGCTGAGTCAACTCCTCCAACTCGACCTTCAGCGGGCGGGTAGCGAGTTCCATCTGGCTTGCGATGCGCATTAGATCGGCTAGCGTAGCCCCCTTGAGCGAGATTGAATAGCGTTGGCGTAGGCTGCCTAGGTCTGCGTGGTGACCATGGAAGCCAGCTACCATACCAAGACAAGCTAAGCCGCACTCCGTGGCTTCGGTTTGAAGGATGAGCGGCAGTTTGCGGCGAAACCCGAAGGCTATATTTTCGAGGAAGAACATGGTTGGAATTTGTGCTAAATCAGAGCTTGCCGGTCAGGCTGTAGAGGGGTTCAAGCACCCACTCGTAAAGGCGCCGCGTCTCCTGCAGAATGTCGGCCTGCACGCGCATACCCGGCTGAAGTGGATGGGCGATGCCATAGGCATTGACACTCTGATCGGAGAGTCCCACGATGATGCGGTATGAAGGTTCACTACCGTTCCCAGAATCGCTCGCCAGATCGGATGCGGACATCACAGCCTTCGCCACTGACAGCACCTTGCCACGACCATGGCCGAATTTCTGATAGGGGAAGGCCGTGTAGCGCAGCATCACCTGCTGGCCCGGCCGGATAAAACCGATCGCGCTGCTGGGCGCGTACAAATGGGCCTGTAGGGTGGTGCCAGCCGGCACGATATGGGCAAGTACCTTAGAGGGGACAACTGTCTGGCCCTGTTCCACCACCAGTGTAGTCGCCACCCCGCTTTGGGGTGCGGTGATTACCAGCCGACGCTTGGCTTCGCTTTCGGTTAGTTCCTGATCGATACCTGCCAGTCCGCGCTCTAGCTGGGCGATCTGGTTCTGCTGACGTAGTCCCAAACTGATAGACTCATTACGCTGGGTTTTCAGTTCGCGCGCCAGCACCAACTGGTCGCGCTCCAACACCTGTAGACGCGCACGCTGGTCGAGAATGTCTTCCAAGCGCTGTTGTAACTGTTCGCGCGATATGAAGCCCTGTTGGGACAGGTTCTGGTAACGGGTAAAGTTCTCTTCAGATAGTTTGACACGGCTTTTCTGGCCATCAATCTGAGTGCGTACCTTGTCAGCTTCCCATTCCAGTCCAGCAATGCGCCCCTCAAGCGCGGTTCGTTCTTCAATGTGAAGCGTGCGAGTCTTGCCAGCTTCGGCATTGAGCGAGTCGCGTCGCATACGCACCTGAGTACTAACGTTTGCCTGCACATCGCTGCCGCCGCTACCGTAGCGCTCGCTGGAAATAACGTATAGGACGTCACCCTGATGGACCTGCTGGCCTTCCTCGACCGCCTTGCGCTCGACGATGCCGGATTGGGCTGCGTAAATCTTGATCAGACCTTGGTCGGGTACCAGTTGGCCGACCACGGTGTTGCGCCTGGTATAGGTGCCGATGCACAGGAACAAGATCACGAGCAAGGCGGCCCCGACCGCGAAAGCGGTCAGGACGCTGAAAGATAGTGGACGCATCAGTACAACATCGCCGATCCACTTCACATAGCGGGCGTCTAGTGCATCCTGGCGATAGAGTTGCTTACGGCTCATCTAAATTTACTCTGAGATCAGTGAGCAATCTGATAGCTCAAGTTCGCATCTGGCGGTATGATCAAAATATGACATCGCTAACGATTGGCCCGCATTGAGCAACGCGCGCTGTGCACCGTTTAAAGTTGGATGCTCGACGCCAAATGCGTTGGCAATCGCAGACAGCCGTTCAAGCACAACTTCAGGCATGTCGAGATAGTGGTGAATCACTGCGATACGTGCATCTGATGGAGCAAGCTCAACGCCAAGCTGAACGAGCCTACTAGAAGATGCAGGCCTATTTAGGCGGACTGCGGTGAACGAATTTGTAACTTTGAACTTCTCTACCAATTCAATTCCCCACTCGACAACTGCGGCTCGGGTGGCGCTGGCCACAACAGCGCCGCCCAGACATAGTTTCTCCAGGTGCTGTTCGTCTTGGCAAGGGAGCGTTGTTGATCCGACCACACTCAAGCTTGATTGTTTTGCCACGCACAATTTTTTCCAACTAACAAACGTCAACGGGTCATCATTGGAACGAAACTGCGGCATGCGGCCGAAGAAACACTCAACATCCGGGGCAATATGGTCAAATCGATGATACGGGACCGCATAAGAAACGTCGACTAAAAAGGTCGCGCCCGGGCCCAGCATAGCATTTAGCTCAGAGACAAGAATATCAACAAAGTGCATTGTGCCATCCCATTTCGCCACTGCCTCAATGACAACAATAGGGGAAACTATACGCTGTGAGAACTGTGCATCATCCCTGCTTGGCAGGGCAATTGGGCCTATTGCAGGAATTTCTATAATTTCGAAGCCAAGTTCCTTTGCAATGCTGATCCACATGCTCCGTTTTTCGCCAACTGCACAGATCACTATACTGCGCTGCGGCATGCACATATCTGACAGCAGAGTTTGGAAAAGCTGAGCTTCTCCCAACTCACAGAGAACGGTATGAGCGGCATTCTTAATGGAATAACTCAACAGAGCTGATGGTGACACTAATTTCATGTCAAGATCTAACAGTGACGGCGTTCGCGCTTGTGCCAACATGGAATTTTGCGCAGACATATTTTGGAAGAATTTATCGAAACAGACAAGCTGCTGGGCTCCAGTATGATAAGAGCTGAGAGTGGGTGCTTCACCTAGCTTTTTACTATAGGCTTTATACTCGATTGCCCCATGAAAATGTTCACCACGTTCTGATTCGGTCAGCGTGTATTGCCTGAATTCCTGAAGATATTTGAAATGGAGCGTAACACTCGGGATCTGGGATAGTATGGCGCCGTCAACGTAGTGAGCACCTTGAAACAAATTCGTACCCATCAAGTTTTTAAAAAAACTGATCTTATTCAGGCATGCATTTACGCCGAATACACGCTTGCGCATTCCACCTCGATGTTGATTTGGAAAAAGACCACACAGCGCATTGACGTCTGGCGAAGTGTGTCGCACAATCTCGTCGTGGAACGAACATACGTCAATAGGGTGCTGGTTCTCCGCAAGAAAATTTCTCTCAAATGAAAATGGCGAATACATATCAAGCAAATATGAGCATATCGCAGTCTCTCCCCGACTTTCCAAGCGCCGCGCAAATTGACGTAAATTGATATGCAGGTGGTCTGGATAGACAAAATACTCATCGGCATCAGCAACAATGCACCATTTCCCGACAGTGAGTTCCAACACTTCTCTGACCCAATCATGACCACAGCTAGCTTGCCCATAGGAGCCAGGTGCGACAAACAGCGAGACATCGCTCTGGGCTTCAAGATATGAGGAAGAACCATCCATAGACATGTTATCGATTATTAAAAATCGATCAACACCAATACTGCGATAATGCCGCAGAAATGAGGGCAAACGTATAATTTCATTACGAACAACACTAATGAGGACAATCTCGCAGTCTTTTAATGAAAAACTACTATTTGGTGGTATAAGTTTCTTCAACAAAACTCCTGAAATAAAGAAAATTTATATTGAATTGAATAAATTCAATGAAAATAGAAAGTCAACGAGTACTACATCAGTGAAATTTATATTTAATTATTAACCGATTCCATTAGGAATAGGTTAGATATACGATAGCAGCAAAATAATGAGACCAAAGTGAATAGTGCCATAGCAGGTAACCGACCGGTTACGGGAATATTTTGGCTACCCATCCAAAAAAGACTAAGATTCATCGACATCAGAAAACAGAATACAGCCATGTATACAGATATCGATGGCCAACGTGCGACTTGGACTTGATCGCGGTGCAGCAAGGTGCTAGGCTTCTTTGCAATTAAAAGTGCTAGTGGAATAGTGACCACAGGTATTGCCACGAGGAAAAATTTCCACGCCTCGGTTACAATCCCGTTTGCACCTCGAACATATGCCACATAGCAAGCCATCTGTATAATTAGCATCATCGAAGATATTATCCACGCCAATTTCCACACCAGCGACATATAATTCCACTGTTTATTTGTCAATACATGCACGGTGCCACTAACAAGGCCACTAGATTCATTAAAATAATAAATACTAAAATACCGTGTACCGTTGCGGTGCGTTAGGAAAGCCATATTATAAAAGTAATTCCTGAGTGCGCGAAATTTTGCGACCGTTTCCGCATTTATTAAAAAATAATATAGGGTTGCACTGTCTACGCGATATGGCGTGCTGACATTAAGCAAAGTCCGCCAGAACGAAAATCAGTGCCCCCCTATCACCTAATTAAAGCGACAGTCCGACCCCCCCCCAAGCGGCACCGCCGGCGAGAGCAATGTTTCCTACTGCGATTAAGGAAAACCCACCGGTAGCGACAGCTAAAGAGCCAGCGACAACGAGCAATGCGCCTGTACCTACCATACCCCAGTCAACAGCACCGCTCACTTCTTCAATTTCTTGCACGTTTAAAATTTGCATAGTTACACCTATCATTATTAAGTTTTTAATGATGGACTAGTTAGCCCACCGACTTATCCCACGTCTGGGACTATTCATATGCTACGACAGTACGTTGCGATCGCGCGTCGCAGCAACGAAATTGGCTTAGCCAACGCTCCTAAAAACTGAGCGTACTAAGAAGAGTGCTGCATCTCATCACCGCTCACAGGTTTAAAAAAATGAGATTTGCTCGCCCTGGATATCTCTTTCGCAACTTTGCGGCCTCGTTTTACACGCGCATATCGAACGCTATGATCTTCTCTAAATAATCTATCGCGCAAATCGCGAAGTATGTACCTTAAGTGGCCTTTAGGAGCGACGAAATCGAGGATCCATAATGAATTTCCTTCATTCCATTCGCTCAAATGCAAATCAAAACTGCCTGTTTGAAAATATCGCTGTTGTACATCGTCCGCAAGATATGCCCATACGATGTATCCAACAGGTGTTCCGAGATCGTCAAAATAGAACTTTATTTGATTCAACTGGACTGCCGGATATAGTATAGTGGCTATAGAACCAATAGGCCGCGACGCGTGGCTTGGCGCGACACTCATCAAATAACAGGCAAAGCCATATTGCTCAGAGCGACTTTTGTAGGGCTCTGCCGAGCCATCATAAACTAGTAATGTACTCAGCATAAATTTTTGCCAATTTAGCTTGCTCAGGTGTAAAAACTTCTTCTTGAATAATATCTAACAAATTATTTAGTGTCGTAGGAGATGCGTTAGAAAGAATTCCGATATGTTCACTAACTTCGACAGTACTAGTAAACCATAGGCTAAGGTCAATCATTTCATCGTGTGGCTCACTAAGCAGCATACGCGCCTTGCGCAGCAATTTTTCAATGTATTCTTCGAGATTTCCTCCTTCGCTCACGACAGACTTAAGCGTTGCCTCAAAATTAGTACGATATAGCTCTGGAAAAGAGGTGTTTAGCCGTAGAGCATTGAGTGCAGTGAACACAAGTGCGTTTGCACGAGCAGTAGGTTCTAGCCCTGCAAGAAAGGCTTCCTTTACCGCCCAATAAGCGCTCACGAATTCTTCACGCAAATCAATATCCGATAAAATCGTGGCAAGTGAAGTAAATGTTGACTCTTCGTCGATGCAAAATGCAGCATAAACAAGAATAGTGTTTAGGTGATATTTTCCTGTAACCACCGGCATTTCCCAATCACCCGGATAGTCCAACTTGAATGGTTCTTTATTACCAGTCAAAATAATTTTTTGCATACACACATACAGCCGATGAAGATGGTTTTTCTCAATCTCCGAAAAGTGAACCTCCCGCACCCCTATGAGTTTCAATGTTTCAATCATCAAGCGGTCATTGTATTTATTCAAATAAACATCAGAAAAATCTTTAGCATGCAAGATCGATTTTGCAATATGCAATGGCAAATACTTACGAAGGTAAAATATTAGATCACTAATAGGTCCTAACAAGCTGAGATGCTGCAACCATAGGTCAGACTGTTGGTTTCTACCTAGCTTAATTCGCCCATAATCTGAAAGTGTGGAAATAGTTCCGAAATCAATCCAGCGCCCGTCGAGACAGATGTTGGATGCATTCAGTGTGCCATGCATAATTCGCTTGGCACGCGCCGTTGCTGCTTGACATGCAAAGCGCTCGCACATTTCTCTTAAACATTGATTGATATAATCAGCATCAGATTGTTTGCCTTGCCTTGCACCGAATGCGGCAGCAAGACCATCCGTGATAGCACCGACGGCAGTTTTTGTGCGGAAGACATCATTGCTGTATCGTTGCCTCATTTCTTGGTTTGGGTGATGAAATATCGCTCGCATATAGTGAGCTGGTCGTAATGCAGGTTCTCTGATGATTAATGCGCGACGCGTTATCGAATCACCTAAAAAGCAGCGATATGGTGTCATAGTACCTGTGCTAATTAAAGAGTGCACTCGCGCGGCGCCATACGGCAATGCAATATGACAGACTTCGGCCCAGATAGCTTCCTGAACTCCCTCTTCCAAAGCGGCGCCACCATGACTATGCCAATAGTCAGTAACTGTTCCAACCAGCAAATTTGCGCCAATACCTTTTACTTGCACACCGGAAGCCAAGCCGCAACGCGCACCACCGCCATTACTGCCGATTCCATCGCCGCCATAACGTTCTGCGGAATATTTTTTGAATACAGGGAGGTACATGCGCGGCTCATCTCCCATTATTGGAACACAGTATCCAAAATCGTTAGAATTAAATAATTCTGAGTCACCGATGAGCGAGTTCACCCATTCGATGTGAGGATGAGCAAGCTTCTGCACGTCGAATGGAACAAATGATGCCTCTGGCAGAGGCAAGATACAAGCTTTGGGATCAATAACTGACTCAGAAGAAATTCTAGACATTTAATATAATTTCAGTGCAACCATACTTATAGATCGCTGCATGCTGCCTTTGTTTTTTGAGGTTGAAATATTAATTGAAGTCGACAACTAAATTCTCACACTTTGTAACACATATGAAATTAGTATAGATAATTAGATTTTATGAATACCTCCGGAGTTCGACCGTTCGCAGCCAAGTTTTCGAAAATTGCCTCACCTACTTTCATACAAAAAATTACTTATTGACAACTCGAAAAACTACTTTTTTACCTTACCCACGGTGTCACAATAGTTGTCGCTCCGATAGGTTTGATAAACTCGGGAGCGATGACTGGAGTGGAGATTGGCACGATACCGACAGGAATTTAAGGATACGGCGGTGGCAAGGTTCCTACCTGGCACCTCGAAAAACCTACCTTTTCGGCCTAGCCCGTCTCGTAAGCCTTTGATTTCTATAGGAGCGTTTTATAGAAAACGAGGTTTTTCGAGGTGCCCTACCACCTGAAAGCGCATCGATCAAGGATGTGGCGAACGAGATCGGCGTTGGCGCGGGTACCTTGGAAACGCAGGCGCAGCGATATGCAGGCCCAACCCAGACGCGAACGGGTCTGGACGGCTGCGGCGCGTTTTGATGCGGTACTGACGACGGCGGCGATGGACGACGAGGCCGGCAAAAATGCCTAGTGCCGCACGAACGAGCTGTATCCAAAAGAGCTGGCAACGTGGCGTGAAAATGCAATGATGGCCTTGAGGTCGGAGGCCCCGCGCAGCCCCCCCCCAGGAGACCAAACTGAACTGGCGCAGGATCAAGGAGCTCGAACCCGAGATCCGTCGCAAGGACAAGGCGCTTGCCAAGACAGCGTCCTTGCTGGTGCTATAAAAAAATCGCGGCGATCTTCAACAGGGACGCGGGCGAAGATGAATGATCGGCCTCGAAGATCGCCAAAGCGTGTAAAGACGAGCATGGCGCGGGGATCGCCTAGCCAACTGGTCGTTTTGTGGTGCGTATGGCCGCCCAAGATGCAATTTCCCCTACCCAGTTACTTTATAGCGTGCCGGGGACAGCTATGGCGATGTTCTACAGGATCAGTACGTGGGCAGCACTGATGAATACGTGTTGAAGGGGATAGTTTGATGCGAGCAAGACGCACGCAACGCGTATTGCGAATGATGACGGCGCCGATCTTGAGCAATTTGACGCGGATGGTTGCCGTGCAGGCCCGCGCCAGCTCGGTGCCGGCCGCGCCAAGCGGAGCGCCGCAGGCTAATCATCAGGGTATAGGAGAACGCGGCCAACAACAGCCGCGAGTTGACTCGCGTCGTCTTAATAAATCGTCGGGCAGGTGGAAATCATTCGAGATCAAGGCTCTGATTGTTGTCAAACAATTCGCTCTACCAGCATCAACTATGGTTATGCTCGTGCTAGGCTCAAATACAGACAAAAGACACCGATCAACGTATCGGAACAGCCTGCCTCAGTCCACGGAGCCCCACGTGTACAACCAAATCTTCTTCACCAACGTCCTCCGCATCATTGACGACCAGCAAATCACCAAGCTCGAGCTCGCCGACCTGGCTGGCATTTCAATTTCCTTCCTATCCGACTTGACCAACGGCAAAGCCAACCCCTCGCTAAAGGTCATGGAAGCCATCGCCAGCGCCCTTGCCACGCCCCTCCCCACCCTGCTGGAAAACACAGACCTGGACAGCGCCAGCCTGAAAGCCTTGGCTGGCAATAACGTCGCCCCATCCCTCCCCGCCGGCTACGTGCGCGCATACGCAGTCCTGACCGAGTACCAGGCCTTCACGGTCCAACAGTGGGACGACAAAAACCGCCGCGATATCAGCGCGCGAAAGCAGTAAGCAGCCTATAAATAATGGCTCGGAACCCACCCGCCGTCCTGATCGACGTAGCAATACGACAAACATCAACAACCAGCAGTAGGCAACTTGCGCTACATCTAATCGATCCCGTCGCTGCGGCATACCCTTTGAACGTGTCCATGACACCAGCAAAGCGAAGGGATATCGATCATGACCGAGCCAGAAGAATTTTCGACGCTCAAGGATCGGGCCAAAAAGAAGCTCGAACGGGATATGGGGCCGTTGCTCATGACGGCCCTGCACGACCCGCGCACCGTCGAAATCATGCTCAATGCCGATGGCAAGCTATGGCAGGAGCGACTGGGCGAGCCTATGCGGTGTATAGGCT
>JAIENA010000071.1 GCA_019751755.1 Burkholderiaceae bacterium | reverse complement strand
TTCAGCGGCAGCGATTGTTGGCGGCGCAGCCAGCGTAAGAAGGAATCAGCTTTGGTTGGTCAATACATGCCTGATGGCGGTCGCGTAAGGTAGCTCCGCCGTCGCGCTCAATTCGTTCCGAATCTCGTCTTCAAGCAGGAACATGATGCTGGGATCATTTGATGCTGCAAGATCGGCGAATTCGTTGGCTTTCTTTTTATATTGCTGCAATTGCGCTTTACGAAGTGCCTTGGAAGGCCCGTTGAGATTGAGTATCCGAATCGTTTCCTTTGCGCGCCGCTGATCCTGATCCGACAGGTTTCGGCGGACGTGCACTGTTCCCATAGCTGTAAAAAGCAAAAAATGTTCAGGATCTTCCGTGTCCGGCTTGATCAAGTCGGAATGCACGTAACCACCGCATGAATCCTTATGACCGCCACATGTATTCTTGCGTTTACATGAGCCGAACAGATTGGTCCAATCGAATGTCCCCTTTGGGTAACGGTCGCGTTGGCGGAAATGTTCGATTTCCTTTTCCGTATCGGTAAGGTCCGCCTCACAATAGGCGCAGCGTTTGCCCTGCATGGCGAATAGTTTTGTCCATATCTCTTGCCTTTCCGGTGGCGTGGGACTTTGCATACTCCATTTATCTTTGCCGTGCTGGTATTTTGCCAGGCAAGTGGGGGCAGCCGGATCGCGGCGCAGGTACTGCATGCGCTATCCTTGCCTTGGTGGCTGCTTGAAATCTGGTAAGCGCTGTTTGAACTGTTGCAGTCGTATCATGCTGTCGCAGTCGAGCATGACTGGATGACGCCCCCCAAAATGTGACTCCAATAAGCTGCGCATTTCCTTGCCTTCGAGCGACTCATGCAGGTTTTGCTGAATAAGGGCATGGTACTCGTCGAGCATGCGTGCTTCCTGGACCGGAGGAACAGGGTCAACATTCATTATTTCTGCCAGGATGTCCGAACTGGCCACGCCTTTTGTTTGCTGGAGGATGTGCTTGGCGCTGAATTCACCATGCCCCTGCTGCTCTTGTCGCAGTTGACGAATACAAGACGCATCCACGCTGGTCAGCACTTGAGGGCTGTGCGTGGTGACAATAAATTGAAGCCGAGGGAATGCTTCCTGCAGGCTGGCTAAAATCACCTGCTGCCACGATGGGTGCAGATGCATATCTACTTCATCGATTAGTACGACACCGCTGGTTTGCCTTGCCGCATTGTTGCCAAGATGCGGGTTGAGTTGGACCGCGCGGTAGGCAATATCGGCTGCCAGCGCGAGCGTGGTGCGAATGCCATCACTTAATTGACCGACCGACATCGTGCCGATCTCATCATGTTCGGCAGTGATGTCATCGAGCGTGGATGAATAGGCGATATTTTTCCAACCCGAAGGCGCCAGTACGGTGTTCACAGCATTTTGTACGGCAGTGATCAGTGGCGAGAATGCGCTTTGGTGGGACAGGATTTCATCACGCGTCGCATGCACATTCTCTCGCATAAAGAAATGTTGCTTGGCAATTACTGCGCGATAAGCATAGCGATACCACTCAGAAAAATACTTAAAGCTGGACGCCGGATCCATGCAATCGATGTAGGCGCCTTCGCGTGAGTTAAATCCCATGGAGAATTGTTTGGCCGCTGTTATTGACTTGTGGCGCCAAAGACGGCCGGTGCCGTAGAAAGCCAGCAATGGCCAGTTGGTCGTATCCCCTTGACGCAGTGCGCCTTGCTGTAACTGCTGCGCAAAATCGCTCAGAACTTTTGCATCCTTGCGTGTCGCTTTGGACTTCGCGGTATTGAGTGCGTAAGACCATTCGATGGGGCTGCTTTCTCCGGTAAGCGTCCCCCGGGCGCTCACTCTGGCGGGAAATACATGCTGTGCTAAAGCCAACTCATCATGTGAGCGTAGTTGCCGGACATCTTGTACCTTAATGCCAGCACCCTTGCCGCTGGGAAATGCGCTCAAGTATGCGTCGAACAAGACCCTGATCGCATCCAGAATACTGGTTTTGCCACCGCCATTGTTGGCCACTAACACCGTCAGTGACGGGTGAAAATCGCAGCGTAATTCAGAAAACAGGCGAAAGTTACTTAATTCAATGGATTCGAGTTTCATATGAAGGCAGCCGCTTACATCAAAATCACGTCGTACTGCTCCTGATGATACGAATTCTCCACCTGCAGGGAAATCTTCTTGCCGATGAAATCGCCCAGCATCGCCAGGTGCTGGGATTCTTCTTCCAGGAACAGATCGACCACTTCCTGCGAGGCCAGGATGCGGAATTCGCGCGGGTTGAACTGCTTCGCTTCGCGCAATAATTCGCGCAGGATTTCATAGCAGATGGTGCGCGAGGTTTTGACCTGGCCCTTGCCGGAACAGGCCGGGCAGGGTTCGCACAGGATGTGGGCCAGCGATTCGCGGGTGCGTTTGCGCGTCATCTCCACCAGCCCCAGCGCGGAGAAGCCGGACACCGACACCTTGGTGCGGTCGCGCGACAGGGTCTTCTTCAATTCGGCCAGCACCGCGTTGCGGTGCTCGCTGTTTTCCATGTCGATGAAGTCGAGGATGATGATGCCGCCCAGGTTGCGCAGGCGCAGCTGGCGCGCGATCGCATGCGCCGCTTCCAGGTTGGTCTTGAAGATCGTATCGGCGAAATTGCGTCCGCCGACAAAACCGCCGGTGTTGACGTCGATGGTGGTCATCGCCTCGGTCTGGTCGACGATCAGGTAGCCGCCCGATTTCAAGTCGACGCGGCGGCCCAGCGCGCGCAGGATTTCTTCTTCCACGCCATACAGGTCGAACAGCGGGCGCTCGCCGGTGTAATGGTGCAGCCGTGGCAGCACCGACGGCGTGTAGGTTTTGCCGAATTCGGTCAGGTTGATGAAGTTTTCACGGGAATCGACCTGGATGCTGGCCGTCTCGTCATGCACGAAGTCGCGCAGCACGCGCTGGGCCAGGCTCAAGTCCTGGTGCAGCAGGCTGGTGGCCGGCAGCGTGCGGGCGCCGTGCGTGATGGCGCCCCAGGTTTTGCGCAGGTATTCGACGTCGGCCGCCAGGTCGGTGTCGCTGGCGTCCTCGGCCTGGGTGCGCACGATGTAGCCGCCTTTTTCTTCCGCCGGCAGCAGGTGTTGCAGGCGCGTGCGCAATTGCTCGCGCTCCGATTCCTTTTCAATCTTTTGCGAAATACCAATGTGGTTGTCCTGCGGCAGGTACACCAGCATGCGCCCGGCAATCGAAATCTGCGTCGACAGGCGGGCCCCTTTGGTGCCAATCGGATCCTTGATGACTTGTACGGTCAGTACCTGGCCGTCAAACAGGATTTTTTCAATCGGGGTGGGGGCGGCGTTCTGGCCATCGTGCGGACGGGCTTCCCAGATGTCGGCCACGTGCAGGAACGCGGCCCGTTCCAGGCCGATGTCGATGAAGGCCGACTGCATGCCAGGCAGCACGCGCACCACCTTGCCGGAATAGACGTTGCCCGCCAGTCCGCGCGTCAGGGTGCGCTCGATATGTAATTCCTGCACCGCGCCCTGCACGATCAGGGCCACCCGCGTCTCCTGCGGGGTGATGTTAATCAGTATGTCTTCGTTCATTGTATGTATGCCGCCTGTTTCTTGAAGGACGATCATACACACATTGCCACACGGTTACCAAACAGCACGCAGATATGGCGTAATGAAATACCGAGGCAATCTTATGGCAGTGGCAAGCCGGCCTGGCGCAGCAGGCGCGCCGTTTCATAAATGGGCAATCCCATGATGCCGGAATGGCTGCCTTCGATATGTTCGATGAACAGCGACGCCAGTCCCTGGATGCCATAGCCGCCCGCCTTGTCGTAGGGTTCGCTGGTGGCGCAATAGGCCTGGATCGAGGCCGCTGTCAGGTCGCCAAAGCGGACGTCGGACACTTGCGTGATCTGCGCCTCAAACTGGTTGTGGCGCACGGCGATGGCGGTCATGACCTGGTGGGTGCGGCCCGACAACTGTTCCAGCATGGCGATGGCCTCCGCTGTATTGGCGGGCTTGCCGAGGATGGCGCCGTCGATGGTGACGGTGGTGTCGGCGGCCAGCACGGGGCGCGGCACCAGGTGGCGGCGCTGCAGCATGTCCCATGCGAACGTGGCTTTTTCCAGCGCCACGCGGCCGACATAGTCATAGGCGCCTTCGTTCGGGATGACTTCTTCCGTGACGTCGGCGCCGCGCGGGCCGTCGCTGCGCAACAGCAGCAGTTCAAAGTCGACGCCGATCTGCCGCAGCAATTCGCGGCGGCGCGGACTTTTCGAGGCCAGGTAGATTTTCTTGTCGACCGGTTTCATGATTAGTATTCGATATTTGGTGTGCCGGGTCTTCAGGCCGGGCATCCACATCATAAATTGGGTGCCGGACCTTCAGGCCGGGCAGCCAATCTTCTTATACGCGATGATAAGGATGGTTTTGCGTGATGGTCCACGCACGGTAGAGCTGTTCGGCCAACATGACGCGCACCATCCCGTGCGGCAGCGTCAAGCTGGAAATGCGGATCATGCCTTCGGCGCGCGCTTTCAGGGCCGGATCGAGCCCGTCCGCGCCACCAATCAGGAACGCCGTGTCACGGCCATCCTGCTGCCAGGTTTCCAGCATCTGCGACAGGCCGACGCTGGTGACATCCTTGCCGCGCTCATCGAGCGCGATGATGCGTACCGACTTCGGCAGCGCCGCCTCGATGCGCTCGCGTTCCAGCGCCATGGCGGTGGCCGCCGTTTTGCTGCCGGAACGCTCGACCGGCTTGATTTCCTTGAGCACGATGCGCAATTCGGGCGGCATGCGCTTCACGTACTCGGCATAACCGCTTTCAATCCAGGCCGGCATTTTGTGGCCGACCGCGGCAATGATCAACTGCATACGCTGTTACTCGGCAGCAGCCTTGCGGATACGCTTGATCACGGTCTTGGCTGGGGCTTCGGCGGCGGCCTTGGCCTTGGCGGCGGACTTGGCTTTTTCTTCGCGGTTGGCCTTGGTCGAGGCGGTCAGCGTTTTGGTGGCCGTGACTTTGACTTTCTTGCCTTCCGGGACCACCATGCCTTCCGGGATCACCGGCTCGATCGATGGCTTGGCGGCGCGCTTGCGTGCCACTGGTTTTTTTGCCACCGCATCGGTGTCGACTGGCTTGACCTTGGCCTTGGTCACGCCTGGCTTGCGGGCCGCGACTTTCTTTTCAATCACCGGCTCGGCCGCTTTTTCCTTCTTGCCGGCAGCCATGTGGGTGCTGGTTTTCTTCGGTGCCGCGTCGGCTGCTTCCGGCGTCGACTTGCGCTTGGCGGCGCCCAGTTTCACCGGCTTGTCGCCCCACAGTTCTTCCAGGCGGTAGTAAGCGCGGATCGGCGCCTGCATGATGTGGACGATCATGTCGCCCAGGTCGACCAGTACCCATTCACCGGTGTCCTCGCCTTCCATGCCAATCACGTCGCCGCCGGCTTCTTTGACCTTGTCGCGCACCGACGCGGCCAGGGCCTTGGTCTGGCGGTTCGAGGTACCGGAGACGATCGCGATGCGGTCGAACAGGCTGGTCAGGTGAGTGGTGTCGAACAGGGCGATGTCCTGGCCTTTGACGTCTTCCAGGGCGCTGACGACGATGGTTTGCAGTTTTTTAATATCCATTATTTTTTGTAAAGATTATGTTGTTCAATATAGTCTAGCACCACCGGGGAGATAAGCGAGCTTGGCGGCTCCCCCCGTTGTAATGCAGCACGTATGCCACTGGACGACATGTCCACGGCCAGATCGGGCGCCAGGCAGATGCCGCCTGCCGGCGTGGTGCGTACCCGTTCCGGGGTGGCCATGCGGCCATTTATTTCGTCCTGTACCGCCAGCGGCAAGCGGTCCAGCGCAAAGCCGGGACGGGCCGCCACGCACAGGTGCGCCAGGCCGAACAAGGCGCGCCAGTCATGCCAGGTATCGAGCTTTTGCAACTGGTCGGCGCCCATCAGGAACGCCAGCGATACCGCATCGCCCAGTTCTTGCCGCACATTGCGCAGGGTGTCGACGGTAAAGGTTGGCGTCCCTCGCTCGAGTTCCTGGCGGTCAATCAGTACCGGGTACGGCTGCCCTGTAAAAGCCAGTTGCGCCATCGATGCCCGCTGCTCGGCGGTCGCGCCCAGCGCCGCTTTTTGCCACGGCAGCGCGGGCAGCACGCGCAAGGCATCGGCGCCCAGCAATTGCATCCAGTGTGACGCCAGCGCCACATGGCCAAGGTGTACCGGATCGAATGTGCCGCCCAGCAGGGCAACGCAGCGCACTTTTATGCCAGCCAGTCGCGGTGCGGCAGGAAGTCGGAGTACAGCGCGGCTTCCGCAGTGCCTGGCTCGGGCTGCCAGTCATAGCGCCATTTGACGATCGGTGGCATCGACATCAGGATCGCTTCCGTGCGGCCACCGGACTGCAGGCCGAACAGGGTGCCGCGGTCGAACACCAGGTTGAATTCAACATAGCGGCCACGGCGGTAAGCCTGGAAATCACGCTCGCGTTCACCGTATGGGGTGTCCTTGCGCTGTTCCAGGATCGGCAGGTAGGCGGCCAGGAACGCATCGCCCACGCTGCGCATCATCGCAAAACTTTGCTCGAAAGGGAGGGCGTTGAAGTCATCAAAGAAGATGCCGCCGACGCCGCGCGCTTCCTTGCGGTGTTTCAGGTAAAAATACTCGTCGCACCACTGCTTAAAACGCGGGTGCAGTTCGGCGCCAAACGGATCGAGCGCATCGCGGCAGGTGGCGTGGAAGTGCCGTGCGTCGTCGACGTTGCCGTAGTACGGGGTCAGGTCCATGCCGCCGCCGAACCACCAGACCGGTGTGCCGTCGCTGGTCGTGGTGGTGAAGAAGCGCACGTTCATGTGCACGGTCGGCGCATACGGATTGCGCGGATGCAGCACCAGCGAGACGCCCATCGCTTCCCATGGCTGGCCGCCCAGTTCAGGGCGGGCCGCCGCAGCCGATGGCGGCAGCTTGGCGCCCGTCACATGCGAGAAATTACAGCCGCCCCGTTCCAGCACATTGCCTTCTTCAACCAGCCGCGAAATGCCGCCGCCGCCTTCCGGACGTTGCCATTCATCGCGCAGGAACGTCTGGCCGTCGAGCGCTTCGAGCGCTTCCACGATGCGTTGCTGCAGGCCGATCAGGTATTGCTTGACGTCGGTAGGGGAGGGAGTAGCGCTCATGCGGGGCGAAGTAAAACGGGACAGTAAAACGAATAAGAGGGCGATTGTAGCACGGGCCACAATGACAGAGGCGGGCGATGCCGGTATTGCCGGTATCACCCGCCTCTGCGCAGGGACTGCGGATTAGTGCTTCAGTCCGCGCCAGCCAATATCGCGGCGGTATTGCGCGCCGTCGAAATGGATTTTCTCGACCGCGTCGTAAGCCACTTTTTGCGCCATTTTGATGTTGTCGCCCAGGCCCACCACGCACAGCACGCGGCCACCGCTGGTCAGCAGCTTGCCGTCCGCTTCGGTGGTGCCGGCGTGGAACGTCACCGATTCCGGCGTCTCGGCCGGAATGCCGGCAATCACGTCGCCCTTCTTCGGATCATCCGGGTAGCCGGCGGCGGCCAGTACCACGCCAACGGCGGTGCGGCGGTCCCATTCCAGTTCGACCGCATCGAGCGTGCCGTTGACCGCGTGTTCCATCACCGACACCAGGTCGGTTTTCAGGCGCGACATGATCGGCTGGGTTTCCGGATCGCCCATGCGGCAATTGAATTCCAGCGTCTTCGGATTGCCGGCGGCGTCGATCATCAGGCCCGCGTACAGGAAGCCGGTGAACGGAATGCCATCCTTGTGCATGCCGGCGATGGTCGGGTTGATGATTTCACGCATCACGCGCGCATGCATGGCCGGCGTCACGATCGGGGCCGGGGAATAGGCCCCCATGCCGCCGGTGTTCGGGCCTTGGTCATGGTCTTGCAGGCGCTTGTGGTCTTGCGAGGTGGCCAGCGGCAGGATGTTCTTGCCATCGCACATGACGATGAACGAGGCTTCTTCACCGGCCAGGAATTCTTCGATGACGATACGGGCGCCGGCGTCGCCGAAGCGGTTGTCGCTCAGCATATGATCGACCGCCTGGTGCGCTTCTTCGAGCGACATGGCCACCACCACACCCTTGCCGGCAGCCAGGCCGTCGGCTTTAATCACGATCGGTGCGCCTTTGGCGTCGACGTAGGCATGCGCCTGGGTGACGTCCGAGAAGGTTTCGTATTCGGCGGTCGGAATGCCGTGGCGCTTCATGAAGGCCTTGGCGAAATCCTTGGACGATTCCAGTTGCGCCGCTTCCTTGGTTGGGCCAAACACTTTCAGGCCCTTGGCGCGGAACAGGTTGACGATGCCGCCCGCCAGCGGGGTTTCAGGACCGACCACGGTCAGCGCAATGTGTTCGCGCTCGACGAACGCGGCCAGCATGCCCAGGTCGGTGATGTTGATGTTTTGCAGGCGTGCATCGCGTGCGGTGCCGCCGTTGCCGGGGGCAACGTAGACCATCTGCACGCGTTCCGATTGCGCCAATTTCCATGCCAGCGCGTGTTCGCGGCCGCCAGAGCCGACTACCAAAATTTTCATAAGAACTCGATTTGATTAAGAAATCCGGTAGGCGGCATACTGGCCGCCGCAGTGGTCGGCCGAAGCCGCCGCTCAGTCTTCGATGACTGCGTTGGTATAGACTTCCTGCACGTCATCCAGGTTTTCCAGCGCGTCCAGGATCTTTTGCATCTTGATCGCGTCGTCGCCGGTGAGCGTGGTGTCGGTGGCCGGCTTCATGATGATTTCGGCCACTTCGGCTTTGAAGCCCGCGCCCTCGAGCGCGTCCTTGACGGCCGCGAAATCGTTCGGGCCGCACAGCACTTCGAAACCGCCTTCTTCGTCGGCAACCACGTCTTCCGCGCCGGCTTCCAGCGCCGCTTCCATCAGCTTGTCCTCATCCACGCCGGGCGCGAACAGGAACTGGCCGCAATGCTTGAACATGAAGGCCACCGAACCTTCGGTGCCCATGTTGCCGCCGTATTTGTTGAATGCGTGGCGTACTTCGGCCACCGTGCGCACGCGGTTGTCCGTCATGCAGTCGACGATGATGGCCGCGCCGCCGATGCCGTAGCCTTCGTAGCGTACTTCCTCGTAGTTGGCGCCGTCTTCACCACCGGTGCCGCGCGTGATGGCGCGTTGCACGTTGTCTTTCGGCATGTTCGCGTCCGCAGCTTTGTCGATGGCCAGGCGCAAGCGCGGGTTGGCGCTGGCATCGCCACCACCCATACGGGCCGCAACGGTGATTTCCTTGATCAGGCGTGTCCAGATTTTCCCGCGTTTCGCGTCTGATGCAGCCTTTTTATGCTTGATATTGGCCCATTTGCTATGTCCAGCCATGTTCAATTTTCCTTCGACGGTATGCCAGTGAGGCCGATATTTTAGCATAAGGACATGCTGCTTTTGCCGTCCCGCGCCGGGGCGATGCCCGAGCGAATAGGTTGGGAATGTGTTGGGAATATGTTGAATGGCTTCCAGGGTCATCTAAAAAACAGGAATCTGTTATCAGCTTGAAATATAAATTCACTAATATCTTCCGATCGTACTTTTTTTTGATAGGCGGATATACAAATGGATAGAAGGCAATTTATCAAGTTCGGCGGCTTCATCACGGCGTCGGCGGCAACGGGCGGCCTGGCCGGTTGCGGTAGCAGCGATGGCACCACCGCCGTGACCTCGCCCGGCATTTCCGCCGTGACGGGCAAGGACTGGAAATTCCCGCAAAGCGTCGCCTCGGGCGATCCGCGCGCCGACAGCATCCTGCTGTGGACCCGGGTGGTGCCGGCCGCGCTGGACAGCGTGGCCACCGTGCCGGTGGCCAACAGCAGCGTCGGCGTGCAGTTGCGGGTGACCACCGACGCCAATACGCCGGGCAGCAATGCCGCGCTGGCTGGCACGATGGTGGCCGACACCGTGATCGCGGCCCAGGCGCAATTCGATAACACGATCCGCCACAAGTTGACGGGGCTGCAGCCGAACACCACGTATTACTATCAGTTCACGGCAGGCGATATCCGAACCAATATCGGCCGCTTCAAGACGGCGCCGGCCGCCGGCGCCGCCGTCAACCAGTTGCGCTTTGCCTACCTGACGTGCCAGGACTGGAGCATCAACCACTGGGGCGCGCTGGCGCACATTGCCGCCAACGAAGAGCTGGACTTCATCATCCATCTGGGCGATTACATCTACGAAACCGTGGGCGAAGCGTTCCAGGCCGGCGCCGTGGAAGCGCGCCACGATGCGTTGAAGCTGCCTGATGGCGTGTTCAAAAGCGGCACCTCCGGCGCGAAATACGCGTCGACGCTGGCCGACTACCGTTATCTGTACAAAAAATATCGCACCGATACGCGTCTGCAAGCGGTACACGAACGCTTCGCCTTCATCGCGATCTGGGATGACCACGAATTCACCGACGATGCGTGGCAGGATGCGCAGACCTACGAGGGCGACAACGCGGCCGATGGCGGCAACACCAAAGCCACCCAGCGCCGCCGCAACGCCAACCAGGCCTGGTTTGAATTCATGCCGGCCGACGTGGCCTTCGACGCGGCCAACGCCAGCTTCCAGAACATCAAGATTTACCGTGATTTCCAGTTCGGCTCGCTGATGTCACTGGTGATGACGGACCAGCGCCTGTACCGTTCCGACCACGTGATTCCCGAAGCGTCGCCGAACCCGGCCGACGGCAAGCCGATCGGTTCGATCGGTTCGCGCTACCTGGTGCCGCAAGATGTGTTCAACGCGGTGGAAGCGCAAAAAATGGCGGCTGCCAGCAAGGGCGGCGCCGATGCGTTGAGCCCGGTGTCGATACTGGGCACTACCCAACGCGACTGGTGGAAAGACAAGATGAAGTCGGCCTCCACCACCTGGAAACTGTGGGGCAATGAAGTGTCGCTGCTGCGCATGGGCTTGTCCGGCGTGGAGGCGGTCTCGACGCTGCTGGCGCTGAACGCGATCGGCACGCTGGCCACTTCCATCGGCGCCACGGCCGCATCGACCGCTGGCAACGTGCCGCTGGCGGCGGCGATCGTCTCGGGCGCCACCTCGGGCGCCGCGCCGGCGGTGGCGCAGGCGGCGGCGCAGGCGAT
>JAIENA010000030.1 GCA_019751755.1 Burkholderiaceae bacterium | reverse complement strand
GCGCTCTCCGTGCAGGCGGGTAAAACCCAGGTAACCCTGTTCCTGGCTGATAACGCCGGTTTCCACGATGCGCGCCGCGCGCTGGTAGGCGTCTTCGGCGCGGGCGCGGAACAGGGCGTGCTGGATCGCGGCGCGGTCGTTCAGATAGCAGTCGATCCGGCCCAGCAGCAGTTTTTTCAGGTTTTCATCGGTGCCCCGGGTTTCCTCGACTGTGATTTTCTGCGCGCGCCGGGCCGCCTCAAAGGCCGGACCGCCCAGCAGGAAACCGGTGTTGACGCCGATGCGCAAGCCATAATAGTCGTCCGGCCAGTGCGGCGCGGCGATGCGGGCCGCCACGGCTTCGTTGCAGTAGATGACGACACTTTCGAGCAGGATGGGCGCGGAATACGCCATCCACGGCCGTTCGGCGGGTCGGTGGTAGGGCGGGGCCAGCGCAAAGCCTTCGCCTTGTTCCAGCAGCCGCAAGCCGCGCTTCCACGGCACCGGCTGTAACACGACCTGGTAGCCGGGCATGGCGGCAAAAATCCGCGCCAGCACGGCGGGGTAGACGCCGAACGCCTCGCCGTTGACGGCGTAGGAATAGGGTGGGTAGGCGTCGTCGACGTAAATGGTGACCCGCTGCACGGCGGCGCCGGGCGATGCGGTTGACGGCGGCGGCGCCACGGCGCGGTCGGCGGGCAACGGCGTTGCCCCGCCCGGGACGGCGGCGGTGGGCTGTTGCGCCAGGGCGTTCGCTACGCCCAGCGCGGCAAGCAGAACCAGGATAGCCGCGCGGCGCATTGCTGGGCTCCGCTAGCGGACGCGGATTTCCACGCGCCGGTTGCGCAATTCCGCCTGGCCGTCGGCGGTTTGCACGGCGGGTTCGCGTTCGCCGCGTCCGGCCACGGCAATACTGTCGGCGGCAATGCCCGCAGCGACCAGCAACTGCTTGACCCGCTCCGCCCGTTTCAATGACAGCGCGTCGTTGTAGGCGGTGCTATCGACGCGGTCGGTGTGGCCGATGACGATGACCTCCGGCGCCGGGCGCAGCGCCAGTTCCTCCCGGATTTGCGCGAACCTGGCTGCCGATTCGGGCACCAGTTCTTCGGTGTTGGTCTCAAAATACACGGTGAACACGGCCGCCCCTTTCGGCAGCGTGGCCAGCAGCGGCGCATAGCGCTGGCGCACCGCGCTTTCCGCTTCGGTCACGATGGTGACGGCGGCGTTGGCGCCGACCTGGGCGCTGCGGTAGGGCTGGTCCAGCAGCGCCTCGCCTTTGGCGGTGGCCACCACCACGGCGCTGGGCTGGCCATCCTGGTTCGGCAGCAGCGTGATGCGCTCGCGCGGCCCGCCGTGATGCTGGACGATGGCCGCCGCCAGACACGCAATGAAAATCAGTGGACCGATCATTCGCTGCCACCTTCGACGTCGATTACGAATTCCGTGCCGCGCACACCGAGCACGCTCGACGGGGTGGAAAACTTGACCGTGTTCGGCGATTGCTTGGCGAGTTTGCCGGACACCACGGCCAGCGTGCCGCGCCGGACGGTGACGTCCAGCCGGCCTTCGTGGGTGGTGGTGTTGAAGGCGAAATGCTCCATGGACAAGCTGGTGTTGGGGCCCAGCGCCATCCGGGTTTCGTCGCGCAGCGTGATGCCGGCGCTGCCATCGGCGCCGGTGACGACGCGGTCCGACGCCATCAGAATCGCGCCTGGCCCGCCGGCGGACTTGCGGCCGGCACGTTCGATGGTGACACTGCCTTTGGCGGTCTTAATGATGCCGGCGGCGTCATCCGGCAGGGGGGCGGCGTGGACAGAGAGGGGGGCCAGTGCCAGCAGCATGGCTGCGACACTTGGCAACTTTATTAGGGTCATGTTCACCTCTACAATAGACAATCCGATAATATGCTGGAATGAATCAAAAAGGAACCAGTAGCGGCGCAGGGGGTTGCAAAACGGGGACGCGTTTTGAAGGCCGGCTCGCGCTCGTACCGGTGGTGACGGAGCTGGTGGCGGCGCAGATGCGCCATGCCGGCGCGGCGCCGGACGCCGTCATGCGGGCTGAACTGATCCTGGAAGAATTATTCCGTAACAGCGTGCTGCACGGTTATGGCGGCGACAGTGACCGTCCGGTGTGGATCTTCGCGCAGGCCGCCGGGTTTTGCTATGAAGACGAAGCGCCGGCCTTCAATCCGCTGGCGGACCGCCAGGTCCACAAGGAACCCAATCCCGACTTGTCGATTGAAGACCAGCCGATTGGCGGCGCCGGCCTGATGCTGATCCGGCAACTGGCCAAGCGTGCCGAATATGTACGGCACGACAAGCGCAACTGCCTGCTGATCGAAGTGTGACGGCCGGGCGGGATGCGCGCTTCGGCGCAGCCCGTTTGGCGCATCCCATCCATCCCCTTTAGAATTTGGTGAAATGGGTCTCGTCCAGCGGGACCACGGCACGGGGCGCTGGCGCCGCGTGCCGGACCCGCGATTTCACCAGTACCGGGTGGCCCGCCGCCGGCCGCGCCAGTGCGCCGCCAACCACCGCCTCGATGGGGCTGTAGCGCTTGAACATGTCCATCAACTGCGCCAGGTGGTCGGCCTGGGCGCTCATTTCCTCGGACGTCGCGGCCAGTTCCTCGGAGCTGGCGGCATTGAGCTGGGTGGCCTCGCTCAACTGGCTGACGGCACTGTTAATCTGGCGCACGCCGGCCGCTTGCTCTTCCGAGGCCGCCGCGATTTCCTGCACCAGGTCGGAGGTCTTGCGGATATTGGGCACCATGGTGTCGAGCAGGGCGCCGGCCTGGTCGGCCAGTTGCACGCTGTTGGCGGCGACTTCGGCGATTTCCTGTGCCGCCACCTGGCTGCGCTCGGCCAGCTTGCGCACCTCGGCCGCCACCACGGCAAAGCCCTTGCCATGTTCGTGGGCGCGCGCCGCTTCGATGGCGGCATTCAGGGCCAGCAAATTGGTCTGGTAGGCGATGTCGTCGATGATCGACACTTTCTTGGCGATCTGGCGCATGGCCGCCGCCGTCGCTTTCACCACTTCGCCGCCTTTGATGGCTTCCTGCGCGGCCTGGGTCGCGATGGTGTCGGTGACGCGGGCGTTTTCCGCATTGGTGGTGATCGACGCCGTCATTTCCTCGATCGAGGCGCTGGTCTCTTCGACGCTGGCGGCCTGTTCGCTCGACGCCTGCGACAGCGAGCCGGCGGTGGCCGACACTTCACTGGACGCGCCGGCCAGGGTTTGCACCACGCGCTGCACGTCTTGCACCACCAGGCTGATCGAGCGGGAAATCCAGATCGCCAGGGCGCAGCCCAGCACGGCGATGACGACCGCAAAGCCCAGGATGATTTGTTTGGCGATTTCCGTGATGCCGCGCATGGCGTCCGATTCCGCCTTGGTTTCCGTATTGTTCAGCGCCAGCAGCTTTTTGGTGGCCGCGCTGATGGCGGCGTCGGCGCCCTTGGCGGCCTTGTCGAGTTCGGGAATGGTGGCGCCTTTTTCGCGCAAGGCTTCCAGCGTGATCAGTTGGTTGCCGTATTCCTTGGTGCCGTTCAGGATGTCGTTGAGCAGCGCCTGCTCTTCGCGGTCGATCGCCCCGGTGGCCTGGTAGACCGCCACCGCCTTGTCGATCTCGGCCAGGTCGCTGCGGAATTTGGCCGCATAGTCACCGCCGCGCAGCACGTAGTTCTTGAAGTGGTGCACCGCATGGCCGTTCGATGTCACCACGGCCACCACCGCATCCTTGCGCACCAGCGTACCCGATTCAAAGGCGTTCCAGTGTGACAGCAGTGACGCCAGGTTCATGAATGCGGTCAACCCCAGCACGATCACCAGCGCCACGATACCGCCCAATCCGACATGCAGCCGGGTTTCCATCCGCATTGTTTTCAACATGGCCCTACCCCCTGATAGTGGTGTGCAAGCAGAACCATTCTGACGGATTTATTTTGAGCAATTCTCTCCAATATTCACAGTATTGTGACGTGACGTGTATTTACACGGTCATTGTCTCCATTTCGTAACAATTGCGGCCCCGGCGTTTGGCCGCATACAGCGCGCGGTCGGCGCGGGCAATCAATTCTTGCTGCGATTCCTTGCCGCCGGAATAACAGGCGATGCCCAGGCTGGTGGTGATGTGCATCTGGCCGCCCGGCAGGGCCAGCGCTTCGCGCACCGCGCCGACCACCTTGGCGGCCAGCGCGGCGGCTTCGGCGGCGTGGCTGATATTCTCGAACACGATGACGAATTCATCGCCGGCCAGCCGCGCCACGGTATCGATCGCGCGCACCGTCTGCTGCAGCCGCGCGGCAAACGCTTTGAGCACTTCATCGCCGGCGCCGTGGCCCAGCGTATCGTTAATGGTCTTGAAATTGTCGATGTCGAGGTAGGCCAGCGCCATGGTGTTGCGCTGGCGGCGGCAGCGTTCCATCGCCTGCCACAGCACTTCATCGAACTTGCGGCGGTTGGCGATGCCGGTCAGGGTGTCCATGCGGGCCAGTTCGATCAACTGTTCTTCCACCGCCTTGACGCGCGTCATGTCATGGCTCAGCGCATACACGCCGGCCACGCTGCCGTCCGGCTGCAGGTCCGGCACGAACGTGGTGTCGAGCGTGCGCACGTCGCCATGCAGCAGCGTGCGCAATTCAAACGACACCACTTCGCCGCGGTAGGCGCGGTCCAGGTAGGGGGCGCACTTGCTGTACTGGTGCATGCCGATGATATCGATCAGGGTGTTGCCCAGCACCGCGTTCGGATCGATGTTCATCCAGCGCTGGTAGGTGGCATTGCCGAAGCGCAGGCGACGCTCCTTGTCGAGGTAGGAAATCAGCACCGGCAGGTTGTCGGTGATCAGGCGCAGGCGCTTTTCACTGGCCGCCTGCGTCAGTTCGGCTTCCTTGCGCTGCGTGATGTCCATCGCCATCAGGTAAAAGCCCGCCACCACGCCGTCATCGCCGATGTCGGGCACCATGTCCATCATCATGTGCATATTGAGGCCCAGTTCATTGGAATGGCGCTCGATATGGACCCGTTCACCGCGCAGCGCCTTGCTGATCTGGTCTTCCCACAGCTTGAGCAGGCCGGGGCCGAACACCTCGCCGACAGTCCTGCCCAGCATGGCGGCCGGGTCGATCCCGAACAGGTACTGGTAGTGGTTATTGGTGAAGCGGTAGCGCAACTCGCGGTCAATATAGGCCACCAGGGCTGGCATGCTGTCGGCGATCATGCGGGCGCGCCGCTCGCCGGCGGCAATTTTTTCTTCAAACGCCACCCGTTCGGAGACGTCGTGCAGGAAGGCGGTCGCCATGTGCTGGTCGCCATGGCGCAGCGCGCCGATCGACAGTTCGATCGGCACTTCGACGCCGTCGCGGCGCAGCGCATGCACCCGCACCCGGTTGTTGATGATCGGGCCTTCGCCGGTGTCGGCGAAGCGCTGCATGCCGGCGTTATGGGCGTGACGCATCGCGGGCGGAACGATCAACTCGCTAATGGTGCGGCCGAGCGCTTCGTCGCGCGACCAGCCGAAGGTGCGTTCGGCCTGGGCGTTCCATTCGACGATGCGGCCTTCGTGGTCGCTGCTGATGAACGCGTCCGGCGCGTGCTGCAGGATGTTGCGCACCAGGGTTTCACTGTCGCGCGCCTGGTCCAGCGCCTGTGCGCGTTCCGCCGTCAGTGCATAGATCGCGTCGGCCAGGGCGCCGATTTCATCCTTGCGGTTCTGGCGCAGCAGCGCGATGTCGGCGTCATCGTGGCGGATTTTCGACAGTCCGCTGCGCAGCCGCTGCAGCGGCGCCAGCAGGCGGCTGATGGCAAACCACGACAGCAGGCCGGCAACAAAGGCAAACACGGTGGCCGCCAGTATCGCGCGGTGCCGCAGTGCGATCAGCGGTTCGAACGCTTCGACCGTGGGATAGCGGGCGCCGACGATCCAGCCGGTGGTGCGCAGCCGCTTATAGGCATAGATACCTTCCTGGCCATCCTTGTTGCGGGCCTCGGTCCAGCCTTCGAACCCGGCCAGCGCCATTTCCGTGGCGCGGTTATAGCCGGGACGGGCGTTGATATGTTGCAGCAGCCGGCTTTGTGTCGGGTGGTGGATCAGGATGCCGCCGGCCGTCATGATGAACATGAAACCAGTCTTGCCGGGTTTTAAGGCGTTGATCGGACCAAAGAAATCAGATTTTTGCAAATCGATGCTGCCGACGATCACGAACGCGACCTCGCCAGCCTTGTCGAGCACCGGCTGGGTTAGCACCACCACCGGGCGGCCGGACAGGCGCGACAGGAAGGGCGCCGAGATCAGACCCTTGCGGGTGCGCACGGTGTCATCGAAATGCGGCCCGACGCTGCCGGTGAAGCGGACCTCGATCAGATCCGGGCGCAAGCTGGCGACCAGTTTGCCGCTGCGGTCGAACACGACAAGATTGAAAAATTCGCCACGGGCAATCGGGCGCGCTTCCAGCAATTTTTGCATGGCGTCCGGCGCGGCGTGGGCGCCCGGCGCCAGTCCCTCGGGCAGCGTGGCCAGGATGGCGCGCTTGTTTTCCAGCTGTTCGTCGACATAGGCGGCAGCGGTCGACAGCACCGCATATTGTTGCGTGCCGATGACACTTTTCATGTCGCGCTCGGCCAGCAGCAGGGCGCTCATCGTGACGAGAATGGTGGCGCCCAGCACCAGCAGGATGACGACAGTCGCCATCCGTACCTTCAACGTCAGGGGAAAGATGCGGGCGGCAAGGCGGAAGCCTTTAACGGGCATGCGTAAAGTCACTTGGTTCGGTGGGTTACAGAGCGTGAAGTATTGCATACCCTGTGGCCGGGGGGGAAGGTTTCTTGTTGGCAAAGTTATTGGTGTTGTCAAGCTGATAGCGGCAATGGCCGCTACCATCGCGGACATATCCGCTATCAACCCGGGACGTCAAACGCCGCCTGTACAATGGCGCCTGGTGACGACAGCGTGGGTGGGAGCGGGATGATGGGACTGGCGGGGGTGTTGTGGGATAACGATGGCGTGCTGGTCGATACTGAGCGCCTGTTCTATCAGGCCAACCGTGAATTGTTCCTGCGGCTGGGCGTGGATTTATCTGAACGGCAATTTTTTGACTGGTACCTGGCGGACAATTGTGGGGCCTGGCACTTGGTCACTTCTTTGCAATTAACGAACCAGCAAATCGACACCCTGCGCACTGAACGCAACGTCCGTTACATGCAATTGCTGGCGGCGGCGGCGGTGCCACCGGTGGCCGGCGTGGCGGCGGTGCTGGCCGACCTGGGCGCGCGACTGCCGATGGGCGTGGTGACCAGTTCGAATGGCGACCATTTCCAGCAAATCCACGCCGGGCTGGATTTGCTAAAGCATTTCCGGTTTGCGCTGACGGCGGAACATTATGTACACAGCAAGCCGTCGCCGGAACCGTATTTGCTGGGACTGGACCGGCTGGGCGTGGCGGCCGGGCAGTGCGTGGTGGTGGAAGATTCGCCGCGCGGCTTGCAGGCGGCGCTGGCGGCTGGCCTGCGCTGCGTGGTGGTGCGCCATCCGTTGACGCGGCATTACACGTTCCCCGGGGCGTGGAAAGTGGTCGATGGCATGGGGCCATTGCACGAAGAACTGCGGGCGCTGGAGCACTGAACGATGGCGCATGTGCACCTGTGCTGGGAACTGGGTGGCGGCATGGGCCATGCGGGACGGCTCAAACTGCTGGCGCAGGGCTTGCTGGCGGCCGGCCACGCGGTGTCGCTGAGCCTGCGCGACCTGACTGTGACGCAGAGTGTGCTGGCGGACTTGCCGGCGCCGCTGCTGCAGGCCCCCGTGTGGGGCCACCGAACGGTCGGGCTGCCGGAAAACCGGGGCAACCTGGCCGAAATCATCCTTGAATACGGCTACCTGGAGCCCGATGGACTAGCGGGACTGGTGCAGGGCTGGCGCGCGCTGATGACGCTGACCAGGGCTGACATTGTGATTGGCGACTATGCGCCGACGGCCATGCTGGCGGCGCGCACGCTGGGTGTGCGCAGCGCCTCGGTCGGCATCGGCTTTACCTTGCCGCCGCCGCGCCGGGCGTTGCCGTGTCTGCGCGACTGGGAGTCGATCCCGCCGCAGCGGCTGGCGCAGGCCGAAGCCCATGTGCTGGCGGTGGCCAACAGCGTGCCCAAGCCGCCGCCTTCGCCTCTCGCCACGCCAACTTCTGCGCAACCGATGGGGTGAGGCGTGCCATCATGCGTTTGTAACGCACCGTTCCCAGCCCCATGGCTTATTTCGGGCGGGGACGGGCCAGGCCTTCATCGCCCTGGTGGTGCTGGCCGGCGCGCATGCGGGCGACGGTGGCGGCGACGGCGCGTCCGACATTGCGCACTTCCTGCTGGAACGCGGTGGCGCGGTCGAGTTCTTCATGGCTTTGCGCGTAGGACTGGTAATAGCCAACATAACGATCGAGCTCGGCCTGGACGCCGCACGGGACCAGTCCCATCCAGCTCAGCCAGTCCGACAGGTTGCGCCTTAAACTTTCGATGCCGGCCACGTCGCCATGCACAATGACGCCGTAGGCCCGTCCCGCCAGATGTTTGGGATAGGGCCAGCCCGTCAGTTCCATTTCCTTGGCCAGTTCCGCCTTTTTGCCCTGAGTCGAGGTAGGGTCGGGGTTGCCGCCGTCGGCGCACACCAGTCGGTCGATCATCAGCTTTAACGGCGATGGCGCCTGGTACCAGTAGACCGGCGTGACGATGATGACGCCGTGCGCGGCCACCCATTCTTCATAGATCTGCGCCATCCAGTCATTGACCTGGCGCGTCGCGTGGTTCGGGTAGCAACTGCAGGGCCAGTGGCACAGGGGCATGGCGGTGGAGACGCACCCTTTACAGGGGTGGATATGCTGGTCGTAATCCGATGTCAGTCTGCTTAAATCCAGCACCCGGACGTCCTGCGCGCCGTGCGGCGATGGCGCTTGCAGCGTCTGCCGCAACCACTGCACCATGCGCCATGACTTCGACATTTCGCCCGGGCAGGTGCCATCATTGCGGGCCGAGCCATTGATCAGCAAGATGCGCGAGGGCGTGGCCGGATCCTTTTGTCGCTGTTCGGCCTGTAGCAGGCGGTCCCGGGTGGCGCGCCATTCGTCGGACAGTGCATAGGTGGGATCGGCATAGCCGGGACCGGCGGGATGGGTGTGGGGCGCCTTGTGGCCCGCGTCATAGGCTTGCCATGCGACCTGCTCGACTTGCGCCAGCGCTTCGGCGATGTGCCCGTACGCCGGATCGGCAAAGGCGCGGTGGAATTGCAGGCGGAACGCGTTGCGATCGAGCTTTGCGGGCGCCTGGCCCTTGTGGATGGTTGTCATGGCCGCCTCCGGTGGATGCCGCCAGCATGCACCGGAAGTCATGACGGTTCCGTACGCCAGCGAACGTTGCGGCGGCGTCGACCGGCGATCAGGCGTCGGTCATCAGGTCCTGTGGCGCGCTCGTCCTGCCCGCTCGATGGCGTCGTGGGACTTTGCCACTTGCGGCAAGACTTGCGGGCGTTCCTGCTGGACCGCATACTGTCGGCCGCGCCGTTGCCGCAATCGTTCTTGGACCCGTCATTTGCGGCGATGCCGCGCGCCTTTGCCACCCGAGTCTTGTTGCGTACCGACCTGGCCACGGCGCAGCGCAATCTGCCGGAGGCGATCGGCTTGTTCGAGCAAACCGCCGAGGGCGTGCTGCTGCACAACCAGGCCGATCGTCTGGACTGGTTTGCGCGTGCGCTGGCCGGTTTGCCGTTCTATTTCGAAATCCTGTCGCCGGACGCGCTGCGGGTCGAACTGGCGGCGGTCGTGGCGTGCTTGGCGCGGATTTGCCACGGCTTTGTCACGAAATGACGCGCTCGGCTAGAATGCGGGCGCGGGACAATTGAATCATTGAGCAAGGGATCAAGTTGAAGAAGCAGAATTTTGCGGCAGCATTGCTGTCGTTGGCCACCTCGTTGGCCACCTCGCTGGCGCTGGCCAGCTGTCCAGCCCATTATGTTGATGGCAAGGCGCCGGAATTCCTCAACCAGAAGCTGGCGGCCAATACCCAGGAACTGTGTTACGGCGTGTTTGGCATCATGCATTCGGGCGTCACCCGCACCCCCCTCTGGGCGGCCGAGCGCCTGACGGCGGCCAATGTGGAACTGGCGCGTGACCTGGACCGGGAAAACTCCTTCCACCCGGAAGAACGCCTGCCGCGCCAGCACCGCGCGGAGTTGTCCGACTATGCGCGCAGTGGCTATGATCGCGGCCATATGGTGCCGAACGGCAATATGCCGGACCGGAAAACCCAGCACGAAAGTTTTACACTGGCGAATATGGTGCCGCAAAACGGCGACAATAACCGCCAGGTGTGGGCCGGCATTGAACAGGCGGTGCGCAAGCTGGCCGTCAAGGAAGGGGATTTGTACGTGATCACCGGTCCCGCATTTATCGGTTCCGATTTACGCAAGATCGGCAATGTCCTGGTGCCGACCCATTTATACAAAGTCGTGTATAGCCCGCGCCAGCGCGCCGGCGGCGCCTATTTCGTGGAAAACCAGCCGGACGTGCCGTATGTGACGATGACGGTGGCCGAGCTGGAACAAAAGATCGGCATCAACCTGTTGCCATCGCTGACGCCGCAGCAAAAGCAGACCATGCTCAAGCTGCCCGCCGTAAAAACCCGCAAACGTTAAGGAATACCCCGATGGCCAAGAAATTCATCCCCTACGCCAATGAGTCCGACGTGCTGCACATCGGCGGCCTGACCGTGGAAAACCGCGTGGACCGCATCACCATCAGCGGCGACATCGACCTCACGCTGGACCAGCCCGGTCTGGCCAACACCCGCGCGCTGCACAAGCTGCTGACCGACGTGCTGGCCAAACTCGACAGCACCGACCTGCCGGACCGGTTACCCCCGCCCGACGTCAGCACCGTCGCCAACCCCTTCGGCTAAACAATGGGGTCACAATGGGGTCAGGCGTGCATTGATGCATTCCGCACGTGGGGTCAGATACCGTCTTGAATAGCAAGTGATTTCGTCAGATATCCAGAGTCAAAAGGTTTGCCGGATCGAATG
>JAIENA010000184.1 GCA_019751755.1 Burkholderiaceae bacterium | reverse complement strand
ATGCGCTGCGCCGAGTCCTTGTCCATCTTTTCGTTGGCAATATAAATGCCGCCGAATTCCTTCTTGATCAGCGGGCCCAGGCTGTCATCGCCCACGGCTTCCCGTGCGCAGATGAAGGCGATGCCGCGCTTGCGCAGTTCGCGCGCGACATAGCCGAAGGTGGCCGCCGGATCGGAGTCGCTCATGTCGTGTGAGTCGCGGCGCGGCGCCAGGTGCATGCCGACGCGGCCGGCGCCCCATACCTCGATCGCGGCGTCGGTCACTTCCAGCAGCAGGCGGGCGCGGTTTTCCACCGGACCGCCATAGGCGTCGGTGCGCTGGTTGGTGCCGTCTTGCAGGAACTGGTCCAGCAGGTAGCCATTGGCGCCGTGGATTTCGACGCCGTCAAAACCGGCCAGCTTGGCGTTTTCCGCACCCTTGCGGTAAGCGGCAACGATGCCTGGAATTTCTTCCAGCGCCAGTGCGCGTGGCACCGGATACGGACGCTGCGGACGCAGCAGGCTGACGTGGCCGGCTGCGGCGATCGCGCTCGGCGCCACCGGCGCTTCACCGTTCAGGAAGCTGGGGTCGGAAATGCGGCCCACATGCCACAGTTGCAGGAAAATCTTGCCGCCCGCCGCATGCACGGCGTCCGTCACGACTTTCCAGCCCGCCACCTGTTGTTCGGACCAGATGCCCGGCGTATCGGCATAGCCGACGCCCTGCGGCGAGACGGCGGTCGCTTCCGACAGGATCAGGCCGGCCGAGGCGCGCTGCACATAGTATTGCGCCATCAGCGCATTCGGTACGCGCTCGCCGCCAATCGCGCGGGCACGGGTCAGCGGCGCCATGATGACGCGGTTGTTGAGGGTCAAGTCGCCGATTTTCAGGGGTTCAAACAGGTTTGCCATGGTGTAGCTCCTTTAGAGGCCAATATTCATTTGTTCGATGAACGCGGCAATCACATCGTCGTTGCGCTTGAAAAAATTCCACTGGCCGACCCGCTGTACCGTCACCAGCCCCGCCTTTTGCAGCGTGGCAAGGTGGGCCGACACGGTGGACTGCGACAAGCCGGTGCGTTCGTCGATCAGGCTGGCGCACACGCCAAACGACAGCGGGTGCAGTTGATCGGCAAAAAACGCTTCCGGCTGTTTCAGCCAGCTCAGGATCTGGCGCCGGACCGGATTGGCCAGCGCCTTGTGGATCGCATCGATATCTATGTTCATGGTGGTATTCATCGAAAACTTCCGATGCTTATATCGTTAAAGTACGATATGAACATCGACATACTACGATATATTTCAAAATTGTGCAGGGACTGGTTCAAAAGCGGCGGACCAGGAGCATACTTGTTGGCAATAAATAAAAAGAAGAGGTCATTATGTGGAGTGTGTCCATCAAGTATGACGATCCTCAAAATTTCCTTTCCGATAAGCGCTTGTTCAGTGGCGCGATCGGTTCGGTGATCGATTACCTGAACACGTTTATCAACGGCAGCGCGACGCTGGACCTGACGGTGCAGGTGGCGCAGACATCGACCGGGCGCTTTGCCGGCGGCGGTGCAGTGTATACCGAATCGAGTTCCGGCGGGCTGCACTATGTGATCGCCAGCGCGGCGCGCGAATTGGCGGGCGGCGTCAACCAGAACGCGGGGTCGGCCGATTTGACGATTTATGTCGATCCCACCAGCAGCTATTTCCAGTCCTTGTCCTTCGACAGCAACCCTTATCTGGCGACCCGCAACGTCCCCGTCACCATGACTGACGGGCAGACCGTGCTGCTGCACGAAGTCATGCATGGGCTGGGGCTGACGTCCTATCGCGACTACAGCACCGGCGTGTATGGCGGCGCCACCCGTACCTTGCTGGACAAATACACGGTGCAATCGGACGGGCGCTACCTGCTGGCCAGCCCGACGCTGGCGCAGTATGGCCTGCAACCGGTGGAAATCACCAGTACGTCGGCCTCGCAAAACTATGCCCACATTGGCAACCTGAACAACCTGGCCAATGGTTATGTCGATGACTTGATGAATGGCTTGTATTTTTACCTGGGCAACCGGTACTACATGAGCCAGCTCGATTTGATGCTGTTGCGCGACCTGGGCTTTGACGTGGTGATGCCCGATACGCTGCCGCTGTCGTATGCGGGCCTGACGGGAAAAGGGCTGGTGGCGCCCACCATCGCCGTGTCCGGCGCGGCGGGGTTGGGCAGCAATGTCATCAAGGTGTCCGGCGTGTCGGCGCCCGGCGCCATGACCAGCGTGCTGGAACACAATGCCTTGCTGGGCACGGTGACCGCCGGCGCCGATGGCCGCTGGAGCCTGGACGTGGTGGCCGATCCGGCGCTGGCGGCCAGCGCAATCGTGGCGCGCGACGGCAGCCATGCGATTGATTCCGCCGTGCTGGCGTTGTCACTGGACCGTGGCGGACGCGGGCTGCAACTGTACGCTTCCGACCGCTACACCACGCTGCTGGGCGGCGCCGGCAACGACGTGGTGACGCCGGGTGAACGCACGGTGCGCATCGATGGCGCCGGCGGGACCGATACCGTGGTCTACAGCGGCGCACGCGGCACTTACACGGTGGCCGCGTCCGGCGGCGGGGTGACGGTGGCCGATACGCTCGGGGTCGATCAGTTGACGGGTGTCGAGCGGCTGCGCTTCGCCGATCTGACGGTGGCGCTCGATACGGGCAGCGGGGTGGCGGGTCAGGCCTACCGGATTTACCAGGCCGCGTTCGACCGCCAGCCGGATATGGCCGGTGTCGGGTATTGGATTGCCGCGATGGACCGCGGCGCCAGCCTGCGCGAGGTGGCGGCCGCGTTTGTCCAGTCGGCGGAATTTGGCGCACGCTACGGCGGCAACCCCGGCAATGCGGAACTGGTGACGGGCTTTTATCACAACGTGCTGCACCGGGCGCCGGAACAGGCGGGCTACCAGTACTGGCTGGCGATCCTCGACAGCAAACAGGCGACCCCGGCGGAGCTGTTGGCCTACTTTGCGGAAGGGGAGGAAAACATCACGGCCGTTGCCACGGTGATCGGCAACGGCTACGCCTATATTCCGTATGGCTGAGCGCTTATACCAGCAGCAGCGCCAGGCCCAGCACCGCCGGCACGGTTTGCACAAACAGGATGCGGGTCGAGACCGTGGCCGCGCCCCAGATCCCGGCCACCGCGACACAGGCCAGGCCAAATAAGGTGAAGGCGCTGGCAATGGCGGCGTCCGGATGCAGCAGGCCCAATGCCAGCGCGGCCACCAGGAAACCGTTGTAGCAGCCCTGGTTCGACATCGCCGCCTGCACGATCTCCGCTTTTTCGGCCGTCAGGCCAAACACGCGCCGTCCGCGCGTGCGGAACAGTACCGTCTCCAGCAAGACGATATACACGTGGATCAGCAAGACAACGATGGTGACGATCTTGGCGGCGAGCAGCATGGCGGGCATCCTTTATATGTGAATAATCAACAAATGATATACTTTTCGGCATGGCCTGCGGGGACGACCCCGCGTAATTAGAGCCGATGCACAAATAGGCGCACGGTAACGGGCAACAACGGCGGGGACGACCTTGCCAGGAGCGTGGTATGGCGTGGTGGTGGCTGTTGATGGCGGGCTTGCTGGAAGTGGGCTGGGCCGTGGGTTTGAAATACACGGAAGGTTTTACGAAGCTGGTGCCATCGGCACTGACGCTGGCCTCGATGGCCGGCAGTGTCGGCTTGTTGGGACTGGCGCTGAAAGACTTGCCGCTGGGCACTGCCTACGCGGTCTGGACCGGCATCGGCACCGTCGGCACGGCACTGTTCGGGATCTTTGTGCTGGGCGAGCCGTCGGGCGCGCTGCGCATGGCGTGTATCGCCTTGATTACTTGCGGCATCCTGGGGCTGAAGCTGGTGCACTAAGGCACGTCACTAATGCACCGCACTGAGGCACCGCACTGAGGCACCGCAGTCCAGCGTTCATAGATCCGGTTGAGTTCACCATTTTTGTATAACTTCTGCAGCGCGTGCTGCATCAGGTGCACCGCCTGCGGCGCGGCCTTCTTGCTGATCCAAAAATACACCGGTTCTTCCTTCAGCACGGCGGGCAGGATGCGGACCTTGTCTTGCAGCCGCTGTTCGCGGATCAGCCAGGTCAAGGTCAGTTCATTCATGTAGACGAAGCGGCCGTGGCCGCCCATGATCTTGCGCAGGTTGGTGACGTTGTCGCCGGTACTGTCGTCGACTTCCAGGCCCAGTTGCTGCAACTGTTCGGCATAGGCGGCGCCGCGCGCCGTGGTGATCAACGGTTTCAGCCGCACCAGGTCGTCGATGGTGTCGACCGTGACCTTGTCTGAAATCGTCGCCGCCAGCCGGTGTTTGACCACATACAGCCGTACCGACTGGTGCGCAATCTTGCGTCGCCGCTCGGAGTCCAGCAGGGCGCAGGCGGCGTGGATGGTACCGCTTTCCAGTCCTTGTTCGATCATCGGCAGCGAGCGGAAATCATCATGGCCGGTGAATTTCAGACGCGGTTCCATCTTTTCCATGGCGGACAGGATATCGGGGCAAATCCCCTCCAGCCCGCCATTGTCCCGGGCCACCCATTTGGGCGGGATGCTTTCCTGGCCCAGGGTGGGGACGATCACGGTTTGCGCCTGGCTGGCGGCAGCCAGGCTGAACAAGAACAAGGCACCGGCGAGCGGCGGCAGCGGTTGGGGCATCGGCATCCTCCTGCCTGCGATTGTAGCGTTGCTGAATGCCAGCCGCCAGCGCTTTACACCATATCAGCGGTTCAGAACGCGCCGTTCGGCTTGGCCAGGTAAAACCACTCGGCGTTTGGCTTGGCGTTGACATCGGGGAACAGCACGTAGCCGTCAAAGCCCGCCGTGACCGGGGTGCCGTCGGCGCGGTGGCCCACGATATCGCCCTCGGCGACGCGGTCAAAGCTGGACCATACTTTGACAAACGCGTCGTCCGGGTGCAGGCGGTCGATCACTTCCACCATCGACAAGTAGTCGGTGTCGCTGACCGGTTGTGGCGCCGCGGCTGCGATCAGGCCCAGGTGCGCCAGGGTATTCATAATGGCGCGGTAGGCCACGTCGGGCGCCTGCGGGTCGGCGTGCTGGCCGCACTCCAGCGTCAGCGCATAGCCGCCGCTGGAACGCATGAATTCGGTGGTGCCGACGCCGTAGCGCAAGACGGTCTCGACTTGCGCGTCGTCCCGCAGGCGGCGCTGGACACCGGCGCCATAGGTCGCCATCCAGCCATCGACGAAGCGGCGCACGCCCAGGATGCGGGCCATCGCGCGTTCTTTTTCCTCGTGCTGGAACGGTTGCAGCGTGCCGTCATTGTTGCGCGGGCCGACCATGACGAAAGGCTGACTTTGGGCATTGAACGAGTGCAGATCGAGCAGCACGTCGTGCTGCGCCAGCAGCGGGCACAGCCAGTTGGCGATGTGGTCTTCGAAATCCTGCGGCTGCTCGTTCGGGAACAGGTTGCGGTTCAGGTTGCGGTCGCCCGAGCGCTGGTTTTTCAGGTAAGCCAGCGGGTTGGTGATGGGCACAAAGGTGACGCTGCCGCCGGCGATGCGCAGGGCGCCGCTGTCGAGCTGTTCCATCACCTTCAGGATGCCCTTGGTGCCGCAGGTCTCGTTGCCGTGCACGGCGCCGAGGACGATCAGGCGCGGGCCCTTGCCCTGGCCGGTATAATTAATGGATTTGAATTGCAGTTCGCTGGCGGCAGTCATGGTGTTCTCCAAAAGAATGGGCGTTATTCTAAGGGGAAAGGCGCTGCCGCGCTGACGCCCCCCGCATATGACCTCCATCTCTCCACCGCAGCGGCTGCACGGCCTCGATACGCTGCGCGCGCTGGCCATCGCGCTGGTGTTTGCCAACCACCACCTGCTGTTCATCAGCCAGGCGTCGCCATTTGGCGCGCTGGGCGAGATAGGCTGGATCGGCGTGGACCTGTTCTTCGGCTTGTCCGGGTATTTGATTGGCCACCAGATTTTTTCGGCCATGCGCAGCGCACAGGGGTTTTCATTGCCGGTGTTTTATGCGCGCCGCTTCCTGCGCACCTTGCCCAATTATTACGTGGTGCTGGCGTTATATGCGCTGTGGCCGTGGTTTCGCAACGGCCTGGCATTGCCGCCGCTGTGGGAATTCCTGACCTTTACGCACAATATCAACCTGACGCCGGGCACCGCGTTTTCGCATGCGTGGTCGCTGTGCGTGGAAGAACAGTTTTATGTGCTGGTGCCGGCGCTGGCGCTGCTGATCGGCCTGGCCCGACGGGCGCTGCTGCTGGGCTGGCTGGCCTTGGCGGCCGTTCTGGTGGGCGGCGCCGTAGTGCGTGCTGCGCTGTGGACGCCGGGCATGGCGCAGCAGGGCGGCGCGGATTTTTATACGCTGATTTATTATGCGTCGTGGTGCCGCTTTGATGAACTGGTGGCCGGTGTCGCGCTGGCGCTGCTGAAAAATTACCACGGCAAGGTGTGGGTGCGCCTGACGTCGGGCGGCAATTTGCCGCTGGTCGCGGGCGGCGCCCTGTTTGCGCTGGCGTGCCGGCTGTTTTATGACGACCACTTTGGGTATGGCGTAACGGTGCTGGGCTATCCGCTGCTGGCGCTGGCTGTGTCGCTGCTGCTGGTGGCGGCGCTCAGTCCCGCGTCATGGCTGGCGCGCGTGCGCATCCCGGGCGCGCAGGCGCTGGCGCTATGGTCGTATGCGATTTACTTGCTGCACAAGCAGGTCTGCATGCTGCTCAAGCCGGAGTTGAAAGCGATCGGGCTGATGCCCGATTCGGTGGCGTCCACCGTGCTGATGGCGCTGGCCAGCGTGGTGACCGGCTGGCTGTTGTACGTGCTGGTGGAAACGCCGTTCATGGCCTTGCGCGAGCGCTGGTTCCCCGCCAACACCCGTCAGCCGGCGCGCCCCACCCCCGCGATGTCACACCCAGGGGGCTGACCCCAATTGTGACAAAAGTGACAAAAGTGGACATTTTGGGGGGATCAAGGGCGCATTTCGATGACGTCGAATGGCGCCTGCATGTCGTCGGCCAGGTAGGCCAGCAGGGCGTTGACGCGGTATTGGGCTTCCTCGTCACGCGTGCTGTCGATGGCGCGGCGCAGGCCCGGCATGCATTCTTGCGTGTGCGGGCTGTGGTAAGCCTTGATCAACAGGGCGACCAGTGGCGCGGCGTCGTTGCGGCGCTGGTGCCGCACGCGCGATTCGATCACGCCCAGCAAGGCGCGCTGCATGCGCGGCGTCGGATGCGTGATGTGGGCAAACACCAGCGGGGTGTTGCTGATCGCGTCGCACAGGCGGCGCTCGATTTCGTCCGGTTTGACGTCGGACGCGATGTCGAAATACCCGCCCACCCAGCGCGTGCGCGCGTAGGCGTGCCCGGGCGGGAACGAATCGGCTGTCTCAAAGCCGCAAATCCGGCTCAGGTGCTTGAGCCAATCCATCAGTGCATTCATGCCCGGCATTGTAATGGATACCGCAAAAAAAGAGCGGCCCTGGGGGCGTTGACGTCCCCAGAGACCGATGGTGATGGTGCTGCATGTGTGTCAAACGCGTTACGCGTGCTGCGCTTCCTCGCCCAGCAGGCCGGCGCGGAAATCCTCGACCGCCTGCATCAATTCAGCCTGCGTGTTCATGACGAACGGGCCGTACTGGGCAATCGGTTCATTCAGCGGCCGCCCGGCCAGCAGAATAAAGCGCGCATCTTCCGACGCGGCCAATGTGACGCCGTCACTGTCCGCAGCGTTGTCAAAAATCGCCATGCGGCCGCTGGCGACCGGTTTACCGTCGATCTGCACCGCGCCCCGGTACACAAAGATAAAGGCGTTGTGGCCGGCCGGCAGTTGCTGGCTGAATGACGCGCCTTGCGGCAGCACCACGTCGATATACAGCGGTTGCGTCACGGGACGCTGTACCGCGCCCTGCACGCCATGGCTTTCGCCGGCGATCACGCGCACATCCGCCCCTTGCGCAGTGGTGAACGACGGCACCTGTTCGGCCGTGAAGTCGCGGTACCACGGCTTGCACAGCTTGTCCTTGGCGGGCAGGTTCAGCCACAACTGGAAGCCGTCCATGCGGCCGTGTTCCTGTTCCGGCATTTCCGAGTGAATTACGCCGCGTCCGGCCGTCATCCATTGCACGCCGCCATTGGCCAACAAACCCTCGTTGCCGGCGCTGTCGCGGTGGCGCATGCGCCCTTCGAGCATATAGGTGACGGTTTCGAAGCCCCGGTGCGGGTGGTCGGGGAAGCCGGCGATGTAGTCGCCGGCGGCCTCGCTGCCGAAGTTATCGAGCATCAGGAACGGATCGAGGCGGCGCTGCAGCGTATTGGTCAGCACCCGGTTGATCTTGACGCCGGCGCCGTCCATCACGGACTGGCCCTGGATGACGCGTTCGACGCTGCGCGGGGTGCGGACGGTTTCTGTGCTGACGATACTCATGGTCTTGCTCCTTTTGCCGGATAACCGGTGTTAATTACACCAGATTCAATTACACCAGAATCGCGTTGATTTGTTGGTCCGCTTCGGCTTGTGCCTTGGCGACCGCTTCCGGACCGAGGCCCATCCCTTCGGCATAGACGAACTGCACGTCGGTCATGCCAAGGAAGCCCAGGAACAGTTTCAGGTGCGGTTCCTGGGTATCGGTCGGGGCGTTGCGGTGCATGCCGCCGCGCGACGAGGCGACGATCACTTTTTTGTTTTGCAGCAGGCCGACCGGACCGGTTGCCGTGTACTTGAAGGTCACGCCGGCACGGGCAATCGCATCAAACCAGGCTTTCAGTTGCACGGTGATGCCGAAGTTGTACATCGGCGCGCCAATCACAATCACGTCGGCCGCTTGTACCTGGGCGATCAGGGCGTCGTCCAGTGCCACGCGGGCGGCCTGGGTTGCGTTGCGCTGGTCGGCTGGCGTGAACAGGGCTTGCAGAGCGGCTTCGTCCAGCACCGGGTGCGGCTCGGCGGCCAGGTCGCGGCGGGTGATGGCGGCGCCGGTGTTGGCGGCGGCCAGTTTGGCGACGATGGCGTCGGCGATGCGGGTCGATTCGGAACCGGTGCTACGGGCGCTGGAGTTGATTTGCAAGATGTTCATGGTGTGCTCCGTTGTTGGGTTAGTGCTGCGATGGGTGTACTTTAGCAATTCCAAAAATGAAGATAAAGACAGTAAAATGGATAACATTCGTTCAAATTTGGAACAATAAGGAAACCCATGGCGATCGACCCGAATGATTTGCTGCTGTTTTCCCGCATTGTCGAGTGCGGCAGCATCAGCCTGGCGGCGGACCGGCTGCAATTGCCGAAGTCCACCGTGTCGCGCCGCCTGTCGCTGCTGGAAGCGGCGTTGGGCGAGCGCTTGCTGCAACGGACCACCCGCCGGCTGGTGTTGACGGAGTTCGGCGCCAGCCTGCTCGAACATGCGCGTAAGGTGGCCGAAGAAACCGAGGCGGCGGCGGCGCTGGCGCAGCACCGGCAACAGGCCCCCAGCGGGCTGCTGCGGGTCTCGATGCCGGGCGACTTTGCCAATTACACGATGGACCGGGTGCTGGCACGCTTCCTGGACCAGTATCCGGCCATCTCTCTGGAACTCGACTTGTCGCCGCGGCGGGTCGACCTGGTGGCGGAAAATTTTGACGTGGCGATCCGGATGGGCGCGTTGCCGGACGACTCGACCCTGGCGGCGCGTCCGGTCGCCATCAGCCGCATCGGGCTGTATGCGGCGCCGTCGTACATCGCTGTACACGGCTTGCCGGAGCATCCGGACGATTTGTTCCGGCATAGCTTGCTGAGCTTGCCGAAGGCGCACAACGGCATGGCGCGCTGGGCCTTGCACCGGGCCAAGACCGTGTGGGAGCGCGAATTACCGGTGCGGATGATGGCCAATTCACCGGAGTTGCTGGTGCGGATGGCGTGTGCCGGAGCCGGTATTGCGCTGGGGACCGAGTTATTTGCCCGCCAATTCCTGCAAAGCGGGCAACTGGTGCGTATCTTGCCGGAGTGGTGCATCCCCGCTGTCACCGGGTGGGCCGTGTTTCCGGGGCGCCGGCTGATGCCGGCCAAGACCCGGGCCTTCCTGGATATGCTGGAATCGATCAACGAAGGGGGAGAGAAAATTGGATCGTAGCGTTATCAGACCCGCTGAGGTGACAGATATCCCCGCCATGCACCGGGTGCGGCTGGCCGTGCGCGAAAACCGGCTGACCAGCACCCGCATCGGTGAGGCGCATTATGTGCCGGAAATTAGCGTGACGGGACGGGGCTGGGTGGCCGAGCAAGGTGGTCAGATTGTCGGGTTCGCGATTGGCAACCTGGACACCGGCAATATCTGGGCGTTGTTTGTCGATCCCGAGGCGGAAGGGCAGGGCCATGGCGGCCGGCTGCATGACACGATGGTCGGATCTATGTTTGGCGCCGGGTTGGTGCGGCTGCACCTGGGGACTGCGCAGGGCACGCGAGCCGAACGTTTTTATCTGGCACGCGGCTGGCGTGTGACGGGCACCGACGGTGGTGATGTGTTGATGGAATTGTGCGCGGCCTGAGTTTTGTTGACATTTAGATAAAACCACCCTAATGTAGCGCCGAGCGGATCCTTCAAGCCGGCCTGTCGTTGCCTCGTGCAGGGACAGCCTCCACGGGGCTACCCCGTGGGAAGTTGGATGTTCAGCATTTCACCGCCTGAGCCACGTTGCGCTTGCGCGCAAGTTTGCTCACGCATTACCAGACTCGTTGAAGGCTCTCCGCTCTATTGCTTGCTATTCCTTGCGCATGAATACCGAAAAACTGACTGTCCTGGCGCTGGCCGATATGATGCTGGCGACAGACGGCAGCGTGGGCAGCCTGGTGGCGGCCTGTCACCGGGTATTCGATATGACGCCGCCTTGGGCGCCAGCCGTGTGTGCCGAACTGCTTACCAGGGCCGACGGCAATTTTCACTACTTCAGCCGGCACGAACTGACGGCACTGCTGTGGCAGTGCCTGGGCCGGGGCGATGGTAATGAGGACGATAATGATGGCGATGGCGATGGCGATGGCGATGG
>JAIENA010000016.1 GCA_019751755.1 Burkholderiaceae bacterium | reverse complement strand
AAGGTAGACTCATATACACTAGCATCACTAAATGTAAATACATCTTCTAAAAATGCATATCCTCAAGCGTATTTTTTTAGGCGCGCTTGACCGGTTGCGCACCAGGGCGACATAAATAGTGGCGTCTTGAATGCCGGGCGCGTAACAGTTGGTCATTTGGGCACGCAACGGTCCCAGCGATGACACGCAGCAATTTGTTAGCGGGGCTTCCTTGTGCTCCAAGACGCCCGCAGCGTGGCGTCATTCGGCAGCACGGGGTTTCCAGCCAGCCTTGCGCGCTCGCTACCTCCTGCACTTACGGGATCTTTTTCGCACCATGGTGTTGGGGCGGGAGATCTCCTGGTCGTAAGCGCCTTAGCGCATGCGCGCCAGCCAGTATTTGACGGTACTGATACGTTTCGAAAATCCTATTGTTCACGGCTTCTACCGGGAAAATGCCTTGAGTCCAGTCGAACCAAGAAAGTCCGACTCCCCGAGATACGGGCTCCAGATGTCACCATTACCGCGGCGATCTGGTAGTGCCTTTACGCCGAAAATACCATAGCGCCGAAAATTCACACTGCGGTTCTCTGTTAATCCTGAGGCACGGGAAAAGATTGCAGTAATTCCGGCATAGGTGCTAACTTTTGCGCCTCGTCATGGGTGTACGCGATACACTCCAGCTGCCAGCCTAGTTCATTCCGGATTTGCGCCAAGTCTGGAAGCATCGGATGACCTTGACGACGTTCTTGCAGCCAAGCCCTGACTCGTTCTTTTGTCGGACGGTCGACGTTTTTCATCAAATTCTCCAAGTTTTGAAGTAATGCAATGCTGAGTAAGTCATGGTTCGCTAAGTCCGGCCTGCTGATCCTGTTTAATTTATTACCTTTAGCCAAGGGCACACCGCAATCACATGATGACCGGGCGCCTAGGGAACCTCTTGCTGCAGACGTAAATAGCTGTTGCGCCGCCTTCTTGGATTTTTGGTGCGGATCTATAACGAATTTCTTGGCGAATCTGACGTCGAAATGGGTATAGCATTTTGGTGCATCATCAAGCGAGATCAGTCGAAATCCACTCCAACGACCTCTGCTATTGATATGCGTCTCATCTGCAGGTGTACTTAACAGCCACCGCAAGTTGCGCTTTTTTGTCGAGGTGGCATCGTCGAAGTAAAAATGGACCCGGGCAGTAGCCCAGGCTACTAATTCATTCATGATGATCCCGCCGTTAATATTCGCTGATGCGTGGCACAGGGGGAGGATTGATGTGAGGTGGTAGGGCAATCAAAACGTGCTCATTTTCGGAACTGCTTGCCGCATCCGTTCTGAATATACTGACGGCCTGGGCCAGTTCTCCAGTATAGTCTTTGAGGCAGGTTGCGGCGGCGGCCGCTTGATCGACCAGCGCGGAATTCTGCTGGGTTACTTTGTCCATGTCAGCGATTGCACGGCTGACACCGAGAATGCTGCGGCTTTGTTCTTGGCTCGCAGTCGCGATGTCGGCCATCAGTGCCGCAACAGTCTGCACACCATCGACGATCTCGCTCATCGCTGCCCCCGCTTGATCGGCCAACGTTCTACCGGCCTTGACTTCGTTCAGGGAGGAGTCGATTAATGCCTTGATTTCCTTGGCTGCACCGGCAGATCGCTGCGCTAGGGCACGCACCTCTGAAGCTACCACCGCGAAACCGCGTCCCTGTTCTCCGGCGCGAGCGGCTTCTACCGCCGCATTGAGTGCTAGAATGTTGGTTTGAAATGCGATGTCATCGATTACGCAGATGATGTCGACGATGCGGTGAGCCGAAGTATTGATTGCACCCATCGTTCTTACCACGCGACTGACAACATCACCACCATCCTGTGCCGCCAAAGCCGCCGAACTGGCGGTCGCCTTCGCCTGATTTGCGCTGTCAGCGTTTTGTATGACGATCCCAGTCAGCTTTTCCATTGCCTTGGCGGTTTGCCGGAGTGAGTTAGCCTGCTGTTCAGTTCGATTGGAAAGATCTAGGTTGCCGATGGCGATTTGATTTGAAACGTCAGCGATCGTATCAGTGGCGCGTCTGACATTGATGACGATGTGTGCAAGGCTGTCTCGCATCTTCTTCATCCCTGCGAGCAAGCTGGTTTGATCCTCTCTCTTTGTCCTGATTTCTCCTTGCAGGTCGCCTGTCGATATTTTTTCGGCGATTGCCGACGCGTAGATTAGTTCACCTCCCAACTGCCTTAGCATGCTGTTGGATAACAGTATTGAGACTGTTACTGCCATGCCGATAGCCATGATGCCAATCAACAACATCTGTGTGCGCGCACTTTCATAGGCTTCCTGCGCATCCAACGCTGCTTGTTTGTTTAAACTGGCCTCCAGTTTGATGAGGCTATCCAGTGCACCCATCCATTCTTTCTGCACAGGGAGCAGTTCATTAATTAGTACGCTGTACACCTGATCTGTTTGCATCGTCAAGGCAAGTTCAGTGGCCTTACGGACGATCGGCGATGCGGCAGTGCCGTATTCATGTATTTTTTTTAGTAGCGAGTGCTCCTGCGCACGCGATTGGTTTGTCGTATTGAGTAGTTGCATCAACTGCTGCTGTGTTTGTGTATATATTTTTTCCTGTTCGAGAATTCTTGCCGCCTCCAACTGCATTTCGGATACGGAAGTAATCAGCGCGATGTTGCGTAAGGTGACCATGCGCTCGTACACCGTGTCCCGCATCGTGATGGCGAACTGCGATTTAGCATTGTTCACTCTGGTGATATCGTCCATGCGTTTCTGGTTTTCAGTCATGCTGCTGATGCCAAGTAGCGAAATACAAATCAGCAGGCCCACCATGATGGCAAACCCTAGCCGCAACCGCGTGGCGATCCGCAGTTGTTCAAGCCTATTTTTCATTCGTTGTCCCTATTTTTAATGCGCCCATTTCCTGCAATTTTTGGGTAGTATGGCTCTGCACATCGGCTTTCTGACGGAGCGCCGCTATGCTGAGCGTAAGTGAACTAGCGGGGCGGGGGGAAATCGCTATTTTTAATGTTCTCCATCAGGTTCTTTGATGGGCGCAGTGGCCAGTGGCTAATGCATTTCTTTGGTGATTGAGCTCAGTTGCTTGCGTAGCCATGCCAGACCAAGGTCATGGTCGCGCAGTCTGTGCCACTGCATATGTTCGCGAAGTGCAGGGAATTCTTGGGGGACTGAAACCAGGCGTATGCGGAAATGTCGTGCAAGCTGCTTGGCCAGCAGCGTGTGCATGGTGGCGATCAGCGGCGTATTGACGATCAGTGAAGGGACTAGGGAAAACAGTGGTACGCTAACTGCGTACTTTCGGCGGATATTGAAGTGCTCCAGGAACCAGTCTTCAAAAGACGCCGAACGGTCGTTGGAAAGATTCACAACCACATGGTCCATGTCCAGGTACTGATCCAGCGTAATGGTATAGGCAATGCACGGATTTTCCTGATCGACCACCACCACATAATCGTCCTGGGTTAGCAGCGCGGATGGATGGGCTTCGCTAAGGTACTTTTCCGGGCAAATGGCAAGGTCGATCTCTCCGCGTTCCAGCCTGGTTAGCAGCAGAAGATCCGATGGCAGCACTTCGATCCTGATGCCGGGGGCTTCTTGCCTTACCAGCAGAAGAAGGCGCGGCAACAGAATGCTCGCCATATAGTCGGACATGGTGATGCGGAACACCCTGTCTGCTTCCCGAGGATTGAACGCTGGTTTGGCTTTCATCGCCTGCTGGATAGCGCCTAGTACTTCGGCGATGGGTCGCAGAAGATATTCTGCTTGGGCTGTTGGCGCCATTTCTCGACCAGTGCGTATCAGCAGCTCATCGTTAAAATACTCGCGCAGCTTGCTTAGCGCTGCACTCATGGCCGGTTGACTAGTGTGCATCCGCTCGGCTGCCTTGGAAACTGAGCGTTCCTCGAGCAAGGCTTTCAGCGCAACCAGAAGATTCAAATCTAATCCCTCAAATCGCATAACCATTAAGGTTCTCCATCCTATTTGTCGGAGATTCTGGTTGCACAGGGGCGGTGCGTCAAATCGTTAAAAACGCTGATAGTTATTTGAATTTCTGATAAATATCATAGAAACATTCGATTTCCAAAATAATCCAGCTCGTCCTATCGTATGCGGTGTGGGAGGCGACTATAGCCCCCTGTGGGAAATTGAGTAGACAGCGGCATTGCCGCATTGACAATAAAAGAGAGAAGAGAGAAACGTATGTCAAACAGCAAACGGGTACTGATCGTCGGTGGTGGCATCGGAGGCTTGTCGGCAGCCATAGGCCTGCACAACAAGGGCATCGCGGTGGAAGTAATTGAGCGCTCAGTGGACTGGACCGTCTACCACGTCGGCATTATCGTGCAGGCCAATTTCGTGCGTGCACTGGCGCAGCTTGGGCTGGCCGATGATGCTATTAAGGCCGGTTTTCCTTACAAGGGCGTGCGTTTTCTGGGCAAGGACGGTTCCGTAGTAGCGGTTCTGCCTGGCGACCCCGATGTCGCTCAAGGCTATCCGTCTGATCTGGGTTTGACCCGCCCGGCTCTGCACAAGGTACTCACTGACCGCGTGAAGGCGCTGGGCATACCGGTGCGTCTCGGTGTATCGTACGAATCGATCGATGATCAAGGTGATCATGTCAAAGTGCATTGCAGCGATGGCTCGGAAGGTTCCTACGATCTGGTGATTGCAGCCGATGGCAATTACTCGAAAATCCGTACCATGCTGTTCCCTGATACGCCGGCCCCTCAGTTCACGGGGCAAGGCGTCTGGCGCTACAATCTGCCGCGCCCAGAAGGCATGGAATGGGCTGAAATCTATCTTGGGAAGGATGGGGGAAAGGCTGGCTATGTGCCGCTGACTAAGGAAACCCTTTACGTGCTCGCTGTATTCGAAGAGCCTGGTAATCCAAGATTCCCGCGTGACAAACTGGCGGAGGAGTTCCGCAAGCGCCTAGACGGTTATGGTGGTCCTCTCGGCCAGTTCCGGGACATGATTGTTGACCCGGAACTGGTAGTTTACCGTCCGCTGGAAACCTGCATGATGCCGGCGCCTTGGTACAAGGGGCGCGTGGTGTTGATTGGTGATGCCGCGCACAGCACCACTCCGCACCTGGGGCAGGGTGCCGCTATGGCGGTGGAGGATGCGGTTGTGCTGTCAGAGGAGTTGGCAAAGCCCGGCGCTGCAATCGAACAGGCACTGGAAGGATATATGCGTCGGCGCTTTGACCGCGCCAACTTGATTGGCCAGAGTTCAATCAAGTTGGGGCATCTTGAAATGCACCCTGACGAAGTTGGGGATCCGGTGGAAATCACGGACAATATACGCAAAATGCTTGCAGAACCTATTTGAAACGAAGGCCATTTAGACCGCCTTGGTGCGCTCCACGCCGTTGTCGCGTACTTTGACCTGGATGCAGTTCAGATAAAGGATCAGGGTAGACGGCGTCGAGCGGGCGGGCCTGCCAGAGATTGACATCCTGTCTAACGGCGTCCGTCACGTTGAAAATGAGGGGGGCACCTCGGTGCCGTAGATCTCCTCCAGGTGGCTCTGGATCGCCCGGACCGTCAGGCCCCGTGCGTAGAGCGAGATGATTTTTCGTCGAAGGCGGTCTAGCGTGTCTGGTACTTGCTGAAGACTTACGGATCGAACGTGCCTTGGCGGTTGCGGGGATATCGAGTGGCAGTGCGCCGAAATCGCCCTTGAAGGTTTTGGCTCTATGGCCGTTGCGGGTATTGGCTGTGTCGTTGGGCTTGGCCAGCTCTTCCTCGTAAGACAGCAGGAGGCTGCTTTTCCTCCTGCCGCGTGCTGCTCTGCACCGGCCCGCCACACGGCTTTGGCGCGTCAAGATTGTTGCAGCCTACGCTAGTAGCTCCCCGGTGGGCTCCGTATCCTCCTTGGGCTGCGCGATCCTGAACCATATCGCATACATCGCCGGCAGGAACACCAAGGTCAGCACCGTGCCGGCGATGGTGCCGCCGATCAGCGTATAGGCCAGCGTACCCCAGAATACCGAATGGGTCAGTGGAATGAACGCGAGCACCGCCGCCAGCGCCGTCAGGATCACCGGACGCGAGCGCTGTACCGTCGCCTCCACCACCGCGCGGAACGGATCGAGCCCTGCCTTCTGGTTGTCGTCGATCTGGCCGATCAGGATCAGCGTGTTGCGCATCAAGATGCCCGACAGCGCGATCAAGCCTACCAGCGCATTGATGCCGAACGGCTGGCCGAAGAGGATCAACGTCGGCACCACGCCGATCAGGCCGAGTGGGCTGGTCAGGAATACCATCACCATCGCCGCGATCGAGCGTACCTGGAAGATGATGATCAACAGTGTGATCGCCAGCATGATCGGGAACAGCGGCAGCATGGCCTTGGTGGCCTTGCCGGACTCCTCGATTGAACCTGCCTCAATGATCTGGTAGCCGGCCGGTAGCCTCGCGATGATGGTTTGCAGTTGCGCCGTCATCGCGCCGGAAACATCGGGCGGTTGCAAGCCGTCGGCGATGTCGCCGCGCACGGTAATCGTCGGCATGCGATCGCGGCGGCGCACCAGCGGTTCTTCGAATCGCACGGACATGGTGCCCACTTGCGACAGTGGAATGCGTTGGCCGTCGCTACCGGCGAGCGTGAAATCGGCGATGCGGGCCGGGTCAAGCCGGCTGTCGCCGGCCGAGCGCGCCATCACCTGTACCGTGCGAATATCTTCGCGCACCATCGTCAATGGTGCTCCACTCAGCAGGAACTGCAGTTGTTGCGCCACCGAGGTGGAAGTGAGGCCGACCGCCTGCAAGCGATCCTGTTGCAAGTTGAAGTGCAGCGACGGCGTACGTACGCCCCAGTCGTTGTTCACGGTACGCATCATCGGACTTGCTTCGAGCACATGCTGCACGCTGGCCGCGATGTCGCGCAATTTGGCCGGATCGGGGCCGCTCACCCGGTAGGCGACCGGGTAGGGCGAGTAGGGGCCGAACACCAGTTGTGTTACGCGCACCTGCGCTTCCGGCGCCAGGCCGGCGGCGATCGCGCTGCGCAGGCGCTGCTTGAGGGCGTCACGCGCCTCCTGGCTGTCGGTGCGGATCACGATTTTGGCGAACGAGGGATCGGGCATCTCCGGTCCCATGGCAAGGTAGAAGCGCGGCGCGCCCTGGCCGATATAGGCGGTGACGATTTTCGCCTCCGGCTGCTTCGCCAGCCAGGCTTCGACCTTGGCGGCGCTGGCGCTGGTCCGGCCGATCGTGGTGCCGAACGGCATCTGTACCTCGACCATGACTTCCGGCCGGTCGGAGACCGGGAAAAATTGCTTCTTGACCACGGCCATGCCGCCGATCGACAGTGCGAACAGACCCACCACGGCACCGGCGACAGCCCATTTGCGGGCGATCACGCGGCCCAGCACCTGGCGGAACTGCTGGTAGCGTGGCGTATCGTACAGTGCTTCGTGGCCGCCTTCGACCGGTTTGAGTGGCGGCAGCAGCTTCACGCCCAGGTAGGGGGTGAATACCACCGCCACCACCCATGATGCAATCAGCGCGATGCCCACGATCCAGAACATATTGCTGGTGTACTCGCCGGCGGACGACCGCGCGAAGCCGTTGGGCATGAACCCCACGGCAGTGACCAGGGTGCCTGACAGCATCGGCGCAGCAGTGTGGCTCCAGGCGTAGGCCGAGGCGGCGATGCGGTCGTATCCTTCCTCCATTTTCACCACCATCATTTCGATGGCGATGATGGCGTCGTCCACCAGCAGGCCCAGTCCGAGGATCAGCGAGCCGAGCGTGATGCGGTCAAAGTTCTTGCCGGTGGCGGCCATCACGATGAACACCACCGCCAGTGTCAGCGGCACGGCGGCAGCGACCACGATCCCCACGCGCCAGCCCATGCTGACGAAGCAGACCAGCATCACCACCAGCAGCGCCACGAAGAACTTGACCATGAATTCATCGACCGCTGAACTGATATTGACCGCCTGGTCGGTGACCTTGGACAGGCCCATGCCCAACGGCATTTCGGCGTTGATCGCGCCGATTTCCTTGTCGAGCGCCTGGCCCAGGTCGAGGCCATTCCAGCCGTCGCGCATCACGATGCCCAGCAACAGCGCCGGTTCGCCGCCGTTGCGCAGGATGAAGCTTGATGGATCCTCGTAGCCGCGCTTGACGGTGGCGAAGTCCGACAGTTTCAAGCTGCGGCCCTGCGCAACGATCGGCGTGTCGCGGATTTTTTGCAGCTGGTCGAAGGCGCCGTCGAGGCGGATAAACACTTGCGGGCCCTTGGTGTCGACCGAGCCTGCTGGCGTCAGCAGGTTCTGGTTGTTCAGCGCGGCGAACACCTGCTGTGGCGCCACGCCCAGCGTGGCCAGGCGCTCGTGCGAGAATTCGACATAGATGCGCTCCGGCTGCTCGCCGATAATGTTGACCTTTTTGACGCCGGGGACATGCAGCAGGCGCTGGCGCAGGGTTTCGGCGTCGCGCACCAGCAGACGCTGCGGCTCGCCTTTGGCCTTCAGGGCAAACAGTGCGAACGTCACATCCGCGTATTCGTCGTTGACCATTGGACCGATCACGCCTTGCGGCAGGTTGCCCGCCTCGTCCCCGACCTTTTTACGGGCCTGGTAGAACTGTTCCTGGACCTCGGCTGGTGGTGTGCTGTCTTGCAGTGTCAGCGTGGTAAATGCGAGGCCGGGGCGGGTGTAGGTTTCGCTGCGCTCGTACCAGCGCAATTCCTGCAAACGCTTCTCGAGTTTTTCGGCGACCTGGTCCTGCATCTCCTGCGCGGTGGCGCCGGGCCAGGCGGTGATCACGGTCATGACCTTGATGGTGAAGGCCGGGTCTTCCGCGCGGCCGAGCTTGAAGAATGAGACCACGCCCGCGACCGAGATCAGGAAAATCAGGAACAGCGTGACCGCGCGTTCGCGCACGGCGAGGGCGGACAGGTTGAAGCGGCCGGCGCTCATGGTTTGGCTCCGCTGCCGGTTGCTGGTGACGCTGCCGGCTCTGCCAGCTCTGCCAGCTCTGCGGCCAGCCGTACCGGCTGGTCTTCGCGCAGCAAGTGTGCGCCCATCGCCACGATGCGCTGGCCCGACTTGAACTGGCCTGTCACAAAGGCCACGTCGTCACCCAGACGCTGCACGGCCACCGGCCGCCAAGCGACCTTGGCCGGCTGCCCCTGGATCAGCCACAAACCCGGCCCCTTGCCGGCGTCGTGCAGGGCGCCCATCGGCACCGACCAGGCGCGATCGTTGGCCACTGGCGTGGCCGACGCCGCTGTCGCATCGGGCAACTGAATCGTCACGGTCGCACCCAAGGGCGCAGCGGCCAGCGGGCCGTCGAGCACATAGCGCGCCTCGTAGGTGCGGGTGGCGCGCTCCGCGCTGTCAGACAACTGGCGCAGGCGCGTCGGCACTGCCGGTCCTTGCTGGCCGAACAGCGTGGCCAGCCCGGTCGATCCCAGCTTGGGACGCAAGGTTTCCGGCAGCGCGATTACGGCCTCGCGGCTGCCGGCGCGCGCCAGGCGCAGCACCGGCTGGCCGGCGGCCACCACCTGGCCCGGCTCGGCCAGTGTTTCCATGACGGTGCCATCGGCATCGGCCACTAGGTCGGCGTAGCGGCTGGCGTTGTGCGCCACTTCGGCCTGTGCCTCGGCTGCCTTTAATTGCGCTGTCGCCGCTTCCGCCGCTGCTGCCATCTGGTCGTAGGCGGAGGCGGAGATGGCGCCGGTCCCGCGCAGGTCGCGGTAGCGCGCCTCGTCTTGTGCAGTCTGCCGGGCGCGCGCCCGTGCTGCAGCCACGGCTTCCAGTTGGGCGGTAGCCGCTAGTCTGAGGTCGATCGGGTCGATGCGCATCAGGATTTGCCCACGTTTGACTTGTTGGCCAGCATCGACCAGCCGTTCGAGAATCTTGCCGCCTACCCGGAACCCTGGTTCACTCTGCACCCGGGCGGCCACCGTGCCGGTGAACGCGCGCGCGTCCGGTGCCGCTTCAGTGAGCGTGATGGTGCGTACCAGCGGCGCTTCGGTACGCGGATCGGAGGGGGGCGGTTTGTCGCAGCCGGCCAGCAAAAGAGGCGGCAGGCAAGCGACAGACAGGGCAGCGGAGGCGACAAGGCGGCGAGGCATAGAAATCCCGTGAATGAACAAAACAGGATTTCATTCTGAGACTAGTGACTAAATATGTCAACGGTCACATAAGATTTATCATGGTCATCTCGACAGGCTGCGCAGCACCAGGCTCGATAACTGTGTAGGGGCATGCTCGACGGAGTCGAAGCTGTATTGCAGCAGCAGCGGGTGCAGGTAGGGACGCAGTACCAGGTAGATGGCGCTGACGGTTTCATCGAGCGGCGTCTTGCGCTCGAAGTCGTCGTTCTCTCGACCCAGGCGCAGGATGTCCGTCAGCAGGCCCTGGATCCGCAGTTCGTAGCGCTGCGCAGCATCCCAGCGTTCGGAGGCGGCCGAGGAGGCGATGTCAAACAGCTTGCGGTCCTGAAAGAACAGCCGCATGCTCGAGGTCACAATGGTCTTGAACAGGCGTCGCAGTTTCTCGGGCGCGGCGTCGGCGCTGTCCACGGCAGCGCGCACATCGGTTTCGATCTCGAGCAGGCAGGTGGCGCAAATCTGTTCGCCGATGGCTTGCTTCGAGGGGAAGAACTTGTAGATATAGGCCTTGGAAAAGCCGATCGCCTTGGCCAGGTCGGACACCGTGGTCTTCTCGTAGCCGTAAAGGCGGAAATGGGCAGTGGCGGCGCTGACGATCTGGTCGCGCACCTCGTGATCGGCCGGGCCCCGGGCCGGGCCGTGATTGGTATGGTTGGTGTTGGCAATGGTCATGGTCGACAGCTTAACCCCCATCCTCTATTTGCACAATAAGTGACTAAATGGTGTTATAGTCACTCCATCATTTTTTCTTGAGTGGATATCCATGAGCCCGACCCAACCACTGATCGCGCTGGCGGCGGCGGCCTGCTTTGTGACAG
>JAIENA010000501.1 GCA_019751755.1 Burkholderiaceae bacterium | reverse complement strand
CGACAAGAAAGACGAGACAACCAGGCTGGACGCCGCCGTACAGTCGGCATCCAGATTCAAGTCCGACAAACTGCTAGCCACCGCCAAGCTCAACGGTATTGAGCCGCTGGCATGGCTGACTGACAACCCTCACCAAACTGCCGACTTGCCCGAACAACCAGATCGACTCATTGCTGCCGCAGGCCCAGTCTAAGCAAACTTAAACTGGCAGTGGGAGTGCTGGCCGCTTACTGACGTTCTCAAAAAAACCGATCGCCATCACCACGGCGTGGGTCTGTCCAAACTGCCCTTTCCAGAAGCCGTTCAGGTTGTCGCGGCGGGCGTTGTAGGTGCCGGGGAATCTCGTGTCATAGAAGGCCGGTTTGCCCGCAGGGCGGCATTGGTAGCGCATGGGCTGGACAACCAGATCGCCATCCGAGTCCATGGTCAATACGGGGCAGTATTGGCCTGCGAAAATGCGCTCGTCACGCTCCTTCGGTTCCGTGCGCACTATAGGTATCCCATCGCTCTAAAAATCCAGATGAATATCCACGCCATTCCGGCACTATCGACAATTACCAGCACTAACCGTCGTTCCATAAAGGTAAGTCCATGTAGTGTCAAATACCATGTATTTGATTTTTACATTGATATTATGGAGATATGACATTGATGGGTTGGTGCAATAATTGTTGACGAACATTTGTATCTGGTTTGAACGCATTGCATTTGTCCACTGATCTGCTGGCATGTCATCGACAATTTGGTAGACAAGCGTACGCCCTGTTTCTGCAAATACTTTAACTATAGTTGTGCCGCCGATGTCGTTCCTTATCGGAAGTTTCGCAGTCATCTGTGATGCAAATTTTTTGATGTCCGCATCCCCCGCATCCCCCCCCGCGCGTTCCATGGCGATGAGGGGGAGTGCTGGCGAGCTCGCCGCAGGCGGGACTGCGCCCCCCACTTCATGTCGGCCTTTTTGGATAGACCCCATCTCTAATGCCACACATACCACCAAACCAAGAAGCAACGCGATCCAGGAAGCGTTTGTCCGCCAAGGGCGCACCAACCAGCCGACAACCCATCCGATGGATACAACGACCATCAAAATCATTGCAGGTGCTAGCGCCAGCCCCCAGGCTCCCATGTCGAATAGTAGCCCCAGAAATGGGGCCTTATCGTATAAGAGACGGCCCCCGATTGGTGACGTTAGCGCGTGCCACCACCCATACACCAAACATAGCAGAAGGACATGGATGAAATGTAGCCCATTCCATTCGCCCGAGGTCGTACCTGCGGCGGTTTTTGTAACTCCAGTAACGCCAGTACGATCAATGGCCTGTTGCCACAATGGGACGGTAGGTCGAGATGCCTCATGCCCCTCTCTCGGAACAGGGAGTGTCGATCTTCTCTTTGCAACTCGCGCTTTGTTCGATTCGGCAGTCATCCTTGATAAATCTTGCTCTCTTGCGGTTTCCGCAGTCTGTCTATCGAGCTCCTCTGTCTCGTTGGCCCTAATCCACGCGTCGTGTTCCGCTCTGCGGGCCGGATCGTTTAGCACCTCGTATGCTCGGTTAATGAGCTTCATCCTCTTATTGGCCAGCTCTGGGGCGTCTAAGTTTTTATCTGGGTGGTACTTTTGCGAGAGAGTACGATATGCTGCGCGGATGATCTCCTCTTCTGCGTTCCTCCCTACCTGCAGATTGTCGTAATGGGTCTGAAATTTCGACATCCTGGTACTTACCCTTTCGACGGGGCATTGGCGCTATAAAACCATACCCCTAAGATAATGGCCCCCGGGACTGTGCCGGCGATTGCGCTACCGAAGCCAGCGATGCCCAAGAACGAGCCACCAATCGCCCCGATCACTACTCCGACCAACCCGGCCTTTATTTGCCCTAACTTGGCGGTGTGATACCGCGCGCGCTCAATGTCGCCTTCGCGTTCCGCGCGCTTCGCGCTACCACCGATGGAGGATGAGTTCGCCCACCATAGGAAAGCGGCGAATAAAAGTATACTTACGACCATTAATGACTTCCTGAAATATTTCCAGCAAGATACTGCAAGATTAACAATATTAGCGAAAAATACTTAATCCACTTCTGCTGCAACGCCCATTTTTCAGTCGGAAAATAGGGGCCGCGCCCTAATTCACTAAAATTTCAGAGTCATGGCTTCACCCCTAATTTTAGGAGAAAAACGACATTATTTTATAATTTTGTGTTGCGCAAATCCTAAGACCCGCGACGCCATGAGCGGTGACGATGCCCCGGGTGCTGGCGTGTCACGCATGTATGTTGCAGAATGGCAAACATCAGCCACAATAACATGAGACATCATGCGCGATCTGAACAACCTCTACTTTACGCCGGCCACTTTGGGGAGAACAGGATAAACGGAAAAAATCGTACCCTAAGGCCGTGAGCCACAGTGGAACAGAGGCGAATGAGGGAACGAATCCCTTGACCGTTGCAAAAACCTGTTGCTGTTGCCAATGCTATCGCAACGGCTTTGTACAACGATCTACGCTCGGTGAGCGCTCAAAACCGCTGTTCGTGCGCAAAGGATCGTTTGTGCAATCGCTTAGCGTACGATTTTTTCCGTTCTCTGAGACGCCCCCTACCTCAACGAGGGCGTGGTGGAAGACCGCCAGATGCGCGAATACATGGCATCCGGCGACGAGGATTTCAGCCTGAACAGGCCGAATCGGAAGTTCTGGCCGACATCAACGGCGCCATGTGGGTTGATCAGCAATTCTGGGCCCAGTTGGCCAAGGCGGACCGTTCGCTGTTCCGCGCGGTGGCCTACCGCTTCATGCAAGTGGCGGCCCAACTGGTGCGGCATTTGCGTGGCAAGCGCTTTGACGTGTCGCGCCTAGTGTCCGATGTGGAGGCGGTGCGCGCCATCATGGTGCAAACCTGGGCCGAGCATGCGCAGGAACTGCGTGCGCCGGCCGAGGCGGGCGCAGCGCACGCCTTCTCGCATGTCGGCGCCGAGGATGCGCGCCAGGCGCTCGACAATGCTAAAGATGCCACTGAGCAATTCCGCCAAGCTGAATTACAATATGGGGGCCGCGCCGCCTATGAAGCGCAGAAAGCGCCCGGCGCCACCTTGCTGACCTATCCGCAGTGGATCATCACCAAGACGCCGAACTTCAAGCAATTCTATGGCGACTGGGTGGCCGGACATGACAATGCAGCAGACAACCGATCCATTCATCCTGGCCTGCCGGCAGGCAAAGACGCAGGAGGACTTCACGGCGGCGCTGGAGCTGCTGCCGAGCGCGCCCCCACCTTCCCTGGACAGTCCGGACCCGTTCGAGCGCTTGGACGCGCTCCTACTGATGCCGCGCGCGAGCCGGCCGTCTATTTCCACGGTACTCGGGACGACGTCGACGCCTTCAACCTGAACCACCCCGGCCGCAAGGACCAAGGCTGGCTGGGAACGGGGGTCTATGCCACCAGCAGCGACTGGCTGGCCGAGTCCTACGCGAGCTTGAAACAAGGCGTCCAAGGCCCGAACGTGCTGCCGCTGTTCACGGCGGTGCGCAAGCCGTTTGTCGCCACGCCAGAATTAAAGCGGCGCCTGAGCCGCGCGTCGCGCGAGCAGATCAATGCCTTCACTGCCGATCTGGCAGCCGAAGGCTTTGACGGCGTGGTCCTCAATTTCCCCGATGGCACCCAGGAGTTGGGCGCGTTTGATCCTGGCGCCGTCAAGTCCGCACTGGGCAACAACGGCGGCTTTGACCGTGGCAATCCGCATATCGCGTTCAGCCGCGCCACCACGGTGCCGGCACGGGCGAATGTACTGATAGCATCCCCGATCGGGGTCTTGGCCAGTCACCCGGATTATGCGGCCGCCAAGGCGGGGGATGCGCAGGCCGCGCTGCGCGCGGTGCAAGACACGCTGCCGCCAGCATTCATTGACCAGGTGCGCGCCCAGTTTGGCGGGCGCGATGTCATCGTGCAGCCGGTGTTGTCGATCGAGCAAACCGGCCGCAATAAGTTGCCGCTGGCCGGCGCACACGTCCTGGCGCACGGCGCCGGCCTGCGCGTGAGTGAACACGTCGTGCAATCGACGCGCCCACAGCGCACCACGCTGGGCGGCCTGGAGCGCATCTTTTCCCGACCGCAATTCGTTGGCGAGGTGCAAGCTGGCGCGTCGTACTTGTTGCTCGATGATACCTTGACCCAGGGCGGCCCATATTGAACACGCCGGCGGCCACGTGGTCGGCATGGCGACATTGACAGGAAAAAAATACACTGCAAAAATTGAACTCTCCCACCACAACCTCGCAAAACTCCGTGAACACTACGGCGACATCGAAGACGCATTCCGCGCCGCCACCGGTTACGGATACGACGCGCTCCCCGAATCCGAAGCCCGCTACATCGCCGGCTTCAAGCCGGTTGACGCCGTCCGAAATCGCATCCTTGCGGGCCGAGAGCCGGCGCGACGGGGCGATGATGCAGGCGCAGCTGCAGCGCCAGGGCTGACCGCCACGCTAGCATTCCTGGATTGGTTCAAGGACAGCCAGGTCTGCGATGCGCAGGGTGCGCCACTGGTGGTCTACCACGGCACCAATGCTGATTTTTCCGCATTTGCACCGGGCGATACGGCCTGGACCGATTGCATTTTCTTCACCTCTAGTGCGGACGTAGCGTCCAATATCTACGCGGGTGGTCAGGATCAATTCAATGCCGTAGTGCTACGCGCCAGGCTGGCGACAATGTCCGATGCCCAGCTTGCGCAAGCGCTGGAAGCAGCGCGCAAGCGCGTACGCGGCTTTGACTACTACGAAAATTTCGAGGATGACTTTATCGACGTGCGCGACGAGCTCGCCGGCATCCTGGAGGGTGAATTTGAACCAGCCGAAGGCATTGGCCAGAAAGTGGACCGGGTGATGGAGGCGCTGGGCGTGGCGCCGCGCGCCGCCACCGCTGGGGCCAACGTGATCCCAGCCTACTTGAGCCTGCAAAACCCGCTGCGGATCGATGCCAAGGGTGACACGTTTGATCATGAGTGCAAAGTGCGTGGTTCGCGCAGGGCAAGGCTGCAGGCCATGACGGTCTGATCATCAGCAACTATGAAGACGGCGGCACGGGGATGGCGGACACCTACCAAAGCGCGGGGCGGCATACGGTGTATGTGGCGTTCAAGCCAGAGCAAGTCAAGTCGGCCGTGGGCAACAACGGGCAGTACAGCGTCAGCAACCGAGACATTGCCTTCAGCCGTACCGGATTGGCCGACACCCTGGCCACGGCCGCCAATCGCGTGCAGGATCTGCGCTTGCCGGCAGGCTATCGCATGGGCGACCTGTTCAATCAGTCAGGCAAGTTTAGCTGGTGGCATAAAACCATCGGCACCATGGACAACCTGGCCAAGCGCCACCCGGCCTTTGCGCGCGTGTACACCTCCGTGCAGCGCTTCCTGGGTGACGTCTCGCGCTACGCCGTGGTGGCGGCCGACCAGGCGCCGACTTTGCTGCCGAAGCTGGAAAATATTCGCGACATCCTGGGCAAGCACCGCAAACAGGCGGTGACGGCGGAAGACACCCAGGCGATTGGCGCGCCGATCCTCCAGGGCACCTTGAGCTGAGCGCGCGATGCGCACGGCAACCCGGTGGCGATCGAGGAACTGGCGGCGGATGCCGCGCGCATGTCGGCGCAAGACAAGGCGCAGATCTTGTTGGCCAAGGGGCTCATCGATGACGGCCACCACCGCGCCTAGCAGGCGATGCCGATCGGCATGTTCTATCGTAACCCGGCGAAGCTGGACACACTTGCCCGGTGGCTGCCACGCTCAGCCAAAGGCAAAGCTAACCGAAAGCAAGGTGCGGGCTATCCGGGAATGGGCGGCTGATTTGAAAAAGAACGGCGAGGCCCCGGATTGCGATGCGAAGGGCAAAAATTTCAACGTAGCCGAAGCTAGCAATCGCCACGTTATCGCAGGTCGATCTTGGGCAGATTTGGATTAAAAGACAACGTTGCCTGGTCCCTAGAGACCGCATTCTCGGCTAGCCGAAATAATACACGCCTAGCCGCGCACACTCTCGCTATGCCGAAGCCGAAGGAAACCTCGGCATAGCGCAGCAACATCCAGCGCGGTATGTCACCGCGGGGTGTACGCACCATCTCTGTCGGCGAGCGCCCGGCTGCCAGCTCATTGCGCAGGCGACGCATGGACCTTCTCAAGCTAAGTAGATTTTTTATCTCCACAGCGATAACGCGCCGGTTTGCGGCGAAAGGCTTTGGGGGCTTGACATCCTCCCCTACCTCAGCCTTGAGGCTGCCGCTTGCGCGGAAAGGAAGGGGATTCCTACGGCGCCGCGTGATGATTTACGCGGTCGCTTCGGCGGGTTCCTGCTTCATCGAGCGGCCTGACTGCACCGACTTCTCCGCAGGCTAAAACGCGATGTCCTCGCGCTAAAACATTGATCGCGCCAACGACATCGGCGTGATTTTCGTAGCCACAATCGACGCACAGGAATTGCTCCTGAGTTTGCCGATTGTCTTTCGATATATGACCACAGCACGGGCAAGTCTGGCTGGTGTGGTGCGCTGGCACGGCCAGCAGAATACCTCCGTGCCACGACACCTTGTAGTCGAGCTGCCGCCTGAACTCGCCCCACCCCTGATCGAGGATGGCGCGATTGAGGCCCGATTTTTGGCTCACCTTCTTGCCCGGCTGTTCGGCCGTGCCCTTGGAAGACCTGGACATATTCCGTACCTGCAAATCCTCGATGCAGACGAGCGCGTGGTTTTTGCTGATCGTCGTTGTGGTCTTGTGCAGGAAGTCTTTACGGGCGTTAGCGATACGCGTATGAATCTTCTGGACGCAGGCTTTCGCCTTCATCCAGTTGTTGCTGAACTTGACCTTGCGGCTCATGCGGCGCTGGTAACGGGCCAGGCGCTGCTGATGCTTCGTGAAGCTGCCCAGCGGCGCGATGAAGCTCGCGTCGCTCATCGTGGCGAAGCGGGCGATGCCGACATCGATGCCGATCTCTGTCGTCGCCGTGGGCAACGGCTGCTCCACCTCGCGTTGTGTCTGGATCGACGCGAACCACTTACCGCCCGATTGGCTCACGGTCACATTGCGCAATTCGCCGAGAACATCTCGGCTGTTGCGGTAGCGCAGCCAGCCCAACTTGGGAAGAAAGAGGCGGTTGTTGACCTGATCGAGTTTGATCTGTTTCGGGTCGGGATAGCGGAAAGCATCGCCGCCACCCTTGCGCTTGAAACGCGGGAAGTCAGCGCGCTTGGCGAAGAAATTTTTGTATGCCTTCTCCAAATCCTTCAAGGCATGCTGCAATGGGTGGCAGGGCGCTTCCTTGAGCCAAGGCGTGTCGGGATCATTGCGCCACCCGGTCAAGTGCTTCGCCATTGCCACGTAACCAATGAACTTGTTGCCCGCCTCGTGATTTTCCTTTTGCATCGCCAGCGCCTTGTTGTAGACGAACCGGCACGACCCGGCGAAGCGGCGCATATCACGCGCCTGCTTGCCATCGGGCATCAGTTCGTACTTGTAGGCTTGTAGACGTTGCATGCTTCGATTATATTTTGGTCTATGAGCAATGACAACGATATTCGCCATGGAAGACACTGCGTTTTCCTGATGCATGTACATTTGGTCTTCGTGACAAAATGTCGCCGTGAAGTCTTCACAAAAGAGATTCTTGACGACCTGCGCCCAATATTTTCCAGTGTCTGCACGGACTTTGAAGCGGAACTGGCGGAGTTCGATGGTGAGGACGACCATGTTCACCTGCTGGTGAACTACCCACCCAAGGTTTCTGTTTCCAATCTGGTTAACAGCCTGAAAGGCGTGTCCAGTCGGATGATTCGGAAGAAGAATTATCCGAGCATCCGTAAGAAACTCTGGGGCGGCGCGCTGTGGTCGCCGTCCTACTTCGCCGGTAGTTGTGGCGGCGCACCCATCGCCGTTATCCGGCAGTACATCGAGCAGCAGCAGACTCCGCACTAAAAACAACGACAAGGACGGCTTCGCCGTCCGCGCTCTTGACCCCGCCGTGTAGAGGCTGTCGCAAAAGCCCTCGGCACCATAAAATATTGTTCAGGAAGAAATGCCAGGAATCGACCATGAGCAGCACCCGCAAATTACCGTCTCCCGACGATCCACAGTACGATTTGTTTGGCAGCGTGCCGGCTGGTTCGGACGCGCGGACGCTGCGAACGGCAGCGCATAGTGGTCGACGTTTCGTGACGGGCAATGCCAACGCCATTTTTCTTGGAACGATGCGACTGGAGGAGCACCTGAAGCGTTCCGGCCAACATGCGCCATTTACCGTGGCCCGTCTGCTCGGAACACAAGACTGGCAGGTGTTTGAGCAGCGCTACGCTGCAACCGGCCGAGCTCCCTATGCGCCGCAATCGATGGTCGGCTTGATCCTGTACGGCGTGATGCAAGGCGTGCACTCCCTGCGCGAACTGGAGCGGCTGGCGCGACTCGATCTCGGATGCATGTGGGTCACCGGTGGCATCGCGCCGGACCATGCCAACATCGGCCGCTTCATCGTCCAGCATGAGGCGTCGTTGACCCGGGATTTTTTCGAATCGCTAACCGGTGCGATTTTGAAGGCGACCGGTTCTGGAAGTACTCTCCTGGCTGGCGATGGCACCGTTATCGAAGCTGCTTGCTCACACTACAACCTGCTCAAGGAAGATGCCGTCAAGGCGCGTGCGGTGGCGGCGCAGCAGGCTGTGGAACGCGCACCGGAAAGTCAGGCGGCACAACAAGAGCAGGAGCGCAGTGCGCTCTGCCAGAAATTGTTCGAACAGCGCCAAGCTGCGCGCCGCGACAATGGCAAGAAGGTCGACACCTTGCGTATCAGCGGCAGTGAGCCGGAAGCGATGGTGCAGCGCTTGAAACGCGGACATGGTTTTGCCGCATCATACAAACCATCGGTGCTGGCCAACCCGGACCGAATCATCACGGCCTTCGACATCGACCCATCGAGCGAAACGAAGGTGATGGCGCCGATGCTCGATCAGAGCGCACGCGTGACGGGAGCCGATGCCAAAGAATTGCTGCTCGACGCCGGCTACTTCGATGACGACGTGATCGCCACGACGCTCGAACGCGATATCAGCTTGTTGTGTCCGGAGGGCCAGTGGCCGGCCATGACCAAAGAAGCGGGGCAGTACCACAAGAACGCGTTTAGCTACGATGGGCATACCGACACTTACCGATGCCCCGCCGGCCAGATCTTGATCCGCATCTCCCAATGCAAAGAAACACCGCGCACGCGGGCGGTGAGCGTGTATGCGACATCAAGCTGCGCGGACTGCCCGCTGCGTGCGAACTGTACCAAGGCAGCTCAGGGGCGGCGCATCAAGCGCTATCCCGAGGATGAACAACGGGAAGCGCTTCGTTTCGTGATGGGACATCGCCAGGCACGCCGCATTTTTAGTCAGCGCAAGGCGATCGTCGAACCAGTGTTCAGCAGCCTGCGCGGCCAGCAAGGCTTGGATCGTTTCCGTCGTCGCGGTCTGTCGGCAGTCAGGCGTGAATTTGCCTTGCACGTCATGGCGCACAACTTATCCAGGGCGGTTGCCCTGCTGAGGGCGATGGTTTTCTACTTTTATGCCGTTCTGTACGCTGTCAGAGCATCCCAATACGCCTTTTTCGAACGCATGCCGCGCTTCTCAGGCCTGCGCCCACAACCACAACCTCGTCCGGGCTTGATGTGAACGCCAAAACCGTTTTGCGACAGCCTCTGTACGGCGAGGTTTGCCGCGCAACCGATCAATGTCCTCTACCGAACTTGGAAACTTACCTCAGAGGGTCTGAAGAGGCGGGGTATAGAAAAAGCTGGGTTCTGCGCGATACAAAACACAGCCATCGATTTTTAGAGCCTACTGATGATTACTGGCAACGGTAACCTTTGGCGGCGGTGGTGAAGCTCCACGTCTTGTTGATGCTCAGCACGCCGTTGGCTGCGCCGGTCGCAGCGCCAGTCGCAGTGCCGGTGAAGGTCACGGTGTACTTGGTGCTGGCCTTGAACGGCGCTTTGCCGACGATGAAGGCAACGTACTGCGGCACGAAGCCGGTCTTGTCGGTATCGCTCGTCACCAGTCGCACGTCGAGTGCTGCGGCCTGGCCAGCTTCCGTCACGGTGAACGACGTCACCGCCAGCTTGGTGCTCTCCTGCGACATCAAACTGATCGGGAAGCTGGTCTTGGCGCAGAACGAAGCTGCAGTAACGTCCACATCAGCGAACGGATTCGGCGATTCCAGCGCGTGAGTCAGTCCGACGGCAGTCTGGCCGTTTGCGGGATACACACCAACATAGTCACCTGCGACGTTCTGCTTCGTGGCCGCCGAGCCAAAGTCGATGTACGCCGGACGAAAATTGGTGTCGATCACTGGAGGTGCAATCCCCAGGTCAGTCAAGCCTTGCTTCATCATAATGACGCGATGGTAGATGGTAGCCGAAAGCCCTTCGATCACCTCCGACGCATCACCTGTGGCACCGGTCCAGCCGATGACTTCGCTGGAGTCAGTCGGAGTGTAGCCGGCAGCGATAAGGCGGTCAGTAACGGTGACGCCAGTAAAGCCCGGATTACCTGCAACTTCGGTGTGGGGAGTTCCGCCGCCTTTGTTGATCTCAACGTAGTCCGAATGGTTCTGTGCGGCCTTGTCGATCTTGGTGTTTTGGTTTACCGGGCCGAGATTCAGTGCGGTACGGAAAGCGGCGAGAGCAGTAAAGGCACTCATCTGCTGCGAACCAGCGACGTAGGTCGGGGTCACCGCCGTCTGGCTGGTTGCAGCGAGAACCACAGGGGCAGGGGGCGGATTGGTAGTGCCGGGCGACGGGGCCGACGTCGTCGAGCCGCCACCACCACCGCAACCTACGAGAGCCAACGAAAGCGTTGCAGTGAGGGTGATAGCGAGTTTATTTTGCATTTAAATCTCCATTTTTGGATCGTGAATTTGAGCAAATAAT
>JAIENA010000215.1 GCA_019751755.1 Burkholderiaceae bacterium | reverse complement strand
CTGACCCCAGGGGTTTGAGCCGAGTGGTTACGATTTTTTTGACACCAGCGTCAGGATGTCATACGACGCCACCAGTTCATCATTCTGGTTGGTCACCTGCACGTCCCACGCCACCACGCCCTGGCCACGGCCCTGGTCATCGGTGCGGTTGCGGTCGACCTTGCGTTTGCAGGTCAGGCGGGCGCGGATGGTGTCGCCGATCGCCACCGGGGTGATGAAGCGCAGGTTATCGAGGCCATAGTTGGCCAGCACCGGGCCTGGCGCCGGCGACACGAACAAGCCTGCGGCCGCCGACAGCACGAAGTAGCCGTGCGCAATGCGCTTGCCGAATTGCGTGTCCTTGGCGGCGATGTCGTCAAAGTGCATGTAGAAGAAGTCGCCGGAAATACCGCCGAAGTTGACGATGTCCGCTTCGCTCACAGTGCGGCGGTGTGTCAGCAGCGAGTCGCCCATCTTCAAATCTTCGAAGTACTTGCGGAACGGATGGATGTCGCCCTCGGTCACCGCCGCGCCGCGCACATACTCGCCCGTGACAGCAGCCAGCATGGTCGGCGAACCCTGCACGGCCGCGCGCTGCAGGAAGTGGCGCACCGCGCGGATGCCGCCCAGTTCCTCACCACCGCCGGCACGGCCAGGGCCACCATGCTTCAGTTGCGGCAAGGGGGAGCCATGACCGGTGGAATCGACCGACGATTCCTGGTCGAGGATGTGCACGCGACCATGCGAGGCGGCGGCCACCGGCACCGCATAGGCGGCGATTTTCGGGTCCTTCGTCACCAGCGTCGACACCAGCGAACCCTTGCCGCGCGCGGCCAGGTCCAGCGCTTCATCGATGCCGTCGTAGGTCATCATGGTCGAGACCGGGCCGAACGCTTCCACGTCGTGCACGGCGTCGTTGCTGCCGGCGTTACGGCACAGCAGCAAGGTCGGCGAGAAGAACGCGCCATCGGCCACACCGTCGCCCACCAGCTTGAAGCCGTCGCGTTCACCGAACACGATTTCATTGCCTTGCGCCAGCAACGCAACACGTTCGGCCACATCCCGCTGCTGCTCTTTCGAGGCCAGCGCGCCCATGCGCACGCCTTCCACCGACGGGTCGCCCACCGTAACTTTCGCCAGGCGCTCGCGCAAGCGCTGCGCCACCGCGTCAACCCGGTCGCGCGGCACGATGATGCGGCGGATCGCGGTACATTTCTGGCCCGCCTTGCCGGTCATTTCACGCGCCACTTCTTTGACGAACAGATCGAATTCCGCATCGTCCGGCGTCACGTCCGGCGCCAGGATCGCGCAGTTCAGCGAATCGGCTTCGGCCGTGAACGGGACCGAATTGGCGATCAGGTTGCGGTTGGCGCGCAGCTTGGCCGCCGTGTCGGCGGAACCGGTAAACGTCACCACGTCGGCGCCGCCCAGGCGGTCCAGCAAGTCGCCGGTGCTGCCGATCACCAGTTGCAGCGCGCCGTCCGGCATCAGGCCAGAGTCATGGATCATGCGCACCACGGCTTCGGTCAGGTAGCTGGTGGCGGTGGCGGGTTTGCCGATGCAGGGCATCGCGGCCAGGAAGGTCGGCGCGAATTTTTCCAGCAAGCCCCAGATCGGGAAATTGAAGGCGTTGATGTGCACCGCCAGGCCGCCGCGCGGCACCAGGATGTGGGTGCCGGCAAAGCCGCCGCGCTTGCCCAGCGCCATGGCCGGGCCTTCATGCAGCACGTTCGACGATGGCAGTTCGCGGCTGCCCATCGACGCATATGCAAACAGGGTGCCAATGCCGCCCTCGACGTCAACCCAGCTGTCGGCGCGGGTGGCGCCGGTCAGGTGCGAAATCGCGTACAGCGCTTCCTTGCGCTCCATCAGGTACTGCGCCAGTGCTTTCAGGCGCTGCGCGCGCTGCTGGAAGTCCAGCTTCATCAGCGCCGGGATACCGGTCTTGCGCGCATACGTGACGGCTTCCGAGAAATCGATGGTTTCCGCGTGCGTGTGGTAAATCACGCTGTTGTTCAACGCGTTGTACAGCGGGGTGGCGGCTTCCTTGCCGTGCCAGCGGCCCGCGATCAGGCTTTGCAAAGTTTGAGGCATGGGTATCTCCTTGGGTGTCTTGTTTATTCAGCGGTTTTTTTATGCTGGTGCAGCGGCAGCGACGTGTCCCATTCGATCCGCTTGCGGTCCGCCTCGGGCGCGTCCAGCGCATCGACTTCGCGCATGGTGGCCAGCGAACGCACCGCCAGTTCATGGTATTGCGCGGTGCCGCTGCTCTTCCACTGTATTTCGTCATCCGTCACGCTGCGCAGAATCTTGGCCGGCATGCCCACCACCATGGAACGGGGCGGCACGTCCATATTCGCCTTGACGAAACTCATGGCGGCGACGATGCTTTCCGCGCCGATCACGGCGTTGTCCATCACCACCGCATTCATGCCGACCAGCGCATTGCGGCCGATACGGCAACCATGCAGCACCGCGCCGTGGCCGATATGGCCATCGACTTCGACCACCGTGTCGCAGCCAGGGAAGCCGTGCATCACGCAGCCATCCTGCACATTGGCGCCCTCTTCCAGGATCAGGCGGCCGAAGTCGCCGCGCAGCGACGCCAGCGGCCCCACATAACAGCGCGGCCCGACGATCACATCGCCGATCAGCACCGCGCTCGGATGCACGTAGGCACTCGGATGCACCACCGGCCGGATGCCGTTGATTTCGTAGACTTTGACCACGCTCACACCCGCTCGATCACCAGTGCGATGCCCTGGCCCACGCCGATGCACATGGTGCACAGCGCGTAGCGGCCGCCGGTGCGCTCCAGCTGGTTCAATGCCGTCGTCACCAGGCGCGCGCCCGATGCGCCCAGCGGATGGCCAATCGCAATCGCGCCGCCATTCGGATTCACGTGGGCGGCATCGTCGGCCAGTCCCAGGTCGCGCGTCACCGCCAGCCCCTGCGCGGCAAACGCTTCATTGAGTTCGATGACGTCCATCTGTTCAATGCTCAGACCCAACTGCGCCAGTACTTTCTTGGATGCCGGCGACGGTCCAAAACCCATAATGCGCGGCGCCAGGCCGGCGGTCGCCATGCCCAGCACCTTGGCGCGCGGCGTCAGGCCATATTTGTCGACCGCCGCGCCGGACGCCAGCAGGATCGCGCAGGCGCCGTCATTGACACCGGACGCATTGCCGGCCGTGACCGAACCATCCGGCTTGACCACGCCTTTCAGCTTGGCCAGCATCTCGACGGTGGTGTCCGGACGCGGATGTTCGTCGGTATCGACGATTTTCGGATCGCCCTTCTTTTGCGGGATCGTGACCGGCACGATTTCCGCCTTGAAGTGGCCGGCCGCATGGGCGGCGGCCCAGCGCTGCTGGCTGCGCACGGCAAACGCATCCTGGTCGGCGCGGCTGATGTTGAATTGCTGCGCCACGTTTTCGGCGGTTTCCGGCATCGAATCAATGCCGTATTGCGCTTTCATCAGCGGATTGACAAAGCGCCAGCCAATGGTCGTGTCTTCGATTTTGGCGCTACGGGAAAACGCGCTGTCGGCCTTGCCCATGACGAACGGCGCGCGCGTCATGCTTTCCACGCCACCGGCAATGATCAACTGGGCTTCGCCCGCCTTGATGGCGCGCGCGCCGATGCCCACCGCATCCAGGCTGGAGCCGCACAGACGGTTGATGGTGTTGGCCGGCACCTCAACCGGCAAGCCGGCCAGCAGCGCCGCCATGCGGCCGACGTTGCGGTTGTCTTCCCCGGCGCCATTGGCGCAGCCATAGTAGATGTCGTCCACCTGGGTCCAGTCCACACCGGGATTGCGCGCCATCAGCGCGGCGATCGGCACGGCGGCCAGATCGTCGGCGCGTACCGACGCCAGGGCGCCGCCGTAGCGGCCAAAAGGGGTGCGCACGGCGTCGCAGATAAATGGCGTATTCATCGCGGCTTCATTCATGGTCATTTCCTTTATACGATTTTCGGGCGCTGGTCGACCACGCGCTTGGCCTTGCCGGTCAAGGTGCGCTCGATGCTGTTCGGTTCCTTCAATGTGACGCGGGTCGAGACGCCGACATTGGTCTTGATGCGCTGTTCCAGTTGACGCGCCAGGTTGGCACCATCAGTGGACGACAACGACTGTCCGGCGCGCACTTCGGCCAGCACTTCCAGCTTGTCGAGGTGGCCGTCACGGCTCACCACCAGCTGGTATTGCGGCGCCAGTTGCGGCATCTTGCAAATCAATTCTTCGATCTGGGTCGGGAACACATTGACACCACGGATGATCAGCATGTCGTCCGAGCGGCCCGTGATCTTGCCGATGCGGCGCATCGAGCGCGAGGTTGGCGGCAACAGGCGCGTCAAGTCGCGGGTGCGGTAACGGATCACCGGCATCGCCTCCTTGCTCAACGAAGTGAACACCAGTTCCCCCTCGGCGCCGTCCGGCAGCACTTCGCCGGTTTCGGGATCGATGATCTCCGGATAAAAATGGTCTTCCCAAATCACCGGACCGTCTTTTGATTCGATGCACTCGCTGGCCACGCCAGGACCCATCACTTCCGACAAGCCATAGATATCGACCGCATCAATGCCGGCGCGCTGCTCGATTTCCGCGCGCATCGCATCGGTCCACGGCTCGGCGCCGAAGATGCCGACCTTCAGCGACGACGCGGCGGGATCGAGCCCCTGGCGTTGGAATTCCTCGATGATGTTCAGCATGTACGACGGCGTCACCATGATGATGTCCGGCTTGAAGTCGGTGATCAGTTGCACCTGCTTTTCAGTCTGGCCGCCGGACATCGGCACCACCGTGCAGCCGGCGCGCTCGGCGCCATAGTGTGCGCCCAGGCCGCCGGTGAACAGGCCGTAGCCATATGAGATATGCACCATGTCGCCGGCGCGGCCACCGGCGGCGCGGATCGAACGGGCCACCACATTGGCCCAGGTATCGATATCTTTCAGCGTATAGCCAACCACGGTGGCCTTGCCGGTGGTGCCGCTCGACGCATGCACGCGGGCGACTTGTTGGCGCGGCACTGCGAACAGGCCGAACGGATAATTGTCGCGCAGCGTTTTCTTGTCCGAGAACGGGAACTTGGCCAGGTCCGCCAGGGTTTTCAAGTCGCTGGGGTGGACCCCGGCCGCGTCAAACGCGGCGCGGTAGTGCGGCACGTTTTCATACGCGTGCGTCAGCGACCATTGCATGCGTTCCAGTTGCAGCGCCTGCAATTCGTCGCGGCTGGCCCGTTCAATCGGCTCCAGGTCGGTTGCTGCGGGATTACGTTGAACCATGTTGCGATCTCCGTTTTTAGATTTATTGCGGCGTGGATGAAGCGACGACTTCGCCGCCGATGCGATGCGATTTGCCCCGGAACAGCGCAATCAGCTTGCCGTCCTGGTTGTGGACCCGGATGTCATAGACGCCAGCCTTGCCCGCCAGCGCCTGTTCCTGCGCCTCCGCGCTCAAGACGTCGCCAAGTCGGCCCGGGGCCAGATAATCAATGGTGCAGCCGGCGCCCACGGTCACATGGTTATGGCTGTTGCAGGCGAACGCAAAGGCGCTGTCGGCCAATGCGAAGATATAGCCGCCATGGCAGGTTTGATGGCCATTGAGCATGTCCTCGCGCACCGGCATCGTCATGCGCGCATAGCCGGGGCGGATCTCCGCCAGCAGCATGCCCATGGCCTGGCTGGCGCGGTCACGTTCGAACATGGCGGCGCCGGCCGCTTGCGCCAGTGCCAGCGCCTGTTCCGCACTCAAGGCCTCATGCATGGAACGTGCTCCCCGCCGCCAGCTTGCGGCGCAGCAGCGGCGACACGCGGTAGCGGTCTTCGCCATAGCACAACGCCAGGTTGTGCAGCACCGTCACCACATGGTCGATACCGATGCTGTCGGCCCAGGCCAGCGGGCCTTTCGGGTAATTGACGCCTTTTTGCATGGCGGTATCGGCCCCTTGGGCGCTGCACACGCCCTGATTGACCGCGTCCGCCGCTTCATTGGCCAGCATGGCCACGGTGCGCATCACCGCCATGCCGGGCACGTCGTCCAGCTTCGTCACGATAAAACCGGCCGCCTGGAACAGGCCGACCACCGATTGCCACACAGCCGGCTGGCACTGGTCGGCACACGCCAGCGCAATGCGCGGCGCCTTGCCATAGTCCAGCGCCAGGTCGAACAGCACGGTGTCCGGATGCTTGTTGTCGCGGGCGCGCTGGGTTGCGGTACGGCCATCGGTCAGGTAAATCGCGGCGCCGTTGCAATGGATGGCGGCCGCGCCGTCGTTGCCGTGGCCATGGCCTTCCTGGTGTTTTTTCAGGCCCACGTCCACGCCACGCGCGCGGAAACGCTCCAGCAGCGACGCCATCAGTGGGTTGGTGGCCACCGCGCCGGTCGCGTCCAGGGCGGTGCTGTGATTCGCATATTCCGGGTTCGGCTGCGGCGCTTCGCAAGCCGCCTGCGGTGCCGCGGCGCCGTCGCCATAGGCATAGAATCCGCGACCGGACTTGCGGCCCAGGAAGCCCGCATTGACCAGTTCCTGCTGGATCACGGAGGGCGTGAAACGGGGATCGTTGTAATATGCGTTGAAGACCGATTGCGTGACGGAGTAATTGACATCGTGACCGATCAAATCCATCAGTTCAAAGGGGCCCATACGGAAGCCCCCCGCGTCGCGCAGGATGGCGTCGATGGTGGCCGGATCGGCGGCCTGCTCGTTCAGCAGGCGCAAGCCTTCCGCATAGTAGGGGCGCGCCACGCGGTTGACGATAAAGCCCGGCGTCGATTTCGCGTGCACCGGACTCTTGCCCCAGCTGGCGGCCGTGTCGTACACGGTGTGCGCCACGGCGGCATCGGTGGCCAGGCCGCTGATGACTTCCACCAGCGCCATCAACGGCACCGGGTTAAAGAAATGCATGCCAACCAGCCGCTGCGGACGGCGCAGTTTGGCGGCGATCGCGGTGACGGAAATCGACGAGGTATTGGTGGCAAGGATGCAGTCGTCCGACACCACGCCTTCCAGGTCGGCAAACAGGGCGCGCTTGACGTCGAGGTTTTCCACGATGGCTTCCACCACCAGTGCGGCATCGGCCACCTCGCCCAGGCTGGACGCCGCGGTCAGGCGCGCGCTGGCGGCATCGGCGTCGGCCGCTGTCATTTTTTGCTTGTCGACCAGCTTGCGATAGACCGCGCCGATGTCGGCAATGGCTTTATTGACGGCCTCCGGACGGGTGTCATACAGTTTGACCAGATGGCCGGCGCTGGCCGCCACCTGCGCAATACCGGAACCCATGGCACCACTGCCGATGACGGCGACGACGCTGCCTGCAGCAAGAATACCCATGATTACTCCCCCTTGAATTCAGGCGTGCGTTTGGCCATGAAGGCCGAGACGCCTTCGCGGTAGTCGTGCGAGTAGCCCAGTTCGCGCATCATGCCCGCTTCCAGCGCCAGCTGGTCTGGCAAGGTATTGCCATAGCTCGCTTGCAGGGCTTTCTTGGTGAAGGCCAGGCCCTTGGTCGGCGCACTGGCGAAATGCGTCGCCATCGCCATGACCTCCGTCATCAGCACCTCGTCCGGCACCGACTTCCAGATCAGGCCCCACGCTTCGGCGCGCTCCGCCGTCAGTTTTTCGCCCAGCATGGCCAGGCCGGTGGCACGCGCCAGGCCGATCAGGCGCGGCAAATGCCAGGTGCCGCCGGTGTCCGGAATCAGGCCCAGTTTGCAGAAGGCCTCAATGAAACTGGCCGATTGGCCGGCAATCACGATGTCGCAAGCCAGCGCCAGGTTGGCGCCGGCGCCGGCCGCCACGCCATTGACGGCGCAAATCACCGGCATCGGCAGGCTGCGCAACGTCAGTACCAGCGGCGCATAGAATTTTTCCACCGACTCGCCCAGGTCGACACCCTTGGCGCCCGGTTCCACGGCGCGGTCGGACAAGTCCTGGCCGGCGCAAAAGCCACGGCCGGCACCGGTCAACACCAGCACGCGCACCGATTTATCGGCTTGCACCTGCTCCAGCGCGGCGCGCACTTCGAGGTGCATCGCCTGCGTAAAGCTGTTGAGTTTATCGGGACGATTCAGGGTCAGTGTGGCGATGCCGTTGCTGATGTCGAACAGGATGTTTTCATAGGTCATGGTGTCTCCTCGGTTTCTTTTACTCAGCCTGGTCGAAATCGACCACCACCTTGTCGCTCACGGGGAAGCTCTGGCAGCTCAGCACAAAGCCGCGGGCAATCTCGTAGTCTTCCAGCGCGTAATTGACGTCCATGTCGACCTTGCCGTCGAGGACCTTGCAGCGGCAGGTCGAGCACACGCCGCCCTTGCACGAATAGCGCATGTCAATGCCGGCGCGCAGGCCCGCGTCGAGGATCGACTCCTTGTCCTTGTCCATTGTGAACGTGGTGTGGTTGCCATCCATGACCACGGTGACTTCCGTCAGTTGCGCGCCCAGTTCGGCGGCGGCGCGCGGCTTGTGCTGGTGCTTCGGGATGCTGGCGGCGAACAGTTCGATCTTGATGTTCGATTTCGGCATGCCGGCTTCGGTCAGCGCTTCCGACACGCCATGCATCATGTCTTCCGGGCCACAGATAAACGCGGTGTCGTAATCGGCCGGGTTGACCCACAGACGCAGGAAGTCCTTTGCCTTTTCCTTCGTGATGCGGCCATTGAACAACTCGATATCCTGCTGTTCGCGGCTCATCACATACACAATGTTCAGGCGGTCGGTATAGATATCCTTCAGGTCACCCAGTTCGCCCTTGAAGATCACCGACGACGACGCGCGGTTGCCGTAGAACAGCGTGAAGCGGCTGTGCGGCTCCGTCATCAGCGTGGTCTTGATGATCGACAGCATCGGCGTGATGCCACTGCCGGCGGCGAACGCCATGTATTGCTTGCGGTGGGTTACGTCGAGCGGCACATTGAAGTGGCCCATCGGCGGCATCACATCCAGCGTGGTTCCCGGCTGCAGCGTCTCGTTGGCCCAGGTCGAGAACAGGCCGCCGGGGGTGCGCTTGATGGCGACACGCAGGCGATTGTCCTGCACGGCGGAACAGATCGAATACGAACGGCGCACATCCTGGCCATCGATGTGGCTGCGCAGGGTCAGGTGCTGGCCTTGCTGGTACTGGAAGCTTGATTCCAGTTCGGGCGGCACGGCGAAGGTGACGGCGATGCAGTCGCGCGTTTCGTGGGTCACCGCGGCGACCGACAACGGATAGAATTTGCTCATATTGTTTTCAGTGACACTTGAAGTAGTCAAACGGTTCGCGGCAATCGCGGCACTTGTACAGAGCCTTGCACGGCGTCGAACCGAACTGGCTGGTGAGTTCCGTGTGGCGCGAGCCGCAATGGGGGCAGGCGACGTTCGGCGCGGCGAAGGCGCCGCCTTTGCGGCTGACGCCAGCGGCCAGGGTTCCCCCGTTGCGCAAGCCGCTGATGTCAATCACCTGCTGCGCGGGCGGCGCAATGCCATAGCCTTTCAGCTTGGCCTTGCCCGATTCGCTCATCCAGTCGGTGGTCCAGGCCGGCGACAATTGCGTGTGCAGTTGCACCTGCCGCACGCCGCGCGCCTTTAGCGCATCGGTCACGGCGTCGGCAATCACCTGCATCGCGGGGCAGCCGGAATAGGTCGGCGTGATGGTGACGGTGCAGGCGCTGTCGCCCGTTACTTGCACGGCGCGCACGATGCCCAGGTCCACCACGGAGATCACGGGGATTTCAGGGTCCGGCACATCATTGAGCCAGGACCAGACTTGCGCTGCGCTCAAGCGGGTATCCATGGCGGCGCCCTCGATTACCACTGCGAGCCGGGATAGGCGCGCTGCAGGAACTGCATCTCGGCCAGCAGATAGCCCAGGTGCTCGGTGTGGCGGCCTTGCTTGCCGCCTTTTTGCATCCAGGCGTCCGGCGCCGGCATCACTAACGTGGCTTCGGCCAGGATGTCCGACACGTGGGCCAGCCACTGGGCGCGCAGTGCGTCCGCTGGCGGGGCAATGCCTGCCGCCACCATGGCCAGGTCGACGTCGTCGTAGTTGAAGAATTCACCCGTGTACATCCACAGGTCATTGACGGCGGACTGGGTTTTCGCGTGGCTGATGTCGGTGCCATCGCCCAGGCGCACCACCAGGTCGCCGCTGCGGCGCAAGTGATAGGTGACTTCCTTCAGCGATTTTTCCGCAATCTCCGCGATGCGCTGGTCGCTGCACTTGGTCAGCGCGCCGATCAGGAAGTAGTGCCAGGTGTCAAAAAAGAACTGACGCACCAGCGTGTCGGCGTAATTGCCGTTGTTCTGCTCCACCAGCAGGCAATTCTTGAAGTCATGCGCGTCGCGGTGATAGGCCAGCCGGTCTTCATCGCGGTCTTGCCCTTCCAGTTCGCCGGCGTAGGTCAGCCACATGCGGGTCTGGCCCAGCAAGTCCAGCGCCACGTTGGTCAGCGCCATGTCTTCTTCCAGCGCCGGGCCCTTGCCGCACAGTTCCGACAGACGCTGGCTCAACACCAGCGCATTGTCGCCCTGGCGCAGCAGGTAATTAACCTTGGTATCCATGGCCGCGCTCACAGGTTCTTGACTTCTTCCGGCATCGGGAAGAAGGTCGGGTGACGGTATACCTTGCTGTTCGCTGGTTCGAACAGCGCTTCCTTGTCAGCGGGGCTGGACGCCACGATATCGGTGGCGCGCACCACCCAGATGCTGACGCCTTCATTGCGGCGCGTGTACACGTCGCGCGCATTGTTGACCGCCATCCCCGCGTCCGGCGCGTGCAGGCTACCGACGTGCTTGTGCGCCAGGCCGTGCTGGCTGCGAATGAATACTTCCCACAATGGCCATTCTTTACTCATAACTTTATCTCCTTAAGCCGCAGCCTTTGATCAGTACTACCTGACACCTTCGGT
>JAIENA010000102.1 GCA_019751755.1 Burkholderiaceae bacterium | reverse complement strand
CAGTGTGAAAGTAGGTTATCGTCAGGCTAGTTATATAGAAAAACCCCGCTGAGTTAGCTCTTGGCGGGGTTTTTTGCATTTGCGGTGCGTGACCACCACCGCAAATAATCAACTTGGTGAAAGATTTTCACCTCAGCGGTCAATTCATTTCAACCGGCCACGGCGGTTTTCGCGCCAATGGCCGTCTTACACTTCTCCTCGACATTACAAAAACCACCTTGTGGAGGAGATCATCATGCAGTCCTGGACTCAAATTTATGCACCGCTCGGCAGCCTCTGGCTGTCCGCACTGGCGGCGGCGGTGCCCATCATTTTCTTCTTTCTTGCGCTCGCGGTATTGCGCGTCAAAGGCCATGTGGCCGGCGCCATCACGCTGACGCTGGCATTGGTCGTGGCCATTTTTGCGTACGGCATGCCGGTGCCGCAAGCGCTGGCGGCGGCTGGCTATGGCTTCGCCTATGGTTTATGGCCCATCGCCTGGATCATCATCACGGCGGTGTTCCTGTACAAGGTGGTGGAGCGCACCGGTCAACTGGTGATCATCCGCGCGTCGATCCTGGCCATCACCGATGACCAGCGCCTGCAAATGCTGCTGATCGGTTTTTCGTTCGGCGCTTTCCTGGAAGGCGCGGCCGGTTTCGGCGCACCGGTGGCGATTACTGCGGCGCTGCTGGTCGGCCTCGGCTTTAATCCCTTGTATGCGGCAGGCATGTGTCTGATCGCGAACACGGCGCCGGTGGCATTCGGCGCGATGGGGATTCCGATCATTGTGGCCGGCCAGGTCACCGGCATCGATGCGATGCACATCGGCGCGATGGCGGGGCGCCAGTTGCCGCTGTTGTCGCTGTTCGTGCCATTCTGGCTGGTGTTCATGATGGACGGCATGCGCGGCGTAAAGGAAGTGTGGCCCGGCGCCCTGGTGGCCGGCGGCAGTTTCGCGGTGACGCAATACTTCACGTCGAATTACATCGGCCCGGAACTGCCCGACATCACGTCCGCTCTGGTCAGCCTGGTGTCGCTGACGGCATTGCTGAAAGTCTGGCAGCCGGCCACCGCAAAGAATGCCGCACGCGGCGCGGTCAACATGGGCGGCGCGGCAGCCTTGTCCGGATTCGGCGGCGGCGCTGTCGGCGCGGCGGCGGGTGTAATTGGCGGCCGTACCCGTTCGCCCTACACCCCGGCGCAAACCATCCGTGCCTGGGCGCCGTTCGGCATCCTGACCGCGATCGTCACGGTGTGGAGCCTGCCATGGTTCAAAGCGCTGTTTGCCGCGAAAGGCCCGCTGGCATGGACCGTCATCAAAGTGCACGTGCCTTTCCTCGACCAGATGGTCATCAAGACCATGCCGATTGTCACCGCACCCAAGGCTTATGAAGCGATTTATAAACTCGACATCCTGTCGGCGGTGGGAACGCCGATCCTGCTGACCGGCATCATCTCGATGATCTTGTTGGGCATGAAGCCTGCGGACGGTGTGCGGGCCTTCAAGGATACGGCGCTGGAACTGCGTCGTCCGGTGCTGTCGATCGGCCTGGTGCTGGCGTTTGCGTTTGTCGCCAACTACTCCGGCATGTCGTCCACCCTGGCCCTGGTATTGGCCGGGACTGGTGCCGCATTCCCATTCTTCTCGCCCTTCCTCGGCTGGCTCGGTGTCTTCCTGACCGGTTCCGACACGTCGTCCAATGCGCTGTTCTGCTCCCTGCAAAACACCACGGCGCACCAGATCGGTGTGTCCGATACGTTGATGGTGGCCGCCAATACCACCGGTGGTGTGACGGGCAAGATGATCTCTCCACAATCGATCGCCGTGGCTTGCGCGGCAACGGGACTGGTTGGACGTGAGTCGGAGCTGTTCCGTTTCACGCTGAAACACAGCCTGCTGTTCGTGGTGATCGTTGGCGTAATGACGATGCTGCAAGCGTATGTGTTCCCGGGCATGATTCCGCACTAGTAGAATAAGCGCTATGTCGCACAACGCCCGTGCCAGTGAGGACGGGCGTTGTTGCGTTTCACCGGAACCAGCCAAGGAGCGCCATGCCCAAACGATTTCCACCTGTTCATGCGCTGGCTGCTTTCGAAGCGGCCGCCCGTTCCGGCTCATTCGCGGTGGCGGCCAACCAGTTGTGCATCACCCCTTCCGCGCTGTCGCACCGTATCCGGTTGCTGGAAGAATTCGTCGGTGACCGCCTGTTTATCCGCGATGGCCGTGCCCCCACGCTGACCGCGTTTGGGCGCAGTTACCTCGACGTTGTCTGCGTGGCGCTGCGTACGCTGACCGACTTCCCGCTGCCAAACAAAAGTTCACCGGCGCAGCCGCGCATCAAGCTCACGGTGCCGCCGACCTTTGCCCGCTGCCTGCTGATGCCGTGCCTGGCCGGTTTTACGCAGGCCCATCCCGATGTCGTGGTCGATGTCTTCCTGTCCGTGCCGCTGTACGATTTGAGCCTGGCCGAATCCGACCTTGAAGTGCGCTTCGGCGCAGGCAAGTATTCCGACCTCGAAACCGTCAAATTGCTGGAGGAACCGGCGTTTCCCGTTGCTAGTCCTGCCTACCTGGAGCGGGTTGGCGGGATCACGACGCCGGACGACTTGTCGAAAGCCACGCTGCTGCGCTCCGCGCTGGAACCGTGGAAGCCGTGGTTCGAACAAGCGCGGCTCGATTGGCCCGAGCCCACCACGGGCTTGCGTGTCGATGACCTTGGGTTGCTGCTGGAAGCGGTGCGTCACGGCCACGGTGTCGGTCTGACACGCAAGCACTTCGCGCAGCAAATGATCGCCAGCGGCGAAGTGGTGGAATTGTTCGACATCCGCCTGGCATCGCCACCCCATGCGTATTACATCGTCTACGAGCCGAGTGCGCGTGCGCGGCCCGAAGTGCAGGCGTTTATCGACTGGCTGCTGGCGACCTACCAGGGGGCGTGAAATTTAAAGGCGCATGAAATTTATCGGATCCAGCGGTTAATTCTTTTCACCGCTTGAGCCGGCGTGCTGGCACTACACTGGATCGTATCAATCACAGTGAATCCAGCCATCATGAATGCGCCCAGCCAGCAACCTTTGTTCACCGCTGAACGCCAGCGCGCCATTGTCGCGGCGCTGCGCGCGGTGCTGCCGCCGCACTGCCTGCTATTCGACGAAGAAGACACCCGTCCTTATGAGTGCGATGGCCTGACCGCCTTCCGCCAGTTGCCACTGGCGGTGGCGCTACCGGAAAACGAAGCGCAAGTGGTGGCGGTGTTGAAGGCGTGCCGCGCGCTGCAAGTGCCGATCGTGCCGCGCGGCGCGGGCACTGGTTTGTCGGGCGGCGCCATGCCGATTGCCGAAGGCATCGTGTTGTCCACCGCAAAGATGAGCCGCCTGCTGGCGATGGATGCCCTTGCCTGCACCGCCACCGTGCAGCCGGGTGTGCGCAACCTGGCGATTTCGGAAGCCGCCGCCAGCCACCAGCTGTATTACGCGCCCGATCCCTCGTCGCAAATTGCCTGCACCATCGGCGGCAATATCGCGGAAAACGCGGGCGGTGTCCACTGCCTGAAATATGGCCTGACCTTGCACAATGTGCTGCGCGTGCGCATGGTCACGGCCGACGGCGAGGTGGTTGAACTGGGCAGTGCCGCACCGGATGCGGCCGGACTGGATTTGCTGGCGGTGTTTATCGGTTCGGAAGGCATGCTCGGGGTGGTGACGGAAGCGACCGTCAAGCTGACACCCAAGCCTTCGCAGGCCCGCGTCATCATGGCGTCGTTTGACGACGTGGTGCGCGGCGCCGATGCGGTGGCCGCCGTGATTTCCGCCGGCATTATCCCGGCCGGACTGGAAATGATGGACCGGACCAGTGTGCGCATGGTGGAGCCGTTTGTGTGCGCCGGCTATGACATGGACGCCGCCGCCATTCTGCTGTGCGAATCGGATGGACTGGCGGAGGAAGTCGAAGAGGAAATCAGCCGCATGCGCGCCGTGCTGGAGCGCTCCGGCGCCACCGCGATCGCCGTATCGCGCGACGAGGCGGAGCGCCTGCGCTTCTGGTCGGGCCGCAAGAATGCCTTTCCCGCCGCCGGCCGCATCTCGCCTGATTACTACTGCATGGACGGCACCATCCCACGCCGCAAGCTGGCCGAAGTCCTGACCGGGATTGACGCGCTGGCCCAGGAATACCAGCTGCGCTGCGCCAATGTGTTCCATGCCGGCGATGGCAACCTGCACCCGTTGATTTTGTTCGACGCCAATCAGCCCGGCGAGTTCGAGCGTGCCGAGCGCTTTGGGGAGGCGATCCTGAGCCTGTGCGTGGCGGCCGGCGGCACCATCACCGGCGAGCATGGCGTTGGCGTGGAAAAGCTCGATTCGATGTGTGAGCAATTCACCGTCGAAGAAATCAGCGCCTTCATCGCCGTCAAGCGCGCCTTCGATCCGGCGCGGCAACTGAACCCGAACAAAGCCATTCCCACGCTGGACCGCTGCGCGCAATACGGCAAGCGCAAGGTCGATGGTGGCCGTTTCAAATTTGCCCACTATGCGAGGCTCCATGGATGACCTGTTGAACACCTTCCGCCAGCGCGTATTGCGCGCGGCAAGTGATAAGGCGCCGCTGCGCATCCGGGGTGGCGGCAGCAAGGACTGGTATGGCTGCGCGCCGCAGGGGGAGTTGCTGGAGACAGCGGGCTACCAGGGCATCGTCAGCTATGAGCCGACCGAACTGGTGATCACGGCGCGCTGCGGCACACCGCTCGGCGACATCGAAGCGGCGCTGGCGCGCGAGGGGCAAATGCTGGCATTCGAGCCACCGCATTTTAGTCCCGGCGCCACGGTCGGCGGTGCGGTGGCCAGCGGCCTGGCGGGACCACGCCGTCAGGCGGCCGGCGCGGTGCGCGATTTTGTGCTGGGGGCGACGTTGATGAACGGACGCGGTGATGTGCTGCGCTTCGGTGGCCAGGTTATGAAGAACGTGGCGGGGTATGACGTTTCGCGCCTGCTGGCCGGGTCGCTGGGCATGCTGGGCTTGATCCTCGAGGTGTCATTAAAAGTATTACCGCGCCCGCAGGCGGAAGCCACGCTGCGCCTGGAGTTGGACCAGCAGGCGGCGTTGCGCTGCATGAACGACTGGGCAGGCCAGCCGTTGCCGCTGTCCGCCACGGCATGGCACGCCGGCGTGCTGGCGGTGCGCCTGTCGGGCGCGCAAGCGGCGGTGGATGCGGCGCGGCGGCGCATCGGCGGCGAGACTTTACCGGATGCCGCCGCCGAGGCGTTTTGGCGTGACATGCGCGAACAGCGCCATGCGTTTTTCGCACCGGAAGGCGCGCCGCTGTGGCGCCTGGCCGTGCCGCCCACGGCGCCGGTGTTGTCGCATGGTCTGCCATGTGATGCGCAATGTGATGCGCAATTACTGGAGTGGGGCGGCGGCCAGCGCTGGCTGCGCTCGGCCGAGGCGGCGGACACCGTGCGTGCGCTGGCGGCACGGCTGGGCGGGCACGCCACGCTGTACCGTGGCGGTGCCCGCGAGCAGGGCGTGTTCCATCCACTGGCGCCGGCGCTCCACACCATCCACCGCAATCTTAAAAACGCGTTCGACCCGGCCGGCATCTTCAATCCGGGCCGCATGTACCAGGACCTGTAACCATGCAAACCACACTCGCCGCCCAATACCAGGGCACGCCGGAAGGACTGGAAGCGCAAGAGATCTTGCGCCAGTGCGTCCATTGCGGCTTTTGCACCGCCACCTGTCCCACTTATCAATTGCTGGGCGATGAACTGGACGGACCGCGTGGCCGCATTTACCTGATCAAGCAAGTGCTGGAAGGCGCCACGCCGGGACCCAGTACGCAACTGCACCTGGACCGCTGCCTGACGTGTCGCAGCTGTGAAACCACCTGTCCGTCGGGCGTGCAGTATGGCCGCCTGCTCGATATCGGCCGCCACCTGGTGGACCGCCAAGTGCCGCGGCCGGCCGGCCAGCGGCTGACCCGTACCCTGTTACAGCAAGCCTTGCCGCGCAAGTGGATCTTCAAGCCTGCCATCAAAGCGGGCCAGTGGCTGCGGCCGGCATTGCCTGCCGCCTTGCATGGCAAACTGGCCCGCCCGGCGCCTGCCGGGCAGTGGCCGCGCGCCAGTCATGCCCGCAAGATGCTGTTGCTGGACGGCTGCGTGCAGCCATCGATGGCGCCCAATATCAATGCCGCCACCGCGCGGGTGCTCGATGCGCTGGGGATCGAACTGGTGATGGCGCCGAAGGCCGGCTGTTGCGGCGCGATCCGCTACCACCTGAATGACCAGGACGGTGGCCTGGATGACATGCGGCGCAATATCGATGCCTGGTGGCCGCTGGTGCAGGCCGGCGCCGAAGCCATTGTCATGACGTCGTCCGGCTGCGGCGCGACTGTCAAGGATTACGGTCACCTGCTGCGCCACGATGCCGGCTATGCCGACAAGGCGGCCCGGATTTCCGCACTGACGAAGGATGTCAGCGAAGTGCTGTGCGATTTCCAGCCGGCGCTGGTGGCGCGGATCGGAGCAGGGCCGGTGCACAACGTTGCGTACCACCCGCCTTGCACCTTGCAGCACGGGCAAAAGATACGGGGCAAAGTGGAAGGATTGCTGCGCGCGGTGGGTGTCGATGTGCGGCTGTGCGCCGACAGCCATTTATGCTGCGGCTCGTCCGGCACCTATTCTTTGTTGCAGCCGGAGTTGTCGGGCCAACTGCGCGAGCGCAAGCTGGCGGCGCTACAGGCGACGGGGGCGCAGCGTATCGTCTCGGCCAATATGGGATGCCAAAGCCATTTGCAGGCGGGGACCGAGACGCCGGTGGAGCATTGGGTGGAATTGCTGGACCGTATGCTGTCACGGTAGGGCGGCGCCGGGCGCGCCCAGCGCCAATCCACCCGACGGTCCTTCATCGAACAGGCTTATCGTTCCGCGTCCGCCAGCGCGATCTTGCCGGCCACATAATCAATATGCGCCTGCATTGCTGCTTGCGCCTGGTCCGGCCGCGCGCCGCAAATGGCGTCGCATATGGCGCGGTGCTGCTGCAACAACTGCCGCCCCACGTCCGGCTCCTGCGCCCGCAAGCTGCTGCCATTGGCCGTGATGTGTTCGCGCAGCATGCCGATCACGCTGGCGTGCAAATGCAGGAACATCGTATTGTGCGACGCCAGCGCAATCGCTTCATGCAAGCGCGCATCGGCGGCCGCCTCACCCGGCTGGTCATCGGCCAGGCGCGCCTGTTCCAGCGCCGCCAGTTGCGCGCGGATGCGCTCACGATCGGTCTCGGTACAGCGCTGCGCCGCGAAATAGGCGGTCGCACCCTCCAGCACGCGCCGGAATTCCAGCACATCGTCACGCACCCCGGGGTGCTCCGCAATCAGTTGCCCCCAGGGCGATGGCGTGCCGGTCCCGGTGCGCAATTGTTCCGTGACATAGACCCCGGCGCCCTGGCGGCTGCGCAGCAATCCGCGCGCCACCAGCCGCTGGATCGCTTCGCGCACGGTGTTGCGCGCGACGCCATAATGTTGCGCCAGAACGCGCTCGGCCGGCAACCGCGCATGGGCCGGCCAACTGCCATCGAGCAGCGCGGTCTCGATTTGCCGCAGTACCTTGTCCACCCGCCCCCTGCCCCTGTCCTGTTGCATTGCCGCCTCGCTGCTGACCGTGGTTATCCTGGTGTCCAGCATAGCAAACATTGGTCCAACCAATTTGTGGCGGTGAAAAAAAACAGCAATGATGGGGAACTAACCCAAGCACCATGGAGACACTCCTATGCCAGTTCGCCAGTACCCGCCCACGCGGCCCACCGATGTGTATTTGTTCGGGACCTGCGTGATTGATTTGTTCATGCCGCAGGCCGGCCTCGATGCCGTGCGCCTGCTGGAGCGCGAAGGCGTGACCGTGCATTACCCGCGTGGCCAGAGCTGCTGCGGCCAGCCTGCCTACAGCAGCGGTAATCCGGACCAGTCGCGTGACGTGGCACGGTCGCAGATGGCGCTGTTTCCGGAGGACTGGCCGGTGATCGTGCCATCCGGCTCCTGCGCCGGCATGATGCGCCACCACTGGCCGGAACTGTTTCGCGGCGATGCGGCGCTGGAGCAGCAGGCGCGCCAACTGGCGCAACGCATTTATGAATTGAGTGAATTCCTGCTGAACGTGCTGCAGGTGCAGTATCCGGCGCAGCCGCAGGCCGATGAGGACGTGGTGCTGCACACCTCCTGTGGCGCGCGGCGCGAAATGGGCACGCGTGGACACGGCGTTGCCCTGATCGACGGCTTGCCCGGCGTGCGCCGGCTCGAACATGTGCGCGAGTCGGAGTGCTGTGGTTTTGGCGGCACCTTCTGCCTCAAGCATCCGGATATCTCCGGCGCGATGGTGGCCGATAAAGTGGCGTCAGCCTGCGCCACGGGGGCGGGCCGGGTGGTGTCCGCCGATTGCGCCTGCCTGCTCAATATCGGTCACGCGGCACAACAGAGCGCGGCGCCGTTGACGGTCGAGCACATGGCCAGCTTCCTGTGGCGCCGCGCCAATGGCGTGGCGGCCGATGGCAAGGAGCAGCCATGATGAACGCCCGTGAACGTATGCTGGGCCGTCTGCGCGCCGCCGCGCCGGCGCCGTCCCCGGCCAGCGCGCTCGATACGCTCGATACCAACATCGCGGCGCACTACCAGGCGTCGCGTCCGGATACGGCGGCATTGGCCGATGCGCTTGAAAGCGCCCTAAGCGCGTCGCGTGCCGAGGTGTGGCGCGCCACGGCCAGTGAATGGCCTGCGCAGGTGGCGGCCAAGCTGGCGCTGCATGGCGTCAAGCGGCTGGTGCTCGATCCGGCCCGTGCCGAAGGCGCCGCTTTGGCTGGCGCCTTGCCTGGCGAAGTCGAGGCGCTGCCGTTCAGGGCGCCGTTGGAAGCGTGGAAGAGCGAGTTGTTTGACACGGTTGATGCGGGATTCACGGTGGCCCGCTCCGGCATTGCCGCCACCGGTACCTTGATCCTGGCGCCCGATGCCGGCACCCCGCGCACGGTGTCACTGGTGCCGCCGCTGCATATTGCGCTGGTGTATGCGGAGTCGCTGCACGCGACTTTGCATGACGCGGCGCGCGATGAACGCTGGCGCGATGGCATGCCGGCCAACCTGGTGCTGGTCTCGGGGCCGTCGAAAACCTCGGACATCCAGCAAACCCTCGCATTTGGCGCCCATGGCCCGCGCTGGATGTGGGTCATTATCGTCACCGGAGAGCAGCCATGACGACGCACACCGTACACTTCGTGGCGCCGGAGGATTTCCACCAGCGCGCCCGCACCGCGCTGAACGATCCCAAGCTGCGCGCCAGCTTCCGTGGCGCGATGGATTTCCTGCAGACCAAGCGCCGCAGCCAGTTTCCCGATGCCTCCGAACTGGAACACTTGCGCGACCTGGGCGAAGCGATCCGCCAGCATGCGCTGGCGAACTTGCCGCAATTGCTGGTGCAATTGGAAGAGCAACTGACTGCCGCCGGGGTGCAGGTGCACTGGGCCGAGACGGGCGATGAGGCCAATGACATCATCCTGCGCATCGCGCAGCGACGCGGCGCGCGCAAGGTCATCAAGGGCAAGTCGATGGCCAGTGAAGAAATCGAATTGAATCACTACCTGGGCGAGCGCGGTGTCGAGTGCCTCGAATCGGATATGGGCGAATACATCGTGCAGATGGCGGGCGAGAAGCCGTCGCATATTGTCATGCCCGCGATCCACAAGACGCGCCAGGATATCGGTACCTTGTTCGAGCAGCATATCCCGGGTACGCCCTACAGTGATGATGTCGACACCCTGATTCAGACCGGTCGGCGCGCATTGCGCACGGCCTTTGCGGAAGCCGATATCGGCTTGTCCGGCGTGAATTTCGCCGCCGCCGATACCGGCACCCTGTGGCTGGTGGAAAACGAGGGCAATGGGCGCTTGTCGACCACGGTGCCGGATGTGCATATCGCCATCATGGGTATGGAAAAGGTGGTGGCGAAGCTGGAGCACATCGTGCCGCTGGCCAGTTTGCTGACGCGCTCCGCGACGGGCCAGCCGATCACCACGTACTTCAATTTGATTTCCGGTCCCCGCCGCGACGGGGAACTCGATGGTCCGCGCGAAGTGCACCTGGTGCTGCTCGATAACGGCCGCACGCAAGCCTATGCGGATGAGCAGCTGCGGGCCACTTTGCAATGCATCCGTTGTGGCGCCTGCATGAATCACTGCCCGGTATATGGCCGTATTGGTGGCCATGCCTATGGCACCACCTATCCGGGACCGATCGGCAAGATCATTTCGCCGCATTTGCTGGGGCTCGATGCGACCGCCGACCTGGCGACGGCATCGAGCCTGTGTGGCGCGTGTGGTGAGGTGTGCCCGGTGCGGATCCCGATTCCGGCCTTGCTGGTGCGCTTGCGCACGGAGGCGAACCGCAATCCACAGGAACAGGTTGCCCATCCATTAAAGGGGCAGGGCGCCAAGTTCAGCCGCGGAGATAAGCTGGTGTGGCGTTTCTGGAGCGGGGCGTTTTCCCATCCCTCCGTCTATAAACTGTTTCGCTGGGCGGCCACGCGGTTGCGCATCCTGACCCCGACCGAACAGTTGGGCTGGACCCGCCATCGGGCGCCGTTGAAACCGGCGGCGCGCAGCCTGGCGGATTTAATGCGGGAGCGGGGGCAGCCAGAATAAAGCCTTGCCAGCCATGTGGCGCTTTGCTATAGTTCTGTCCCCGCAGCGCTGACATGCCTCAAGCAGACAGCGCAGCAGGAAGAAAGAAAAACCAGGGGTTGACGAGAATCACGAAACACTAGATAATCTCGCTTCTCTGCTGCTGACGAA
>JAIENA010000246.1 GCA_019751755.1 Burkholderiaceae bacterium | reverse complement strand
CGCCTGCCCGCGCTGGCGGCCGGCGCGCCGCGCGCGGTGCTGCCGTCGCCTGCGTCGGTGCTGGCGCTGGCGCGTGGCGACGGTTTTATTTGCCTGTGCAATTTCTCGCACCAGCAGCAGGCGCAGGCGCTCGATGGCGGCTGGTCCGATTGCTTGACCGGCCAGGGCTTTTCAGGTGAAGTGGTGCTGGAACCGTACGCCATGTTATGGCTGGAGCGTGCGGCATGACGGCACAGGAGACGACGATGGGCAGGCAGGTAATTGCGGTATTCGGTGAAGCGCTGGTCGATGATTTCGGCAGCGTGCAAGTGGTGGGCGGCGCCCCGTTCAATGTGGCGCGCCACCTGGCCGGACTGGGTTTGCCGGCGCTGATGGTCACGCGTATCGGTGACGACGCCAATGGCGCGCTGGTGCGCGGCGAATTCACGCGCTACCGCATGACGGAGGCGGGATTGCAAACCGGCGCGGGCGAAGCCACCGGCCGCGTCGCGGTGGAGATGGCGCTTGACGGCAGTCACCGTTTCGAGATCCTGCCGCACCAGGCGTATGACGCGATCGAGGCCCAGGCGGCCGCCGAGGCGACGGCGCAGGCGCAACCGGACGTGCTGTATTTCGGTACGCTGGCGCAGCGCGAAACCACCTCGCGCGCGGCCTTGCAGGCGGTGCAGAAGGCGGCGGGCGCGCTGCGCTACCTCGACCTGAATTTGCGTGACGGCCAGTACACCGAACGCACGGTGTTCGATTCGCTGTCGCAGGCCGATCTGCTGAAGGTCAATGAAGACGAACTGGCGCAACTGTTTGACTGGTACAGCCATCTGTGTCCGCCGCTCGATGACATGGCCGGCCTCGATGTGCGCATGGCGTGCGCGCAGCTGATGTCGAACTTCGCCCTGCAGGGCATGATCGTCACGCTGGGGCCACGGGGCGCGGTGTACTACGGCGCCGATGGCGCCATGACGGCGGTGGCGGGCACGCCGCTGCCACGCCTGGTCGACACGGTGGGCGCGGGCGACGCGTTTTCCGCCGTCTACCTGCTGGGCCGCAGCCGTGGCTGGCCGCTGGACACCACCTTGCTGCGCGCCAATGCGTTTGCCGGCGCCGTGTGCGGGCTGGCCGGCGCGGTGCCGGCGGACCTGTCCTTTTATTCTGACTGGTGTGAACGCTGGCAAGCCAGCTGAGCACCGAAGTCATCCAACCGGAGCAAGAAAATGGCGCAGTACAAACCTCGCCTGTCGTTCTGGCAAGTGGTCAACATGAACGTGGGTTTTTTTGGCATCCAGTTCAGCTTTGGCCTGCAGCAGAGCAGCATGAGCCCGATCTACAAATACCTGGGTGCCGATGAGGCCAGCCTGCCTTACCTGTGGCTGGCCGGGCCCGTGACGGGGCTGCTGGTGCAGCCACTGATCGGCGCGATGAGCGACCGCACGGTGTCACGCTGGGGACGCCGCACGCCGTACTTTCTGATTGGCGCCATCCTGTGCAGCCTGGGCCTGCTGGCCATGCCATTCAGCCCCGCGCTATGGATGGCGGCCAGCCTGCTGTGGATACTCGATGCGGCCAACAATGTGACGATGGAGCCGTACCGCGCTTTTGTCAGCGACCGGCTGGACCGGGAGCAGCATTCGCTGGGCTTCCTGACGCAAAGCGCGTTTACGGGGCTGGGGCAAACCCTGGCGTACCTGACGCCGTCGCTGCTGGTGGCATTCGGCATGAGCCGCGACGCCGTCAACAGCCATCATATTCCGCACACGGTGATTGCGGCGTTCCTGATCGGCGCCGTGTTTTCGCTGGCGTCGGTGCTGTGGACCGTGAGAACCACGCCGGAGTTGCCGTTGCCACCGGCCGAACTGGCGCGCATGAAGGCGGCGCCCGGTGGCTGGCGCCACACGCTGGCCGAGATCGTCGCCGCGCTGCGCGACATGCCGCCGACCATGCGCCAACTGGCGCTGATGAAACTGTTCCAGTGGTATGCCATGTTTTGCTATTGGCAGTACATCATGCTGTCGCTGTCCTCGACCTTGTATGGCACCACGGATTCGTCGTCGGCCGGCTTCCGCCAGGCTGCGCTGCTCAATGGCGAGATCGGCGCGTTTTATAACTTTGTCGCCTTCATCGCGGCCTTTGCGCTGGTCCCGTTCACCCGTCGTTACGGGCCGAAAACCATGCACAGCGTGTGTTTGACGCTGGCCGGGATCGGCATGCTGTGCCTGCCGCTGATCACCTCACCGGTGCTGCTGTTTGTGCCGATGATCGGCATCGGCCTGGCGTGGGCCAGCATCATGGGCAATCCGTATGTGATGTTGGCGGGCAGCATTCCTGCCGAACGCACCGGTGTCTACATGGGGATTTTCAATATGTTCATCGTGATCCCGATGATCATCCAGATCCTCACGTTGCCGCTGTATTACCACGCGTGGCTGGGCGGCCAACCGGAAAACGTGATCCGGCTGGCGGGGGCGCTGCTGCTGTGCGCCGCCGTGGCGGTGCTGTTCGTGAAGGTGGCGGCGAAGGACGCGCCGCTGGCGCAGGCGGCCACCGCCTAAATGACAAAAGGCGCCGCGTTGAATTACGCAGGCGCCTTTTGTCGCTGAGGCCGTAGGGCGACTTATGCGCTGGCCATCTGGCTTTGCAGGTAATTCTGCAGGCCGATCTTGCCGATCAAGTCGATCTGGGTTTCCAGCCACTCGATGTGCTCTTCGGTGTCTTCCAGGATCATCAGCAGCAAATCGCGCGACACATAGTCGCCCGCTTTTTCGGCGGTGGCGATGCCTTCCTTGACGGTGACATGGGCGCCGCGTTCCAGTTTCAAATCGCATTCCAGCATTTCCTGGGTCGATTCGCCGATCAGCAGCTTGTGCAGCGCTTGCAGGTTCGGCAGGCCGTCCAGCATCAGGATGCGGTCAATCAGTTTGTCGGCGTGTTTCATTTCGCCGATCGATTCTTCGTATTCTTTCTTCGCCAGCTTTTCAAAGCCCCAGTGACGGTACATGCGCGAATGCAGGAAGTACTGGTTGATCGCGGTCAGTTCATTGGTCAGCTGTGCATTGAGCAGCCGGATGACGTCTTTATCGCCCTTCATGGGAGTACCTTTTTTTGTTGGATAACTGGGTGCCGGGCCTGCAGGCCGGGCATCCACATATCAGTTAATGGAGCGGGATTTTTCGCCATTTTGCCACGAACCTGCTGATAACTGTAAGCAAATGATGAAAAAATGGTCAGATAACATTGGTGGCAAAAATGCTGGTGAGAGCGCGAATAATTATCGTTCTCATTATGCGGCGGATGTCGGATAATGACGGCTGAGTCAACCGGAAGGGATCGCACCATGATGCTGCACATACCCGGCATATTGACGCCGGATCAAGTCAAATACTTCCGCCAGAAGATGGCCGCCACGGACTGGGTCGATGGCCGCGCCAGCGTCGGCGCGCAGGGCGCTCAAGTCAAACGCAACCGCCAGCTGGCCGAAGGCTCGCCGCTGGCGTTGGAGCTGGGCGACATCGTGACGCGCGCGCTGACCGCCAACCCGCTGTTTTTTTCCGCCGTGCTGCCGCACCGCGTGTTGCCGCCGTACTTCAATAGCTATGCCGGTGGCGAGCAATACGGCTTGCACATCGATGGCGCCGTGCGCGTCAATAGCACCAACTTGCAGAGCATGCGCGCCGACGTGTCGACCACGGTCTTCCTCAGCAACCCGGATGAATACGAAGGGGGCGAACTGATCGTCATGGATACCTATGGCGCGCACGAAGTGAAGTTGCCGGCCGGCGACGCCATCGTCTATCCCTCGAGCAGCGTGCATCGGGTCGCGCCGGTGACGCAAGGCGAGCGGGTGGCATCGTTCCTGTGGACGCAAAGCATGGTGCGCGATGACTGGCAGCGCGCCATGCTGTTCGACCTGGACCAGAATATCCAGAAATTGCGCGCGCAAGTCGGCGATGGCGAGGCGGTGGTCGGGCTGACGGGGCATTACCACAACCTGTTGCGGATGTGGGCTGACCTGTAAACAGCGAATGGGGCCAAGGGCCCCATTGTGATTGACAGCCGCAGCCCAAAAAATGTCCCTGCCTGGATTGCTCGTGGGTCGGGAACTGAAGGGGTGTTGCCTCGTAACTTGTTTCAGCTTAACGTGAAATTGATCGGTACCAGCACATACACCGGTACCGCTTTGCCATCTTCCTGGTAAGGCTTGAACAGGGCGCGCAGCGCGGCCTGGCGGCCCGCTTCATCGAGGTTGGTATGGCCCGACGATTGATGCACGTGCACTTGCTCGGCCTGGCCTTTTTCACTGATCAGCACGCGCAGCATGACGACGCCGGTTTCACCCAGGCGTTTCGAGACCGACGGATAGACGACGGCCGGCGGACGGACATACTCGACGCCTTGCACCGTGCGTGGTGTGGCTGGGGTGGGCGGGGCCGGCGGCGCTGGTGGCGTGGCAGCGCTGGTGGCGGGAGCGGCCGGCGTTTCCTGCGCCACGCGTGGCGCAGGCGGCGGCAGGGTAATGGTGTTTTCCACCACGATATTAATTTGCGGCAAGGGCGGCGGCGTGACGGTTGGCGCCTTGGCGACTTCCACCATCTTCGGCTGCGGCCGGCTTTCAGGCGGCGGTGGCGGCGGAGTCACGAACGTGACCATGACCGGCTCCGGCATCACGGCTTGCACGACACTGTGCAGCATGCCGGATTGCAGGCCATAGGCCAGGCCCACATGCAAGCCCACAACGGCCGATACCTTGATGATCGTGCTGCGCTTTTCGTGCCAAAAGGCAGTCAGGGCAGACAGCGTCTGGTCGGCGCCTGGCGTCGGCATCGTCATGGTGTTCATCGCGTCCTTAAGCAGTTATGCAGTTAAGCAGTATTAAGCAGTCAAGGTAGTGCGCTTGAGTACGGTCTCGTTCAAGCGGCCCAGGTGTTCATTCAGGATCTCGGCGGCGGTATCGGCGCACTGGCCACAGCAGGTGGCGAGGCCGAGGTCGCGGCGCAATTCATCCAGTGAAGTGATACCCAGTTCGATGGCTTGACGGACTTCGCGGTCGGAAATGTTGTTGCAGACACAAACGATCATGGCGTTACCTTCTGGCTGAACGGACGAAACGGGCTGGTTTTAGATGACGATTTTTCATTATTGCTATCTGTTTAATGAGAATCGTTATCATTACGTTTCCTATTCTGCCGCAGTCCAGCGTACAATGCAAGAAAATCCTGAGAATACAAACCATTCCCATTTACGCTTTATAATGGCTGCTCAAAATTTCCTCACAGAACCCTCGGAATGACCATGACGAAAGCTCCCATCTTGATCCAGCTCGACACCCTGGCGGTCGGCAAGAGCGGCACCGTGGTCCACGTTGCTCCCGGCAATTATGAGGATGGCCATGACCTGGCGCGGCGCCTGATGGAACTGGGTTTTGTGCCAGGTGAACGACTGCGCATGCTGAAACGCGGCATGCCGGGCGGCGAACCGCTGGCCATTAAGGTGGGCAACGCCACCTTCGCCTTGCGCCGCTTTGAAGCGGCACTGATCTCTATCCAACCGGAATAAATAATGGGTGCAGTAGAAATGCCGGCGCAAGCCGTGGCGCAGTCGCCGATGGTGGCGCTGCTGGGTAACCCGAACTGCGGCAAGACGGCCTTGTTCAACCGCCTGACCGGTGCGCGCCAAAAGGTGGCGAACTATGCGGGCGTGACGATCGAACGCAAGGAAGGGCAGTTTACGTCGCCGGCGGGGCACCCATTCCGCTTGCTCGATTTGCCGGGCGCCTATAGTTTGTCGGCCCATACGCCGGATGAGGAAATCACGCGCGACGTGGTGGCCGGCTTGCGTGCCGGCGACGCCGCGCCCGATGTGGTGGTGTGCGTGGTCGACGCCACCAACTTGCGCCTGAACCTGCGGCTGGTGCTGGAAATCAAACGCCTTGGCTTGCCGATGGTGCTGGCGCTGAACATGATGGATGTGGCGAAAAAGCGCGGCATCCTGGTCGATGCCGCGCTGCTGTCGCAGGAACTGGGCATGCCGGTGGTGGAAACCGTGGCGGTGCACAGCGGTGGTGAAAAAGCGCTGCTGCAGCAACTCGACAACATGTGGCCGCTGCGGCAAGGCGCGCCGAACCCGTTGGCCGCGATCGACGCGGTCTCGGTGGAACAGACGCAGCAGGAAGTGCGCCGCATCCTGGCGCGGGTGGTCAACACCACGGCCGACACCGGCAACTTCTCGGAAAAAATCGATGACGTGGTGCTGCACCCGGTGGCCGGTCCCGTCATCCTGGCGGTGCTGATGTTCCTGGTGTTCCAGGCGGTGTTCAGCTGGGCCGCCGTGCCGATGGATTTTATTAAGGAAAGCGTGGAGGGCCTCGGCGAACTGGTCAAGGCGCACATGGCCGATGGCGTGCTGCGTTCGCTGCTGGTCGACGGCATCTTGGGTGGCGTCGGCAGCGTGCTGGTGTTCCTGCCGCAAATTTTGATCCTGTTCTTCTTTATCCTGGTGCTGGAAGATTGCGGCTACCTGCCGCGCGCCGCGTTCCTGCTGGACCGGCTGATGGGCGGCGTGGGCTTGTCGGGCCGCGCCTTCATTCCACTGCTGTCGAGCTTTGCCTGCGCGATTCCCGGCGTGATGGCGGCGCGCACCATTCAAAACCCGCGTGACCGCCTGGTCACCATCATGATCGCGCCGCTGATGACGTGCTCGGCGCGGCTGCCGGTGTATGCGCTGGTGATTGCCGCCTTTATTCCCGACCGTGAAGTGGCCGGCATCCTGAACTTGCAGGGGCTGGTGCTGTTTGCCTTGTATGTGACGGGCATCGTGTCGGCCATGGCGGTGGCGTATTGCATGAAGCGCACCATGGGCGCGAACCGCCAGCAGCCGCTGATGCTGGAGCTGCCCAGCTACCACTTGCCGCACTTGCGCAACCTGGGCCTGGGCCTGTGGGAGCGCGCCAAGATCTTCCTGACCCGCGTCGGCTCCACCATCCTGACCTTGATGGTGCTGCTGTGGTTGCTGGCGAGTTTCCCCGGTGCGCCGGAAGGCGCCATCCATCCGCCGATTTATTACAGCGTGGCCGGCATGTTGGGCCGCGCCCTTGAAGTCATCTTTGCGCCGATCGGTTTTAACTGGCAGATCTGCATTGCGTTGGTGCCGGGCATGGCCGCGCGCGAAGTGGCGGTGGGGGCGCTGGGTACGGTGTATGCGCTGTCGCAGACGGGCGATGAATTGGCCTCGCAGCTGGAGCCGATTCTGTCGCAAAGCTGGCCGCTGTCCACCGCGCTGGCGCTGCTGGCGTGGTACGTGTTTGCACCGCAGTGCATTGCCACCTTGTCGGTGGTGCGCCGCGAGACGGGCCACGTGCGCTATGCGTTCATGATGGCGGGCTACATGTTTGCGCTGGCGTATACGGCGTCGTTTATCACTTACCGCGTTGCACTGGCCCTGGGAGGCTGATATGTGGCAGCAGATTGTTGTTGGCGTGATTGTTGCGGCGAGCGCGTTCCATGCGGGCACGCGCTACCTGCCGCTGGCCTGGCGCCAGCAGGTCGTGTATGCCTTGACGCGCCGTGGTTTCAATCAGGCGCGCCTGGCCAAGCTGTTTAAGACGGAGCCGAGCTGCGGCAGTGGTTGCGGCAGCTGCGGCGCCGCGTCGTCCGCCAAGGCGTCCGTCTGCGGCACGTCCTCTTCCGCCGACCCGTCCGCGCCCACCGACACATCCACCACCCGCCGCGTGATCCGCCTGCACGTACAGCGCTGATGCCCCCCGGTGGGGCGTGCATTCGTGCATAAAACCCCTGGGGTCAGGCGTGCAATCGTGCATTCATCCAGGCCGGAAAACCTCACGGATACACACTTTTGACTGATGAATCCGGCTCAATGGCAAGCCAGCCCGACTGGCCGATAATGCACCTCCGCCACCGCTTTCCACTATGAAGACTGCGCACGAAAGCACGCCTGACCCCATCGTAAAAACGCATCAATGCACGCCTGACCCCACAATGAAAAACGCCACCCGAAGGTGGCGTTTTGCGTTGCTGCGGGATCCGGCCGTGTGCGATCAGAAGCGGATATTGGCCGTTACGCTGCCCGAGCGCGGGGCGCCTGGGGTGTAGCGGTAGCCGGACTTGTTGATGGCCTGGATGTAGGTTTTGTCGAACACGTTGTTGATGTTCACTTGCAGCTCGACGTTGCGGGTCACCTGGTAGGCGGCCATCGCGTTGACGACCAGGTACGCATCGGCAAACGCCGGGGTACCCACCGCGCCGTCGGTGCCGCGCATCAGCTTGCCGACGTAGTTGGCGCCGCCGCCCAGTTTCAGGCCCATCGGCAGCGTGTACGAGGTCCACACGGTGAACGAATCCTTCGGCGTGTAGCTCAGGACGTTCTCGTTGGCAGCGGTCAAGACCTTGCCCGAGGTGACGCTGGTCTTCATGTGCGAGTAGCCGCCCGAGATCAGCCAGTTGCGGGCCAGTTCACCCGTCAGGCTGATTTCGATGCCGTCCACGCGTTTCTTGCCGGTCTGGTAGTACAGCAGGTCGGTCGGGTCCTGTTCGATCTCGTTACGCACGTCGGTGCGGTAGATCGCGCCGGCCAGCGCCAGCTTTTGTTTCAGGAAGTCCCACTTGCCGCCGATTTCCTTGGTGACCGTCGATTGCGGATCGAACTTTGGATTGGCCGCGCTGTTGGCCGCCGTGCTCAGCACGAACGTGCCGCCGCCCGGTGGCTGCTTGGACGTCGCCACGGTGGCGTACACGCTGCTGTTTTCGGTCGGCTTATACAGGGCGGACAGTTTGCCGGTCACCAGGGTGTCGGCCAGGTCCAGTTTTACCGGCGTGAATACGCCCGAGGTCAGCACCACCGCGTTGTAGCTAGTGCTGTAGTGGTCGACGCGCACGCCGCCGCTGAACATCCACTGGTTGCCCAGCTTGGCGGTGTCGAACAGGTACAGCGCTTGCGTGTTGGTGGTGGCGTCGCCATACACACCGTTGCGCTTGGGCGCTGGCGCCGTCAGGAACGGCATGCTCGGATCCGGGTTGTACAGATTCACCGGTTGCAGCTTGCCCAGGCTATTGGTGTCATAGCCATAGGTCAGCTGTTTTTCATTGATGAATTCCAGACCGGCCACCGCCGTGTGTTTCATGCCCGCGCCATCGAAGTCGAAGGTCACGGTGGTCTGGTTGGCCAGCAACTGGTTTTCCTGATCCTTGATGGTGCGCAGGTCCGGGCGCGCCAAGGTCCATTGCGACGCCGGCAGCACCACAGCGGCGGCCGGAGGATTTTGCGGGATATCTGTGACCAGATTGTCGGCATTGCCACGGAATGCGCTCAGCAGGTAATCCTGCTTGGTCTTGCCGTAACGGGACATGTTTTGCAGCTTCACGGTCGGCGAGAAGTCGTGGTCGATGCGCACGGTCGCCATGTCGGCCTTGACCTTGTCATAGTCCGAAGTCGAGCCATAGAAGCCCCGTGGGTCAACGCGCTGTGCACTGTTCAGGTACAGGCGAGGGTCGGCCTTATTCTTGGTGCTGGCGCCCGGGCTGGTATAGCCCGGCAAGCCGATGGTCGGCACGCCGCCATCCGGCACATTGTCCTGGTCCACGTGCAGCAAGCTCAGCGACACGCGGGTCGGGCTGCCGATGCCGAAGCCGATGGTCGGCGCCACGGCCCAGCGCTTGTTCTTGATCACGTCGCGCGCCGGGTTGCCGGAATCCTGCGCCAGCACATTCAGGCGGAAAGCGGTGCCGCTGTTGAGGTCGATTACCTGGTTCACATCGGCGGTGGCGCGCTTTTGCTGGCCGCTGCCGACCGTTACGATGCCGGAATAGGCATCCTGCATGGTGGCTTGCTTGGAACCCAGGTTGATCGAGCCGGTCGGCGAGCCACGGCCGCCGTCGGTGCCGGCCGGGCCTTTGACGATGTCGATCTGTTCGATATTGAAGATGTCGCGCGAAATCGAGCCCATGTCGCGCACGCCATCGACGTAAATGCTGGACGAGGCGTCGAAGCCGCGCATGTAGATCGCGTCGCCGGTGTTGGTGTTGCCGTTTTCACCGAGGAAGAAGGCGCCCACGCCGGGGGTGTTGCGCAGCGCGTCGGCCAGCGTCACGGCGCCTTGCTGCTCAATCAATTCTTTCTTGATGACGGTAATGGTTTGCGGCGTGTTGACCAGCAATTCCGTGTATTTGGCGGAGTTGGCGCGGTCCGCCTTGAACTCGTTTTCCTTCACGCCTTCGACGCGCACTTCCTGCATCACGCCACCGGCAGGTGGGGCGGGAATGGCGTCGGCGGCGTGTGCTGCTGCGACCGGCAACAGCATGGCGGCCAGGACAGTACTCATCTGGGTATAACCTGGAGTCGAATGTTTGCGGCTCTTGATTGCCATGATCTTTTTCTTAAAAAAGTAGTGAATATCCGAAAGATGATAGCAACTTCTACTTCCTAAGTAAATGTGAATTATTATCATTTGCATTGATATTCAGCATCTGCACGGCGCACTATGGGCGAAACTGCTAAGCTGCTGGTTTGCGGCGCACGGCCGTGCTTTTTTATGAGAGAGTGCCATGATCGTAGTCCACCACCTCAATAATTCCCGCTCGCAGCGCGTGCTATGGCTGCTGGAAGAACTGGGTTTGCCGTATGAAATCGTGCGTTACCAGCGCGATGCGAAAACCATGCTGGCGCCGGCTTCGCTGCGCGCCATCCACCCGCTGGGCAAGTCGCCGGTGATCACCGATGGTGACGTGACGGTGGCGGAATC